>SFNC01000171.1 GCA_004554255.1 Bacteroidales bacterium
GACGGCATTCAGGACCGCAAGGGTCGCGCAATCACTATCGTGGACATGAGCCACATAGACTCTGCCGCCACTTCTAAATTCATCATCGCAGAAGGAACATCGTCCATGCAAGTCGCGGCTATCGCAGACTCGGTGCGCGATTATCTGCTTGAACATGCAAAAATAAAACCGTACAATTACGACGGTTACACCAACTCCGAGTGGATTGTAATTGACTATGGCTCAATACTCGTGCACATTTTTGTGCCCGAAGCCAGACGTCGCTACAACCTCGAAGAGCTTTGGAGCGATGCTGTTATCAGCGAAGTTCCGGATCTTGACTGACTAAATTATTAATTAATCGGTATGGTACAGCCGTTCTGTCCCTGCCTTAAATAATTACAATATATTATGCCCCTTCCTCCCCCCCGCCCTTTAAAACCGGGCGGCCCGAACGGTAAGAAAAACCGCTTCGGATTCAACATGTTCTGGATGTATGCCTTCGTGATTATGTTCATCGTGGGCTTCTACTATCTCAACAACGAAACAAACTCCCAGGAGGTCTCATATACCACCTTCACCGAAACTGCCGAAAAGAACGGTTTCGACAAAATCATCATATACGGTGACAAGCGCGAAGCCGAGGGCATTCTCACCGAAGATGCCGCACGCAAGAATTTCAAGGACTTGCAGCAGGCTCCCGGTCGCCCTGTCAAGGCCGTTTTCCGTACCGATATCCCCAGCGCCGACGAGATTACAAACCAGATCAAAAAATGGAACGCCAATCGTGTTTCAAACGGTCTGAAACCCATTGAGGAAAAGTACGTAAACGGCACAAGCGGCTGGTATAACATCCTCTTCTCTTTCGGCCCGATTGTCCTGCTCGTTTTCCTGTGGATTTTCCTTATGAAACGGATGTCCGGAGGCGGTGGCGGCGGCTCGTCGGTATTCAATGTCGGCAAATCTAAAGCGCAGGTTTTCGATAAAAACAACGCCAACAAGGTGACATTCAAGGATGTAGCCGGACTCTCCGAGGCAAAGACCGAGATTGAGGAAATTGTGGAATTCCTGAAAAACCCGCAGCGATACACCGACCTCGGCGGCAAAATTCCCAAGGGAGCGCTTCTGGTAGGCCCTCCCGGAACGGGTAAAACCCTGTTGGCCAAGGCCGTTGCCGGAGAAGCGGACGTGCCGTTCTTCTCAATGTCCGGCTCGGACTTCGTTGAAATGTTTGTCGGCGTGGGTGCTTCCCGTGTGCGTGACTTATTCAGACAGGCCAAAGAAAAGGCTCCCTGCATCGTTTTCATTGACGAAATTGATGCCGTAGGACGCGCCCGAGGTCGCAACCCGAATATGGGCTCTAATGATGAACGCGAAAACACTCTGAATCAGCTTCTTACAGAGATGGACGGTTTCGGCAGCAACAGCGGTGTTATATGCCTTGCCGCCACAAACCGTGTGGATATTCTTGACAAGGCCCTGTTGCGTGCCGGACGTTTCGACAGGCAGATTTTCGTAGACCTCCCCGATGTTAACGACCGTGTCGCCATCTTCGGCGTGCACCTGCGTAACATAAAGAAGGCCGACGACCTGGACATTGACCTCCTCGCGCGGCAGACCGCCGGTTTCTCCGGTGCCGACATTGCAAATGTCTGCAACGAAGCCGCCCTTATCGCGGCCCGACACAACAAACAGGTGGTGACGCTTGAAGACTTCAATGCCGCCATTGACCGTATCATCGGTGGTCTTGAAAAGAAAAGCAAAATCACCACAACCGAGGAAAAACGCGGAATATCCGTTCACGAGGCCGGACACGCAACCGTATCATGGCACCTGCAATATGGCGACCCCCTTATCAAAGTAACTATCGTTCCGCGTGGTAAAGCCCTCGGTGCCGCATGGTATCTGCCCGAAGAACGCCAGCTGGTTCCCGCTCAGGCCCTGCTTGACAAAATCTGCTCGCTGATGGGCGGTCGCGCCGCTGAGGAACTGTTTATCGGACAGGTGGCAACCGGTGCGCTTAACGATCTGGAACGCGCTACCAAAATCGCTTATTCGCTGGTAGTTTATTACGGTATGTCAAGTGCCATCCCGAACATCAGCTACTACGACTCCACAGGCCAGGAGTACGGTTTCAGCAAACCGTACAGCGAGGAACGCTCTAAAATAATTGATTCTGAGGTATCTCGCATCCTTAACGAGCAGTACCAGAGAGCAAAAGACATCCTGCTCAAATATAAGGACGGTCATGCCAAGCTTACAGAACTGCTATTTGAACGCGAAGTAATCTTCACTAACGATGTGGAGGATATCTTCGGAAAAAGGCAATGGGCTTCGCGTACCGACGAGATTCTTGCCCTCAACGAGCACAAAAGTGAGGAGAAATCCGAGGAAAACGACGATGACACTCCGCCACCTCTGCCTGTAAAGTCCACGGACTCAGAACCTAAGGCAGAAGAGTAACATACATTGCTAAGACCCTGTTCCCCTATATTTGTTAATGCAGGGGCGGTGTATTTTCGAGGAAATTTCGCAAGTTGAAGAGGGAGTGTAGCGGGCTACATGACCGATGAGACTTGGCGAAATTTA
>SFNC01000172.1 GCA_004554255.1 Bacteroidales bacterium
TTTTCAGCCGTAACGTTGAATGCGCCTTCTGCTACTTCGATAACGGGTTCGTCGGTAGCGTTCTCAACCTTGTTGATGCCTACTGCCCAACCGCTTTCGTCGAACTTCACGCGGCTGGCGGTTACGATGACACCGGTGCGCTGGTCAATCAGAAGAGCCGTTACGTTAACGTCGTCGGTCTTAGAACTTTCGATGCTGCTGGGCATTTCAATGACAACAGGATCAAGCGTTACCTTTTCGCCGGCCTTGCAAGCGGGCAGGAGGTGCTTGTCGCCCCAAGGAGAGTCAATCGTGCGGGCGATGTCGTTGAACGTGGGCTGGTAGTAATAGAGCATAACCGTTCCGCCGTTGCCGTCAGAACCTTGCTTTTGGTCGGTCGGAGTAGTCGTCTGGAGGAATTTCAGGTCGTCAGCACCTTCGAAGTAGCTATCAGGAAGACCATAGTAGTAGTTGAGCTGATCTACGCCCGTGATGTTGTCTTCGGTGATAACGTAAGCAAGGCCGTAGTGATTAGCAGGTACATCGATGTTGAACTCGATAGAAGGCGTGATCTTTACGCTGGCACCCATGTCTTCTTCAGAAGTGGCGAGACCGAGGGTGGCTTCGCAGTGCTGATAGAAGATATTGGGGAAGTCTTCAAAGTTGCTGTACGGGTCAACATCGTTGTATTCGCGGTTGATAGATGCGCCGGGGAAGCCGGTGGCATAGCTTTCAAGCACCTCCTGATAAGAGGTAACTTCGAGGGGATCGTCACCCTGTGCGCTGAAATAAGTGTGCACGGAGATGGGAAGGAGGTCGTCCTTATAGGCTTCCTTAATCTTGTCGAGACCGACGATGCCGCGCGGACACCAGCCGCATTCCGTGCTGGTCCACTCTTCGATTACGTTCATTCTCTTCACGCCGCCGTCGAGGGCAACGACGGGAACAGGGGCTACGTTGTCTTCTGCTGCGCCGTCATTGCCGCCGTTAACCTTAGTCACAGTGAACGTACCGGCGTAAACGCCCTTGCTGTTGGGCTTAACTTCGGTTACAGCCACGCCCTTTGCGCCGAGGTAACCGAGAGGAGTGGGAAGATTAACCGTACCGCTGGTCGTGTTGCCGTCTACTTCGTAAGTGTAGTCGAACGAAGAGATCTCCGTCATACCATAGTTGCGCACGTAAGCGCCGAACTGCTGGTTACCGGCAGAGAGCTCGCCGCGCAGGCCATCAGTACCGATAACGGTCAGGTCGTTGTCCTTACGGCCAGCCGTGCCGCTAGTGTAGCACTGAATGAAGTTTGCAGCGTAGCAGTCTTCGTAGAACCAAGTAGAGGTGTTGTACCAACCGCCATAGTAGAAATAAGCACCGCCATCAACAGAAGTGGGATAAACGCAGGCAGCCACTGGATAGTTGTTGTAAGAAGGCGACTTAACGTAAGCCGTGTAACCTACCATGATGCCGTCACCCGTAATGGTGTAAGGATCGGTGCAAGCGATAACGTTAGCTTTAAATTCATTAAGGCTGCAAGCCTGCTGCCATACAACCTGACCCGTCTTCAGGCTCATCACCCAAACAGAGCAGTTGGTGAGCGTACCAGGAGTAGCGTAGAAAGCAATCTGGTCGATGGTGTTGCCAACATACTTCTTCATTAAGCCTTCGGGGAAAGCCACACCCCAACGCATTTCAGTTGCCGATGAGGGCATGTTGATAAGGCCTGCAAAAGTAGCAGAAGAGTCAGCCCAGCACCAGAGATCGAGGATTTTAGACGCATCGATTTCGTCCTCGCGCGACTGGATTTTTTGTTTCTGCGGAGCAGTAACGATACCCTTCTTGAAGTCGCCGAAAGGATTTACAGTCTTGGCCTTAAGCAGGAAGTCGGGCAACTGCTGCTTTTCAACCTTAGCATCAACCTTAGACTTACCAAGAGTCTTAGGCTGTGCGCTTGCCGTCATAGTAACTACTACGGCAGCAATCAGAAGTAAAAATTTCTTCATGTGCGTGATTATTAAATTAAGTTGAACAATAAAAATGATTATCCGATTATATAATAACTAATACCTGTATATTATCCGTTTGTTCAGCGTAAGTCTGAATAGATAGCGGCAAAATTAGTTACATTTTTCTTTCTGACAAACAAAAAATCAAACTTTCTGCCTTTATACTGCCTTTTTTGCTAACAATAATGCTTTATTTCCCGCGATTTGTGCCCACGCCCGCAATTTCATGCGCGAAAGAGGGCTTGGAGTTCATTGTCTGTGGCATTGTAGGCGGCATATTTTCAAAACACTATGACTGGGGCGGGCTGTAAGCCCAATTGTTGCCCCCTGCCCAGGGCAACGCCCTGGGAAATGGTGATGCATTGATTAAAGTGTCTCGCTCTGTAAGAGCAGCCTGCTTTATGAGGGGCAACGCCCCGTGTGGCGTTTAGGGATTACGCGCTTTTGGTGCGTGGCATTTTTGCGCCAGCGCAAAAATGCCGAATGTAATAATCGCGGCATACGTTTCCCCAGGGCGTTGCCCTGGGCTATGGGCAGCAACTGGGCTTACAGCCCGCCTCAA
>SFNC01000173.1 GCA_004554255.1 Bacteroidales bacterium
GGAAACACCGGGACTAATGGCCGATCTGGTTGACTGGTACAATACTGCTGAACAGGAGGAAAAACTATCTCCAATAGAGTTGGCAGCCTTGTTCCACTACCGCTATATTCGCATTCATCCATTTGAAGATGGCAACGGACGTATCGCACGACTGTTGGTAAATTATATTCTCACACGACACAACTATCCGATGATTGTAGTACGTAGCCGCAAGAAAAGTGAATACCTGGAAGCACTGCACAAGGCAGACCTTGAAGTTGGCCCCGTGCCGAGTGACGGCGCGCACGCAGACATCAGGGATATACGCCCATTCCTAAAGTATTTTAACAAACTGGTAGCTACAGAGATATATAATGATGTTCTGTTCGTAAGCGAGAAGAATGAAAACGTATGGTGGTATGACGGAGAACGCATTGCCTTCCGCACGCCTAACTACACAAAAATCCTGAACGCCATACGTACCCAACCGACTCTGACACTCGCAGACATGAAAGAAGAAACCAACATCAGCATCACAGCCATTCAAAAACTGCTTGGCAAACTCATTTCAAAAAAATATGTTGAACGCGGCGAGAGAGACGGCAGCTGGCGAGTATTTCTAACACAATAAGCCGTCCCGTTTCTGTGTCGTGTCGGTATAAATTTTGAGTATTCACTCATTTAAATTTCGCGCGTAATAATTCTTGATTATCCAGATACGCAAGCACCTCACGCATAGCGAATTTTAATCTCGCGCAGAGCACACAGAGTGCGCAGAGGAAACTGTGGAACTCAGCGCAGAGGAGACAGTTTGCCAAGCGCGGTTATTTGTCGCCGAAGAGGATTATGCGTGGCGCGATATAGTAGAGGTCCGGGCGACCGGGACGCGGAATCGGCATGATTATGTGCGAGCGGTCGGCGGTGTAGCCTACAGTGGGCCTTGTCCAGTGTGTGGAGTCGGGCATTATTGCTCCGGCGGGGATAGCGCCGACAATAGTCCCGGCGGACGACAGACGCACCTCGGCGGTAGAGTCAAGGCTGTTCAGATCAATGCCGCGGGCACATTCCGGCAGCAATACCAGTGGGTGGCTATGATTATAGCGCCTTTGCAGAGCATAGACAGTGAAGTCATCGTCAATATGCAGATTTCGCACACGCGACCATGCCCACAGCGGCCGCTGCGACTCATCGGGCTGGTCGCAGTATACAATGCCGTCGGCCGAGCGGGCGTATTCGCTATAAATGCGGCATCCGGCCATATATGCGTCGCGGTGTATCACGCACAGCGCAACCATCTGAGCCACAACAAGCAGGGCGATAGCCGCAGCCCCGACGGCGGCGACTTTCCTCGGCACCCGGATGTACGTCCAGGGATGCAAATACTGCAGTATAGCTATAAGTGCAAATATCTGTGCAAAAAATCCACTCCTGCCTATAATGCCGCCTGCGGCAATTATAGGCAGACTGCAGACTGCAGCCACGAACCAGAACGATTTCTCCGACATGAAGTAGCTGCGCAAACGCCGGCGACCGACATGTGTCAGCAACTCGCATAATATCAGTAGCATAAACACCAGCGCCAATGGCGCCGAAACCAGGATAAGCATCCCCATGTCGGCATCAGCAGCCTTGTCTGCCGAGAAAAAACGCATCCACAGGCCCGGAGAGATTGCCGGAATTACACTTCCTGTTACGAATGCCACCAGGTAGGCCGCACGATTGCGGCCGAGCATCCTCAACGCCGCTGGCGTGTACGCACGTTTCACTATAACCACGTAAAGCAAACCGGCGCACATCGGCAACGCGAGTGCCTCGTGAAAAGCGCCGGCAAACAGGCAGAACAGGAAGACCGGCGTTGCGCCAGGAACATTCCGCGGCAGCGACACATCGCGCTTCATAAGTACCATAAAGCCAAGCGCGAACACCGCCGCCCATACATAGTTAAAGCTGACATCTATAATGTCGAAATAGTCGTACCACGGGAAAAACACGGCGATAAAAGCGGCCACCGAAACAGCAGCGAGGCCTCTCCCCCGACCGGGATACAGCCCCGCGAAATAAAGAATCAATCCCGTCATCAGTGCCACCATCAACCCACTCAGGACCTCTGACAGCCACAGCGGCACATAACTGATGGCGAGCGTCAGCAGCAGATTGCCAAAACGCCCGTTGGTATCGTTATAGTGATTGTGCAGAAATGACGTCAGTGTCTCATAGCTGTAATAACCATTCCCCAGCCCGTTGGCGTCCGAAAACACATTTGCATAATTCAGATCATCGCCCACCAACAGAGTGTAAAGATAGAATACCGCCCAAAGGATGCCGATAGCTGCCACGAAACCCGTGACGCCGACAGTAGAGAAATCGGATTTTATCTTGCTCACTGACATGACATTGCAAAATTACTCAAAAAATACCGAACCGCCAATTAATACGCCATAAATCTTTTTATTGTATACAAAAGGGGTCAATGTAAAAAAGCGGTTGTTAAATAACAGGCAAAAATAGTTAACTTTGCGGAATGAAACAATGGCAAG
>SFNC01000174.1 GCA_004554255.1 Bacteroidales bacterium
CGCTCGGCGGGCGGCGTCGCCGCCGCACCGCCTGCTTGTTGTGTGCGTCACTTCCAGTATGTCAATGTGCTTTGGCTTCGTCTTTGTCTTCCCCGTTTTAGCGGGGCGAAATCCGAGTTGCGAAGTTAGGAGGTTTCTCCGACTCCTGCAAGAGTCTCGTGGATTTTTTTCCTCCCCCGCCGTGGCGGCTCGTTTTCGTTTCCGAAAGCGGGTGCAAAGGTAGGGAGAAGTTTCGGTTTTGCAAGGGGGCGGCGGGAAAAAGCGCGCCGCGGGGCGGGCGCGGGGGTGGGTTTCGGGGTGGGTGTCAGGGGGTTGGACGGGGTTGTTAAAAAGGTATAAAGGTGGAAAGGAGGGGGTGAAGAGTGTTTGTGAGAAGGAAAATGGGGGAAGTGGAAGACACGTGTGCTAAGGCTACGTATGCTAAAAAAGTGAGAATTCATATATTTGGCGCAGCATCTACCTACGTCAATAGGCGATTTTTACACTATGGACGACAACATTACTCGAGAAAAAGTATCCCACGTATTCAGCAACCGAGACTTGTGGCGACTAATATGGCCTCTGCTGGTAGAGCAGCTGCTTCAGATAACAGTGGGCATGGCCGACATCATAATGGTAGCCTCGTTGGGCGAAGACGCGGTGAGCGGCGTATCTCTTGTAGACCAGATAAACGTATTGCTCACCCAGTTGTTTGCCGCACTGGCAGCGGGCGGGGCCGTGGTATGCTCGCAGATGATAGGGAGCGGCAACACGAAGAAGGCTTCAGACTCGGCGAAACAGCTGCTCTACGTGGGTGGGGCAGCAAGCGTCATAATCCTGATTAGCGGCTTGCTCTTACACCGACCGATATTGAGCGGAACATTCGGAGCTGTGACACCCGAAGTCATGGCAAACAGCCAGAAATATTTCATTATAACGCTATTCGCCCTGCCCGGGATAGCGATCTACAACTCGGCGGCCGCATTATTCCGCGCACAAGGGAACTCGAACATCAGTATGCAAACGGCCGTGATTGCCAACATGATAAACGTATGCGGCAACGCCTTATTGATATTCGGGCTGGGATGCGGAGTTGAAGGCGTTGCACTGCCTACAGTAGCCGCCCGGACAGTCGGAGCGGTAATACTGATAAGGCGCTTGAGACTAATGAGCGACAAAAGCGGCGCAAAAGTGGACATACGCGGACTTGGGAAAATTGACTTTGACGGGGCACTGATAAAAAAGATATTGTCTGTCGGGATACCAAGCGGCGTGGAGAACTCAATGTTCCAAGTCGGGAAACTTATAGTATTGTCACTCATAGCCACATATGGCACGACGGCGGTGGCAGCCAATGCCGTGACGGCGACGCTGGCCTCTTTCCAAGTGTTTCCTGGCGCATCAGTAGGCTTAGCGATGCTTACAGTAGTGGGGCAATGCGTAGGGGCAGGCCGCAAAGACGAGGCGGACCGCTACGTCAAACGCCTTGTGGGTGCCGCATACATAGGGTTGATCGCCATAAACATACCGATGGTGATCTTCGCACCCGAGGTGATAGGGCTGTACGGACTCTCGGACGAAGTGAGCGGACTGGCTTGGCTGATGACCATGACGCACGGCGTGTGCGCAATGCTATGGTGGCCACTGTCGTTCACACTTCCAAACGCATTGCGCGCTTCGGGTCACGCCATGTTCACGATGTGCGTATCAATGGCGACGATGTGGACGATACGCGTGGGGCTGAGCTACGTGTTCGATGCAACAGGCATCTTTGGGTTGATAGAGGCCATGGGCTGGCCACGCTCATACGGAGCGGAAGGGACATGGCTGGCAATGATCACAGACTGGCTGGTGCGCCTCTCGCTCTTCGTCTGGTGCTACAGGCGTTGGATGAAAAAAGAATGAGAAATCTGGACATGCTCTCACGCTCGCTGAGTGAGTTAGCTCCTGTTTTTGGCTGGTGCGTTACGGATGCTGTAGTTTACGCTTCTGCGATGCTCGCTAAGCTCAACGAGCTTATTTTCGGGCAATTACAGAGAAAACGCATTTTAATACCGTGTTAAAATGTTGATTCTTTACGCTTTACACTCTGCGATATATCTCTAATGTGCTATGTTTGATGGAGTTGCGAGGAAGTAGGAAACTTTAGTATTGATAGGATCAACATCTTCAGCATTTTGATTTGCTAAGCCGATAACGAATAATGCAGCTAGCGTCAATACGACACCAGCCACAAAGTCCAAAGAAAAATGATTTCATATTCATATTGTTAGCTTTATTTAGTCGTAAACTTACAATTAGGATAGTTAGAACATCCATAGAAACTACCATACTTTCCGCTTCGCTGAGTAAGCTTTCCTCCGCATCGAGGGCAAATGCCAGATTGAATAGTATTCAAGGTTTCTTGCTCAGCTCTTCTCAGGTTTCTGACATGGGTTTTATCGTCCACGGTCTGACGTATATTCGCCTTTAGCAGACGGTTCATAATTATAGGAATGTCAGGGTCACTTACACAAGGTGTGTTATA
>SFNC01000175.1 GCA_004554255.1 Bacteroidales bacterium
CTTGAACTCTGCTCATTTGGCTTAACGAAAAAGTTCTTTCTCTTTTTATGCGCACTTTGCGGCGCACTGGGAGGAGCGGCGCAGATCGAAACGCTTTCAGGCATAGGGTCTGATGCTATCACTGCTCCTTTGAGTGGATGCCAGTATGTAATCAAGACCCAAGGACAGGGCGATCAAACGGCTTATTTATGCGCCAGCGCAACAGGGGCGGCTTCGGCCGAAACAGCTTACACCACCGGCTCAGGCGGCATGAGGTTCGTGTGGCTCTTCACGCAAGACGGCGAAACGTGGAAAATCACCAACGCCAAAACAAACAAGCAATTGACGTTTGAAAGCACAGACAACAACGGTACTGTAACGCTCACCGATGCAGGCACAAGTATTACGCTCGACATATCGGGCACGGCTGTGGGCTTAAAAAACTCATCTGACCAGTATATCGATGCAGGTGCTTCCGGCACAAGCCTCTGCACATGGAGCGGCGGTGTTTCTGGTTCCCGCACAATGTATATTTACGAGGCCAATATCGACGTAAGAGCCCCTGCGGCGATTACCTATAACTACAAATACAACGGTACTCAAATCGGCTCGGAAACGTTCGACCTCGCCGTCGGTGACAGCTATCCTCAAACAAAGCCTGCCGGCAGCCTGCTCTCTTCCTACGTAACCCCCTCACTGCTCGATTTTGAGTTTCCTACGGGTACGATTTCGGCAACCGAAACCGTTGACGTTAATGTCACTTTGTCTTCTTCTTTCCCCATTGAGCCCGGGTCTGTTTATAGAGGAAAGTTTGTGGCAGGCACAAAGTGGTACACTCTGAAACTCAGCGGGAAATATGCAGCATACAACAGCACGGGCGATTATTTCGACGACACGGCAGATGCTTCTGACAACTCTGCCCCATATCTTTTCGCCTTTACGGGCGACCCTGTTCTTGAAGGCCTGAAAATATATAATAAGGCTGTCGGTGCAGGAAAGGTGGTTTATGACAATAACCCCGTCGACTCCAACAACGACCCCATTCCCACAGAGGCCTCGCCCACGGGCACATGGTCTATCGGTACTCATTCCGACGGCAAGTTCTGGCTGCGCCAAGGCAACACGGGCACCTGGTACTTGAACAGCCGCAACAGCAAACTCGGATTTTGGAACAGTTCCTGGTCTATCGACAACAGCGGTTCAAAAGTAGAATTTGCCTTTGTAGAGGCCACACCCGAAGATGTAATACTCGCCACTAAGGTTTACACGGTTAAGCCTAAGGACGCTACCCGCGGCGCACTCTACGCTCCCACCGGCGTGGACTTCCTCGACGCTTGCGGCGGCACAAAAGATAATGCCGTGCATAAGGACATCGCAATCGACCCCAGCAACACTGCCCAGCAGTTTGCCTTCGTCACTCTCAACAACGGCAATACTTATTTGTACAGTGTGGGACTGCGGAAATTTATCACAGAATCGACTTCCTATAAAGCTGCACCTGTGCATAAGCCTGCCGATTACGTGACAGTCGAAGAATCAGATACTGAGGGATATTTCTATATCAAATTCAATGGTTCGCAAATGCTCAACATCTCGACGGGCTATAAACAAAACGACGTGAGCACGGGCAATGCCGTGACGGGTTGGAACAACGTCGACGACGGCAACCGGCTGCAGATTGTGGAAGCCGGCGATTTCGCAGATGCCGACGCAGTCAAGGATTTTGCAGAGGCGACTATGGCACTGAAAGCAAAGCTCAACGCTCTTAACGATGGTTTAGAGTATGTGGGCGAAGGGGTGAACCAATACACGGCAAGCATTGCTAACTACGTGACATCTGTGAACGATCTCGGCACTTACTACGAGAACATTACCAACGAAACGACCACCGCCGAGATCAACGCAAAACTGGCAGAAGCCACAACGCTCGCCGGCGCAACATTTACCATCAACCAGCCTGCACTCGGCAAATTCTATCGCTTCAAGAACGGCTCGAAGTATCTGTGCTCCACGCTGAACACAACCACGGGCACCGACCAAAGAATGACGATGTCGACCGAAGGCACTGACGCCACTACGATTTTCTACCTTGACAATGAGAGCAAGCTCGTGGCTTACTCTAATGGTCTCTTTACCCAAAACTTCAGCGGCGCAGGAAATTACGGTTTCCAAGCTGTGGGCGGCACGGGCAATGCTGTGGCATTTACCGACGGTCAGGGCGCTCCCGCTCCGCGCTATCACATCAGTTGCGGTTCGCGCTACATCTTTGGTGAAAATAGTGCAGGCAAACTTGATGCCGGCGGTTCTACACCCGCAGCAGGTGTAACCGGCTACGACTGGGAAATCGAGGAAGTGACCTCCCTGCCTGTAAACGTTAGCACCGCCGTGAACTACGGCACGCTCTTCACGCCCGTTGCTCTTACCGTTCCCGCCGAAGGCGTGGAAGCATTCACGGGCACCATCAAAGGCGAATATCTCCACCTCAACCCCGTGAGCGGCACGATTCCCGCAGGCACGGCA
>SFNC01000060.1 GCA_004554255.1 Bacteroidales bacterium
CAGTCACATAGCCCGCTATGCTCCTTCACCTGCAAGACTAAATCTGACCGAAATCTGCGACCCCTGCGTTAACAAATATTGGGGAACGGGGTCTAAATAACAGTGCAAATTTACGCAAATGTAACGGGATATGCAAGATACTGCAAAAAACAAGTGCGCCGTGAATCGCTTCAGAGCGCACCCGTCCGTTACGAATCTTGTAAGCTGTCTTTAATATTCTATATTATCTATTTAAATTTCACGTGTAAGAACTTTTGATTTCCAAATACGTAAACACCTCACGCAGAGTGAATTTTAATCTCACTGTTTGCTTCACGCGGGGCGAATTTTAATCTCGCGCAGAGAACGCTGAGCGCGCTGAGGAGTTCTGTGGAACTCTCGCGGAGGGAATTATTTATTGTTCGTTTTGAGGAGTTCGCGGAGGTAAATCGCCTTGGCGATTTTATTGGCGATTTTATGGTCGGGATTATTCGGGCCAGCAGGGTGTTTTGGGCGAGATCTGCGGGATGGTTTTGCGGTGGTAGGAGGGGTTGCGGCCGGCGCGGCGCTGCGTGCGGTAGTCGCGGAGGCAGGTGATGGCGTAGCGTCCGAGCACGAGTATTGCGGCGAGGTTGCAGAGGGCCATGAGCGCCATGGTGATATCGGCGAGCGACCATACCATCCCCAGCGACATCAGTCCGCCCAACAGCACCATCGTGCCCACGCAGATGCGGTAGGCGATAATCGCGCCGCGTCGGGGCGTGAGGAAGCGTATGTTTGTCTCGCCGTAGTAATAGTTGGCGACAATGGAGGTGAAGGCGAAGAAGAAAATGGCGATGCTGACAAATGCCGGTCCGATGCCGCTCCCGGGTACGAACTGCGAGTCTACGGCGCTCTGGGTGAGGCTGATGCCGCCGGAGGTGGCGCCGATGTGCACGCCGCTGCAGAGGATGATGAAGGCTGTGCACGAGCATATCAGCAGGGTGTCTGTGAAAACGCCGAGAGCCTGCACCAGGCCTTGTTTTACGGGGTGCGAGACGTGTGCCGTGGCGGCGACATTGGGGGCCGAGCCTTCTCCGGCTTCGTTGCTGAAGAGTCCGCGTCGGATGCCCATTGCCATTGCTGCGCCGACACCGCCGGCGATGCCTTGCTCCAGGCCGAAGGCGTCGGCGAAAATCATGTGCAGGACGTGTGGCACAGCGTCGTAGTTTATAATCATAACAATCAGTGCCACAGCGATATAGCCGATAGCCATGATGGGTACTACCCATTGGCTGAAGCGGGCAATGCTGCGCAGGCCTCCGCATATTATCGCCAGGGCGAGTGCCGTGATGGTTACGGCGGTGGCCCATTCGGGGATGTTCCATGATGTGTGGAACGCCTCGGCGATGGTGTTGCTCTGCACCGAGTTGTATGCGAGTCCGAACGTTATGGCTATGAGCACGGCGAAGGTGGATGCCCAGGCGCGGGAGCCGATGCCGTGGAGGATATAGTATGCAGGGCCGCCGCGGAACCCGCCGTTACCGTCCTGGACCTTAAATAGCTGGGCGAGAGTGCTTTCTATGAAGGCCGACGCGGCGCCTAAAAGTGCAATCACCCACATCCAGAATACCGCACCGGGCCCTCCGAGGATAATGGCTGTGGCTACTCCGGCCAGGTTGCCGGTGCCGACACGCGATGCTATGGAGACCATGAAGGCCTGGAACGAGCTTACGGAGCCTTTGCCCTTGTGGCCTGTGTCGCGGCCCACCAGCAGCCGGCACATCTCGCCGAGCATGCCGAACTGTACGCCGCGTGTGCGTATCGTGAACCATACTGCGGCAATCAGCAGCAGGGGAATCAGGAGCCAGTCGGACAGATTATTCCCGATGGCGGTGACAATATTTTCCATGGCGGTAATAAGGAGAATGAAATTGTGGCGTTAAGTCAAAATCGCAAAAGGCGGCACCCGGGAACCGGAATGTCGCCTTTGTGCGGAAAAAGTCGCGAAAGCTTATTTCTCGAACTTCTTGACGATGACGGTGGCATTGTGTCCGCCGAAACCGAAGGAGTTGCTGAGAGCGGCACGAACTTCGCGTTTCTGTGCCTTGTTGAAAGTAAAGTTGAGGTTGTAGTCGATTTCGGGATCATCGTCGCCTTCCTCGTGGTTGATTGTGGGCGGGATGATGCTGTCGCGGACTGCGAGTACCGAGAATACTGCCTCCATAGCGCCGGTAGCGCCGAGCAGGTGGCCGGTCATTGACTTGGTGGAGGAGATGTTGAGTTTGTAAGCGTGATCGCCGAACACTTCCTTGATGGCTTTGATTTCCGAGCGGTCACCTACGGGGGTTGCAGTGCCGTGGACATTGATATAGTCAATCTCATCGGGCTTCATGTTAGCGTCCTCCAGTGCGTTCTCCATGGCGAGGATAGCACCGAGACCCTCGGGGTGGGTGGCGGTGATGTGGTAAGCGTCTGCAGAGAGGCCTCCACCTGCGATTTCGCAGTAGATTTTAGCACCGCGAGCCAGAGCGTGTTCCAGTTCCTCAAGCACGAGTACAGCCGAGCCTTCGCCGATAACGAAACCGTCGCGGCTTCCGCTGAAGGGGCGCGAAGCAGTTTCGGCGCTGTCGTTGCGTGTGGATAGGGCGTGCATGCTGTTGAAACCGCCGACACCGGCGGGGTAAATTGCGGCTTCGGCGCCACCGGTGAGGATTGCATCGGCCTTGCCGAGACGGATAAGGTTGAAGGCGTCAATGATAGCGTTGTTAGAAGAAGCGCAAGCGCTGACAACACCATAATTGGGGCCGTGGTATCCGTATTCCATAGAGATGTGACCCGAAGCGATGTCGGCGATCATCTTGGGAATGAAGAAGGGGCTGTATTTGGGGCCGCTGGCCTCGTTCTTGGCATAATAACCGGCTTCTTCCTCGAAGGTGTGAAGACCACCAATACCGGCAGCAACAATCACACCGACACGGTTTTTGTCGATGTTGGCGCCTTCGGCCTCGAGGCCGGCGTCTGCGACAGCTTCAGCTGCGGCGACCATAGCATACTGAGCATAGAGGTCAAGCTGACGCTCCTTTTTACGGTCGAAGTAGTCGGAAGCTTTGAAGTTTTTTACCTCGCAGGCAAACTGCGTCTTGAACAGAGAGGCATCGAAATGTGTAATAGGGGCGGCACCGCTGACACCGTTTTTGGCGTTTTCCCATGTAGTGGCAACATCGTTGCCGAGGGGGGTAATGGCGCCCATACCCGTCACAACTACTCTTTTAAGTTCCATTTTGATAGTGGGTGGATTGGGGTCTTCGTCAATAAAATTAATCTCGACATACTGCTGAGGCTTCCGCCGTTTGCGGCGGGAGACCTCAAACCGATGTCGGGTGTATGTAAAGGAGAGAGGGAATAATCTGTTGGGTTATCCCTTAGGCTTTAGCTTCTTCAATATATGCGATAGCGTCGCCTACGGTCTGGATTTTCTCGGCCTGATCATCGGGAATTTTGATGTCAAATTCTTTTTCAAATTCCATGATGAGGTCTACGGTGTCGAGTGAATCAGCACCGAGGTCGGTGGTGAAAGCTGCAGTTTCAGTAACCTGGCCTTCGTCTACACCAAGTTTGTCAACGATGATTGCTTTTACGCGATCTGTGATTTCTGACATAATGCTTAAGTTTTAATTTATTAACTCTTGAAAATTAGATTGATATCATATTCGGGCGTCCATGGCTTGCAGTTGCGAAAAGGCTATTTCAGGCCAGGACATTGAAATGCGAAATTTTTCGCGGTGCAAAGTAACTAAATTTTTCGCAAATAACGAAATTTTTCTGCAAATTAATTGTGAAAATATGTTATATGGGCATCAACGGCCATCGCGGAGGCGGGGTGTGACACCCCGGTTTTCTGTGTAATAACCCGAAATTTCGCATAAAATTGCACGTGTTATAAAATTTTAGTAATTTTGTGGGTATTTAATATATATATGTATATGAGTGACGAATACCGTGACAATAAAGATATAGACGATAACGAGAATGTCCAGGGCGATACCCCCGAGGTGCCGGAGGGTGCGCCGGTGCCGGCGCGGCCATACAGCACGGACGGCACTGTGGCGCGACACCGCCTGCAGGGAATGTATCAGAACTGGTTTCTGGAGTATGCCTCGTATGTGATACTGGAGCGCGCCGTGCCGCAGATAGACGACGGCCTTAAGCCGGTGCAGAGACGTATCCTGCACTCTATGAAGACCTTGGACGACGGCCGCTTCAATAAGGTAGCCAATATCGTGGGCACCACTATGCAGTATCACCCGCACGGCGACGCGTCCATCAAGGACGCCATAGTCCAGCTGGGTCAGAAGGAGCTGCTGATAGACACACAGGGAAACTGGGGAAACATCCTCACCGGCGCCGATGCCGCCGCGGGCCGATATATCGAGGCGCGTCTGTCGCTCTTCGCCCTTGATGTGCTTTACAATCCCAAGATTACGGAGTGGACGCTGAGCTATGACGGCCGCAAGAAGGAGCCGGTGACGCTCCCGGCCAAGTTCCCGCTGCTGCTGGCGCAGGGTGCTGACGGTATCGCCGTGGGCCTGTCATCGAAAATCCTGCCGCATAACTTCAACGAGCTGCTTGATGCCGCCATAGCCTACCTTCGCGGCGAGGAATTCGTGCTGTATCCGGACTTTGTGACGGGCGGACTGCTGGACGTCAGCCGCTATAATGACGGCGAACGCGGCGGAGCTGTCAAGATCCGCGCCAAAATAGAGAAGGTGGACAACCGCACGCTTGCCATCACCGAAATCCCCTACGGCAAAACCACCGGCACGCTGATAGATTCTATCGTAAAGGCCCTTGAAAAGGGCAAGATAAAAATCCGCAAAGTGGAGGACCTCACTGCCGAGACGCCGCGAATATTGGTGCATCTGCAGCCGGGAACCTCGTCGGACAAGAGCATTGACGCACTTTACGCGTTTACGGACTGCGAGGTGAGCATCTCGCCCAATTGCTGCGTGATTCGCGACCGCAAGCCGGTTTTCGTGGGCGTGAGCGATGTTCTGCGCTACAGCGTGGACGCCACCCGCGAGCTGTTGCGCCGCGAGCTGGAAATAGCCATGGGCGAAGTGCGCGAGCAGCTGCTGTATGCGTCGCTGGAGAAGTATTTCATAGAAAAACGGATATATAAGGACAAAGGTTACGAGCAGGCCGAGAATATCGATGCCGCGGTGGCTCACGTGGACGCGCGCCTGGAGCCGATAAAGCCGAAGTTGGTGCGCGACCTGGTGCGCGATGACATCCTCAGGCTTTTCGAGATACGCATGAAGCGCATCCTGAAATTCAATGCCGAGGACGCCGACAGGCTGATTGCCGACTACCACAAGCGCATAGCCGACCTGCAGGACAAGCTGGACCACCTCACAGACCATACAATCGCCTGGTATCAAGGGCTTAAGGATAAATACGGTGCGGCCTACCCCAGGCATACGGTGATTCGCAACTTTGACTCTATCCAGGCGGCAACCGTCGCCGAAGCCAACGAGAAACTGTACTTCAACGCCACCGAGGGCTTCATGGGCACGGCGCTTAAGAAGGACGAGAACACCGAGGTTATCAGCAGCTGCTCGTCCATGGACGACATCATCATCTTCTATAAGGACGGGCGGTATAAAGTGGTGAAAGTCAGCCCGAAACAGGACGTCGGGAAGAATATACTGCACATCGCCGTGTTCCGCAAGGACGACGAGCGCACTGTGTACAACGTCATATACCAGAACGGTCGCGGCGGCGCGTACTTTATGAAGCGCTTCCGCGTGAACAAGATAATGCGCGACAAAGAGTACAACGTCACCCAGGATTCGCCCGAGAATCCGGTTCCCGGCAGCCGCGTGGTGTGGTTCACCGCCAACAGCAACGGCGAGGCCGAGGTGGTGCGTGTGACGCTTAAGCCCAAGCTGAGGCTCAAGACACTGCAATTCGACGTTGACTTCAGCAAACTCGCCATAAAAGGGCGTGGCGTGCTGGGCAACTTGGTCACCAAAAACGAGGTACACCGCTTCTCGCTCAAAGAGAAAGGATCGTCTACGCTCGGCGGCCGCCAGGTGTGGTTCGACCGCGACGTGCTGCGCATAAACTACGATGGCCGAGGCGATTACCTTGGCGAGTTCAACAGCGAGGACAAGGTGCTGGTGGTGCTCCGCAACGGCGAATTCTACACCTCGTCCTTCGAGGCCACAAACCACTATGAGGACAATATACTGCGCATAGAGAAATTCGATCCGCAGAAAGTGTTCACGTGCATACTTTTCGATGCCGACAACGGCTATCCGTACATGAAACGCTTTGTCTTTGAGGCCACGGCGCGCAAACAGCGGTTTGCCGGCGAGACCGACAAGAGCCGCGTGATATTGCTCACCGATACTGCCGGCGCGGTGTTCCGTGTTACCTTTGGCGCTCCGGATGACTTCCGCGAGCCCATGGAAGTACACGCCACAGAGTTTATCGGTGTAAAACGCTATACGGCAAAAGGCAAGCGCCTGACAACCTGGGTGTTGGCCGACGTGGAGGAGACAGAGCCGGACGAACTGCCGCAGGCCGAGGAGCCCTCTGAGGAGGCCGATACGGCAGCCGCCGAGGAGTCCGAAACGCTGATAGAAGAACGCAGCGACGATGAAGTTCGAGACGAAATAAACGGCCAGGAACGGCTGTTTACAGATGAATAATAAACTGAGAATGAGATTTTTAAAACAAATATTATGCTTGGCGGCAGTAATACTTGGCGTGTTTGCCGTCAGGGGCCAGGAGGAGCGGCCGTTGCGCCCGGTACTGTCGGCCTACGGTGTGGAACTCGGAACCTCGCACCTTGCGGACACCTACCTGACGCCGCTGCACTACAACGGTTGGCACGCCGGGCTGTCATACGAGCGTATGCAGGCTATGGCCTTTAACCCCGAGGCGTGGATAATGCAACTGAGTGCGCGTGTCAACTTTGACCGTGCGCAGAATCCGGCGCGCAATGCCGCCATGCTTAACCTTGAGGCCGAGGCTGCGTGGACCATGATGCGCCGCTGGCGCGCTCCGTTCGGCGCTCCCGAGACCCTTTCGCTGGGCATCGGCCCGGGCACCTCGCTACGCGGCGGCGTGCTGTACCTTAACCGTAACGGCAATAATCCGGCGGCGGCAAAAGGCGCCTGGACGCTCAACGCCAACGCGTTTGCGGCATACAACCTGCGCATCGGCAAGCTGCCGGTAACCCTTCGCTACGAGGTTATGCTACCTGTGACGGGCGTGTTTTTCGCGCCGGAATACGGACAATTGTACTACGAGATATGGCTTGGCGAGCGCGATGGCCTTGCGCAGATGGCATGGTGGGGCAATTATTTCCGCATAGACAACCGGGTGAGCGCCGATTTGCGCTTGGGCGGCACGACGCTGCGCGTAGGATACCATAACGATATTATTTCCACCAAGGCGCACGACATTGTCTCGCGCCGCATAACGCATTCGTTCTCGTTCGCTGTAGTGACGGAGTGGACATCGCTGTCGTCGCGCAAAAAACAGCAGAGCGACGAAGCACGGATAATCTCAGCCCTATACTGACGCCTATGAAAAAGTATATGCTAACGGCGCTGACTGCATTAAGCCTGGTATTCAGCTCCTGTCATGAAATAGAGGAATATCCCAACACCACGGTGGGGAACTTTGAACAGCTGTGGCAGCTTTTTGACGAACATTACTGCTTCTTCCGCGAGAAAGGCGTGGACTGGGACGCCGTGCACGACAAATATGCTCCGCGTGCGGCTGCATGTCAGTCGGAGCGGGAGCTGTTCAGCGTCTGCTCGGATATGATAGGCGAACTGCGCGATGGGCACGTGAACCTGTCATCGTGGTTCGATACATATTATTATCGCGCGTGGTGGTCGGACTACCCCCAGAATTATGATGCGCGCATCGTGCGTGAGAACTACCTGTATTTCAAGTACGACCAGGTGGGCAGCGTGAGCTTCGCCATACTGCCGGACAATATCGGGTACGTGCGTATTCCGTCGTTCGAGTCGGGCCTCGGCGAGAGCAATATGGATGCCATCCTGTCCAAGATGCGCCTGTGCCACGGCATAATAATAGATGTGCGCGACAATGGCGGCGGTGCCATGACCAACGCCGAGACAATCGCGCGCCGCTTTATGACGAAAAAGACGCTCGCCTACTCCATAATGCACAAAAACGGCAAGGGCCATGATGATTTTTCCAAGCCGTACGACGTATATTTTGCGCCTCCGAAGGGGCATCTGAGCTGGTCGCGTCCCGTGGCACTGCTCACCAACCGCTCCACCTTCAGCGCTGCCAATGTGTTTACGGCCGTGATGAAACAGCTGCCTAATGTCACTGTTATCGGCGCCAAAACGGGTGGCGGCGGCGGCATGCCGCTGTCGTTCGAGATACGTGACGGGTGGGGAGTGCGCATGTCGGCGGCCCCGATTCTGGACGCAAACGGCGTGTGCACCGAGAACGGCATAGAGCCTACCGAAGGCTTTGCCGTAGACATCACCCCGGCGGATATAGCCGCCGGCCGTGACCCCATTCTGGATACGGCCATAAACCTGCTATTGAAATAAAAAAGACAGCGGATGCGGAAAAATTGAGAAAAATAGTTATCTTTGCATAATAGTGCTTCTGCTCCCCCGATGATACTATACTTCCCGCTGATATTTAAACACTTACAGCAATGTTTGGAATCGAAAGCATAATATCCATGATGCAAGGAACAGGGTGTTCGCCCTTTTTCTTCACCAGCGCCTTGCAGTCGGTGATTTTCGGCGACAAGGCACGCGAACAGCAGTCCGAGCTTATGGATGTCAACCTCGATTTCAAGGAGCGCATGCAGCAGATGCGCGCCGAATACGCACGGGAACGCATTGACTCACAGAAGCTTTTCCGCCGCGAGAGCAGCGAGTTGGGCCGCAGATACATGATTCAGCAGACCCTTGCGCAGAACGAGGCACGCAAACAGCAGATAGAATTCTGCGACTTCCTGAAGCACGGATATTGGCCGCTGAATACCGACGTGTACACGTATCTGGAGGCGCAGAAAGATATGATGGAGAGCAAAACCATGGTGCCGATGAACGTGCTGGTGGCGTCTACCGAACTGACGTCGGACATGCGCGATGCCGAGGCTTACGGCATGTTCTGCGAGGCTGTTGCCGACAGCTTGCGTCCGCTCACACCGGGCATCACCATAGAGCGGTGCCCGTGGAAAGCCCGGAGCCGGAGTAAGGCGGCCGATGCGCTGAATGTCAATTATATAATGAGCGGCATACCTACGGTGCTGATATTCCCGTATTTGGCAGCAAAGGGATGCGTGGGCATTGAGACGGCCGCATGGTCGTTTGCTCGTGGGCCGCAGTCCATGTCGCAGGTGAAACTGCTGAAAATCAACGGTGTGGAGCCCGGAGATATGCGCAAGACGGCACTCGCCGGCGTGCGCGCGGCAATTGGCATAACACGGGACCTGTACATGCTCGCCGAGTATCACCTGCCGGTGGCGTATCCGTCGCTGATTAGCCGGGAGGATATGGCCGTGCCGGAGATAAAAGCTGCAATGACAAAGTATTACGGCGAAATGGCGCAGCTGGCATCCATGCCGGAATTCAGCGAACTGTGCTCGGCGGAAGAGCGGCGCGCGATAGAGAAGTCATTCATAAAGTCTAACCTCCTAAACGCCTGACCCATGCTTGCCACAACGATATCGTTTCTGTCAACAGTCGCCGTGCAGATAGGCGCTGCGGCGATGAACAGCAGCCACAGCCGCAAGCACAACGAGGAAATGGCGCGGAAACAGCGTGCCTTCGATGAGAAAATGGCACGTGAAGGCATTGATAACGCCCGTGCCGAGTTCGCCGAGCTGTGCAAGTTCCAGAAGGAGCTTGACGCCGAGATGCATCGCGAAAGGCTAAATGTAATCCGCGAGAGCGCCCGTCAGAACATATCACTGGACGCCTACGCCCAGTCGCTGGCGAACTGGCCGCTGATGGTGCCCCCATACGTGCTGAAAAACGAAAGCCTGTATGATTCAGAGTACGACGAAAACGATACAATTCCGCTGAACTGTATCCTCACCGGGTCGTCGAATATGGCGCTGAACAGCTCTGTCGTGGGGGCTTTGGAGGAGAATCTTGCCGATTTTTGCTCGCAATACTGGAATGTCGCCAACAGCAGGTCGGTCCGCTTCCTGCAGGAGGCCTGGCGGAACCCGAATGTCGGCGCCGACTCCACGCGGCTCAACCTGTATGTCCACCTGAAAAATATACCCACACTGGTACTGAGTCCGGTTGTAAAAGAGGACCGACGCCTCGTTTTCAGATTCTACTGGTGGGGCATGTCCCCGGACGCAGCTCAGGCCCACATAAACGGCATTGATGAGTTTGACCCGGAGATTACCATGCCGTCCGTATTCCCTGTCAGTGAGGAGGATAGGACGCGCATCTTGGACGAGTGCACGCCCAAATTGGCCGCGCTGATAAGTTATTTCGCCGACTTGTACTACTGGAATTTTTACCGGTTGCCGCCCGTGCTGCCCGGACTTATCAGCAGTGGTGCCATCGGCCTGAGCCGCAGGGATGTACAGGGTTATGCGACGCTCTGCGGCAAGTCTATGGCTGAATTCTGCGACTCGGACGACTGTCTGTACCTGGGTCCGCAGGTCTCCGCCGAGTACTTCGCCTCGCTGAGCCATATTGTGAACCGGGTGTTCTTCGCGGCGTATTTCAGGAAATATCTCGCAAAGAAAAAGAAATTCAATGTGCTGAATTGCTGCGAGTTGTCCTCGCTTGAGATGATTCAGTGCCAGGACCGCCTGCTGCCCGTGACAGAGCGGTGCATCCGAGAGGCCATTGAGTACATTTACCGCAACGAGGAGATAGGATATTTCCCGTGCATAGGAAAATTTGAGTTTGGGCAGACGCTGCTCAACCGCTGTGTTGCCATGGGCGCTGAATACGCTGTGCTACAGCATGTTGCCGACTCATTTACGTATGTGCGTTTTTATGGCGGCAACGGCGATTTGTTGGTCAGCGCCGACGGCTACCGGAGTTTTGTGGCGTCGCATCCACGCTTTGCCATAACCGGAACGCAGAAATTCGAGCCGTTTTCATGCACGTTTACGCAAGTCTCGGACAATAATGCTGCCTGTCAGGACGTTGGTATATCTAAGGACTACGTGGAAGAACTTGTATGCACGCAAAAGAAATACGCCGATAAAATGACCGCGGCGTTCAATGCCATAAGCGGGTACTTCCGGGAAGAGGGTATTCCCACGCTTGAGCCTACTTTCGCCGATGTACTTGCGGCGATGAGAAGCATGCGCGATGCCGCCCCCGGCGCCGTAAACGCTGAATTATCAGTGGGATATAATCCCGTGGAGGACAAATATGGAATTGCTGTCTGCCTCCTGGATGCCGATGCGCTTGTTCTGGAAGGCGTTGTCTGCTATTCCAACGTCATACATAAATCCATACGCGAGCAGCTGGCCGACAAGACGACGGTCGGCATTTCGCAGTATCTTGAATCGTCTGAAATAGAAAACAATAATAATTAACCATCAAAAAAAACATTACTAAAATGTCAAATTCAAACAATCAGAATGCCGGAGATGCACTGGTAAACGGCATAGGAGCAATTTTCGAGGGTATCGGATCAATCTTTGTAGGCGCTGTACAGGTAGTGTGCGGTGTTGTGGATGCAGCCTTCGAGATTATTAAATGCGCTGTTGAGGTAGCAGTATGGATTGTTGCAGGAATATTCACCAT
>SFNC01000007.1 GCA_004554255.1 Bacteroidales bacterium
AGATATTAGATCCTAAGTCTAACGCGGCTACCAATTACGCCACGCGCGCTTACGGCTGCAAAGGTACAAAAATTACTTTAACAATCAGCAATTTTCATAAAATATTTTGGTCAGCGGGAGTTTACCCGCATGCTGTGACGCCGCGAGAGCCAGTCGCCGAACCATAGGCCGAAGATAATAAGGGCGCATCCGATAATGCCGATGGCCGTTATCTGTTCATCGAGGATAAAGAATGCCGCAACCATCGTTATAGGCGTCTGGAAGTACATGTAATTGTTAGCCGTGATTGCACCGAGAGACTTTACGCTGACAGACCACAGCAGGTAGGCGCCCATGGATGCTCCCAGGCTCAGGAACAGCAGGTTAAGCAGCGCGTCGTAGTTGCAGAACCACAGCAGCGGGTCGTGCAGATTACCGGGCATGATAACCATCAGCGGCAACGCTGTAACCACGCCGTAAAAGAATGTCTTGCGGGTAATGTACCATACGTCGTAGTTGGCACTCAGTCGCCTCAGTATCAGGCTGTAAATAGCCCATGACAGTGCCGCGCCGATGGACAGGAAGTCACCGAGGGGATTAACCTCCAGCTCCGTGGCCGAATTGAATATCACACATGCCACACCGCCGAAAGCTATTGCCGAACCAAGCAATATCCGCCAGTCAAGCCGCGAGTTTTTATAGAGAAATCCGGAGATGAGCACCGTCAGCAACGGGGACAGCGAGGTCAGCAGCGAAACGTCGGTCGACGATACTACCTGCAGCGCCGTATTCTCGGCAATAAAGTAAATGGAACCGGCAGCGACTCCGCATCCGCAGAACATCAGCTCGTCGCGCCAGGAATGGGAACGGAAGCGTTTGTGGCTTATGGCAAGTACAAGTAAATAGGCAATGGTAAATCGGTAAATATATAATTCCACTGTACCCATGTGGGTGCCCATGCGGTCGCCGTCCAGCAAAAAAGAGGACGATACAAAAGAAAGGCCCCACATAGTCACACAGACTACGGCCGCTATGTGTGCTAAGATAAAGGAGCGCTTAGGCTTTACAAGAGTATAACTGTTTGAGTCATGGGCAGATGTCATAAAAAGGTAATTTGGTTCGACAATGGTGCGGCGATGCGTCGCCGCGGATGTCGTAGGGTAGGGAGGCGGCATCCATTTGCAAATTTAATATAAATTATTCGCGTGACAAAACAGAAAGACAGTTTTTTTTGTTAACTTTGCATATCAAAGGTGTGCCACAGCACAATCCGTAGCTGTTGTTAAGCCTTATTACAGAATTACATACATACAAACCTAAAACACTTTTACAACATGAAGATTTTTAAATTTGCGTTGATAGCCTTGGTAGCCGCAGGGCTTTTGGCCGGCGAAACAGCATGTTCATCCATGACCAACACCGGTAAGGGCGCTCTTATCGGCGGTGGCGGCGGTGCCGGTCTCGGTGCCGGTCTCGGCGCACTCATCGGCGGCGGCAAAGGTGCCGGCATCGGTGCGGCAATCGGTGCCGCTGTAGGTACAGGTGCCGGTGTGCTCATCGGCCGCAAGATGGACAAACAGCAGAAAGAACTGGAAGAACAGCTGAAACAGCAGGCAAAGGTCGAGCAGACTACCGACCAGAACGGCCTCCAGGCCATTAAGGTTACCTTCGACGGCGGAATCCTTTTCGCAACCGGAAAGTATAACCTCACGGAAACAGCTCGCGCTGCCCTCACTAAATTCGCTGTAAACCTCATGCAGAACCCCGACACCAACGTGCAGATTTTCGGTTACACCGACAATACCGGCAGCATGCAGGTTAACACCACCCTCTCCAATCAGCGTGCCAATGCCGTGCGTAACTATCTGATGCAGTGCGGCGTACCCGGCGAGCGTCTCTCGGCTAATGGTATTCCTATGGCCGACTATGTCGCCAGCAACGACACTCCCGAAGGCCGTGCCCTTAACCGCCGCGTAGAAATTTACATCACCGCTAACCAGGCCATGATTCAGCAGGCCGAACAGCAGGCTCGCTAATCACGCCAAATCCCTAACCCCATGAAAATAGGCTGCACTGAATGGTGCAGCCTATTTTCATGATTCTTCTAAGAAGAAGTCGGCCTCATCCGCCAACAGGGCCGCGGTCCTTGCGGTGAGCGGGTCTTTGCGCTCGGCCTCGGCGATGGCCAACTCCTTGGCCTTTAACGGGTTGGTGCTGACAAGATTAAACATCAGCCGCAACGCGGTATATCGCTGCAACGGCTTTTCGGAATCCTTGAAGCGGTCTATTATGGAGATGGCCGATGGCGTATGCCGTAACAGTCGGTGGCACAAAATATCGGCTTCCTCAGGACAAATGACCGATTCAACCATCCGCTTGGCGGCTTCAGCCGTGACATTGCCGGCATCCATCAGCATGGGGGCCAAAAGGCGGCTCTCACGGGTAGACTCATTCTGCCACAGCAGGGCGGCAAGTGCATCGTCCTTGCCCGTGGCCTCGGCTACTTCGCGTAGCTGCGGCAAAGTAAGTCCGAAAATTATGGTATGAGGGTCGCCGGCACGGCGCAGTGTGTCGGCGATTATGCCGTTGCGCAATGCAAAAAATCTGCGTTTTACATTCTGAAAATCACTGAAGCGCGGGTTGTTCTGGGATAGGTCCATAATTGTTGATTCCGATTTTGCTGCAAAGGTACAAAATTTTGGCGAACACCATCAGCGGTTCAGGTGTTATCTATGAAAAACAATAGTGAAATTATGAAAAAGATAATGTTTTTAGGTGCGGCCATGCTGATTGCGGCATCGGCCATGGCAAAAGTGGAGATACCGGACTCGGTACAGCGTACTCTTTATCTGCAGGGTGGCCCGGGGATTGCAATCAGCGGCTCCCGGACAGTGGAGAATATGCCTGCTCCCGCACGTGAGTTCCTCACCAAATACTTCGGTTATGCGCTGGTCAGCGCGTGCCACGAGAATTTTGTGAAGGAGACTTATCATGTTGTTTTGTCCGATGGCACAACCATGACGTTCAACCACGACGGCAAGGTCCGGGATATACACATGGCCTATAATATGTCTATTCCCGTAGCGGCACTTTCGGCCATTCTTCCGGAAAAAACCGTGAGCCATCTGCAGCAGGCAGGTGTGCTGGACGAGGTGACGGCAATAAAGGACGCCGGTAAAAACGGATTCGGAGTGGCGTTGCTGAACAGCATCCCGTCGGAAATGATTTTCGACGTTGACGGCACTTTTGTGATAGTGGCCGGGTAACCGACTGTTATTCAGGCGGTTGCCTCGGCAATTGTTTCGGCAATGGCCTTGGCATCCAGCCCGCAAAGGTCGCGCAACTGAGCTATGGTGCCGTGATGCACGAATTTGTCGGGTATGCCTAATGTGCGCAAGGGCACATTTATACCGTTCTGCTTCATCCATGCGGCAACGGTCGCTCCGAGGCCGCCGGTAATGCTTCCGTCCTCAACAGTTATAATGGGGACGTTCATGGCTACCGCCTCTTTCAGGATGTCGGTGTCTATGGGCTTCAGGAACAGCATGTCGTAATGGGCTGCTGAAATCCCTTTTTCGGCGAGGGTCGCAATTGCTTTTGCGGCCTCGTCTTTTATGGGACCGAGGGTTAGCACTACGGCATCGGTGCCGTCGGACAGCTTACGGCCTTTACCCACAGGTAGTTCCGTGAATGGTATCGCCGACGCGTCGCGGT
Source organism: Bacteroidales bacterium (assembly GCA_004554255.1). Lineage (GTDB taxonomy): Bacteria > Bacteroidota > Bacteroidia > Bacteroidales > Muribaculaceae > CAG-873. Next base: position 3,694 of record SFNC01000007.1, read on the forward strand.
CGGCCGAGCCTCTGGGGTAACGAATGGCGAAAGGCCCGTCCTCGCGCTGTATGGCGGTATATAGGAGGTTGCGGAGGCTCTCTGCGTCGGAGGGCGCGGAGATGGTCATGCCCGGTATTACGTCTAAATATGCCAGGTCAAAAGCGCCATGGTGTGTCACGCCGTCCTCGCCTACAAGCCCTGCGCGGTCTATGGCAAAGACAACGGGCAGATGCTGGATGGCCACGTCGTGGATTATGCTGTCGTAGGCGCGTTGCAGAAAGCTGGAATATATGCCCACAACCGGCAGCAGTCCTTCTTTGGCAAGGCCGCCGGCAAAGGTAACGGCGTGGCCCTCGGAGATGCCCACGTCAAAAACACGGTCGGGGAATGCTTCCTGCATCACGGATATGGAGGTACCGGTGGGCATGGCCGCGGTGATGGCGACAATGCGGGGATTCTCGGCGGCAAGCGCGGTGAGCGCCTGGCCGAAGACATCCTGATACTTCGGGACGGTGGAATTGCCGGTCTGTCTGACGCCGGTCTCCGGGTCAAATTTTCCCGGCGCGTGCCAGTTTGCGGGGTCGGCCTCGGCAGGTGCGTAGCCCTTGCCTTTTACGGTACGCAGGTGCAGGATTTTGGGGCCGTCCATGTCTTTTATCTCGTTGAAGACTTTTACGAGTTTTCGCACGTCGTGGCCGTCAAAAGGACCGAAATATCGTATGTTAAGTCCCTCGAAGATATTCTGTTGGCCGCCGATAAGGGACTTCATGGCATTGTTGAAACGCAGCACGAAACCCTTGCCGTTGTCGCCGATGAGGTGGATGCGGCGGAAGAAGCGGTAAACGTTGTACCTCAGGCTGTTATAGTGCTTTGAGGTGTTTATGTGTGCCAGATAAGAGTGTAACGACCCCACGTTTTTGTCAATGGACATATCATTGTCGTTAAGGACAATCATAAGGTTGTTGGGGGTGTTGGCGGCATTGTTGAGGCCCTCGAAAGCCAGGCCGCCGCTAATGCTGGCGTCGCCGATTACGGCCACCGTGTGCCGTACTTTGTCATTGTCTTTAAGCCTGGCGGCCACAGACATGCCCAGCGCCGCCGAGATGGAATTAGAGGCGTGTCCGGCAGTAAATGTGTCGTAAGGGCTTTCCTCCGGGGTGGGGAATCCGCTTATTCCGCCCATCTTGCGGTTGCCGTGGAAGGCGTCGCGCCGTCCGGTCAGGAGTTTGTGGGCGTATGCCTGATGCCCAACGTCCCAGACTATACGGTCCTCCGGAGTATCCAACACATAATGCAGGGCCACGGTAATCTCCACGGAACCCATGCTGGATGCGAAATGCCCCGGGTTGCTACTGAGCTCTGTGATGAGGTACCGGCGTATCTCGGCACACAGCGTCGGCAGGCTTTCAACGTCAAGGCGGCGAAGGTCGGCGGGCGAGTCTATCCGGCTCAATAATGGGTATTTGTCGGCATCAATCATCTGTATTTGACAATTTAGGCATGCAAAGGTACGATTTTTTCGTGAAAAAGTTGTACCTTTGTACGATAAATTCAGACACATCTATATATATAATCATAAACATAATTGCAATGAACACAATAGCGTCCAAGTATGAACCCGGTCAGGTTGAGGAAAAATGGTACGAGTATTGGATGGAACACAGACTGTTCCACAGCGAGCCGGATGGCCGCGAGCCATATACCATCGTAATCCCGCCACCAAATGTGACCGGCATCCTGCACATGGGCCACATGCTTAACAACACTATACAGGATGTATTGGTACGCCGCGCCCGCATGCAGGGCAAAAACGCCCTGTGGGTACCCGGTACGGACCACGCTTCCATCTCCACAGAAACCAAGGTTATAGCCAAGCTCGCTGCCGAGGGCATCAAGAAAACCGACCTTACGCGCGAGCAGTTCCTGGAGCATGCCTGGGACTGGACACACAAGCATGGCGGTATAATCCTGCAGCAGCTGCGCAAACTTGGTGCTTCGTGCGACTGGGACCGCACCGCGTTCACCATGGACGAGGAGCGCAGCAAGGCCGTAGTGAAAGTATTTGTGGACCTGTACAAGAAAGGCCTCATATACCGCGGTCTGCGTATGGTGAACTGGGACCCCGTGAACCGTACCGCCATCTCGGACGATGAAGTGTTCTACGAGCAGGAGCAGTCCAAACTCTATTACCTGCGCTATTATGTGGCAGACGACCCCGAGGGCCGTTACGCCGTTGTGGCCACTACCCGCCCCGAAACCATCATGGGCGATACCGCAATGTGCATAAACCCCAAAGACCCCAAGAATCAGTGGCTTAAGGGCAAAAAGGTGATTGTGCCCCTGGTTAACCGCGTGATTCCCGTTATCGAGGACCGATATGTGGACATTGAGTTCGGTACCGGTTGTCTTAAGGTGACTCCCGCGCATGACAAGAACGACAACATGCTGGGTAAGAAGCACAATCTGGAGACCATTGACATCTTCAACGAGGACGCTACTGTCAGCGAGGCTGCCGGAATGTATGTGGGCATGGACCGTTTTGATGTTCGCAAGCAGATAGAAAAGGACCTCGCCGAGGCCGGCCTGATGGAAAAGGTTGAGGACTATGTTAACAATGTAGGCCTCAGCGAGCGCACTAAGGCGCCCATTGAACCCCGCCTGTCCATGCAGTGGTTCGTGAACATGAAGCACTTTGCCGAGCGTTGCCTCTCGCCCGTTATGGATAACGAGATTAAATTCGTGCCCGAGAAATACAAAAACACTTACCGTGTATGGCTCGAGAACATCCAGGACTGGTGCATCAGCCGTCAGCTGTGGTGGGGACACCGCATCCCGGCATGGTACTACACTGCTCCCGACGGCAGCGAACAGTTCGCTGTGGCCGAAAACAAAGAAGAAGCACTTTTGGTGGCTCGCGAGCAGTCCGGCAATGACGCTCTGCAGCTCGATGATCTCACTCAGGACGAGGGCGCACTGGACACCTGGTTCTCGTCGTGGCTGTGGCCCATCACTCTGTTCGACGGTATCAACAACCCCGGTAACGAGGAAATAAAATATTACTATCCTACAACCACCCTTGTCACCGGTCCGGACATTATTTTCTTCTGGGTGGCCCGAATGATTTTCGCCGGTTACGAATATGTCGGCGAAATGCCCTTCAAGAATGTTTATTTCACCGGTATCGTGCGCGATGCTCTCGGCCGCAAGATGTCCAAGAGCCTCGGCAACAGCCCTGACCCGCTGGATCTTATCGCCACTTATGGCGCCGACGGCGTGCGTATGGGCATGATGCTCTCGGCTCCTGCCGGAAATGACATCCTTTACGATGACAAGCTGTGCGAGCAGGGACGTAATTTCTGCAACAAACTGTGGAATGCTTTCCGCCTGGTAAAGGGCTGGGAGGTAGACCGCGAGGCCGCGCAGCCCGTAGTCTGCGCCGGAGCCGACAAGTGGTTCGCGGCAAAGATGAGCGCCGCCATCACGGAAATCAACGACCTGTTCGATAAGTTCCGCATTTCCGAGGCGCTGATGGCCGTTTACCGTCTGGTGCGCGACGAGTTCTCGTCATGGTATCTGGAAATGGTGAAACCCGCTTACGGTCAGCCTGTTGACGGAAAGACTTACGACACTGTCCTCAACTACTTTGACGCTCTGTTGCGTCTGCTGCACCCCTTCATGCCTTTCATCACCGAGGAACTGTGGCAGCATATCGCCGACCGCAGGGAGGGCGAATCCATCATGTACGCAATGATGCCCGAGGCAGCAGAATACGACCCCGCAGTCACTTCAGCCATGGAGATGGCCAAGGAGATTGTCTCGGGAGTACGCGCCGTCCGCGCCTCCAAGAACATCTCGCCCAAAGAGGCTCTGTCGCTGAACGTTGTGGGCGTGAAACTCCCCGACGATGTCCGCAAGGACATTATCTGCAAGCTGGCAAACGTGAGCGCAATAGCCGAGGCTGCCGATAAGGATGCCGCCGCCGCTCAGTTCATGGTAGGCACTGTGGAATTCAATGTTCCCGTCACTTCAAATATTGACGTGGAGGCCGAGCTGGAGCGCCTCAACAAGGACCTCGCATATTATCAGGGATTCCTAAAGAGCGTGGAAAAGAAACTGTCCAACGAGCGTTTCGTTAACAACGCACCCGCGGCTGTAGTAGAAGCCGAGCGCCGCAAACAGGCCGATGCCACATCAAAAATCGCCTCTATCCAGGCTTCGATTGCCGCTCTCAGCTGATTCATATAGTATTAAATGTTTTATATAACCTAATATGCTTAAAAGATTTTATCTCCTCCTAATCGCCGCCGTTCTCGCCGTTGGTACAGCCATGGCTCAGGACGCAATACGCTGGCGCACAACGGTGAAAATGACCTCGGATACCGAGGGTGTCCTCACTGTACGCGCCCTTGTTGCCGACGGCTGGCATCTTTATGGCACCAAACTCCCCAAGGGAGGTCCCAAACCCACTGTCCTTGACTTCTCCAAAAGTGTGGGCGTCAAGTTCCTCGAGGGATTCAAGGCCTCGGAGGCTCCTGTCACAAAACAGGATCCCACTTTCGGTATGGCTCTGACTTTCTGGGGCAAGAATGTCTCGTTTACACGCCGTTTCCGCCTCACGGGCGCAAAAGACAAAGTAGCCATAAACGGCTCGATAACCTTTATGGGCTGTAACGACGAGACTTGTCTGCCGCCGAAAACCATTCCTGTGGTAAACTTAAAGATTAAGTAACAAAACAAAAAAGATTCTATATGCAGAAACGCCTGTTGGCAATTATCGCCGCCGTGGTATGTGTGGCTTCTGTCGGACTCGCCAAGATTGTTGACCCCGTAAAGTGGTCGGCCGAGGTGATTCCCACTGATGCCCATTCGGGAAAAATAGTATGGACAGCCGTCATAGAAGACGGGTATCATATTTATGACAGCGAGGCAGTCCCCGATGGCCCGGTACCTACGACTATAACCGTAGACGCTCCTGACGGACTGACGTTTACATCGGCACTGACACCCTCTGTGCCGGCACGTAAAATTATAGACCCGGCCTTTGCGCTGGAACTGCACGAGTGGACCGGAACCGTACACTTTACCCGCACTTACACGCTTGCAGAGGGAACGCAGGGAGTGAACCTGCGCTCCACGGTGAAGTACATGTCGTGCTCGGACAAGACTTGTCAGCCGCCGAAAACCGAGACTTTCGACCTCGCCATAGGCTCGCCCGCGCCCGTTGCGGACAGTGTGGAAACTCCTGCCGAGACCGCAGTGACTCCGGTGCTGAATTCTCCGGCCGTATCACAGGCAACCGCCGACTGGTGGGCGCCGGTAGACATGGACAACAGCGAGTTTACAGTCCCTGCATCCGGAAATTCGTCATGGCTTACCTTGCTGATTATGGGATTCTTGGGCGGTCTGCTCGCCCTGCTCACTCCCTGTGTATGGCCCATGATTCCGATGACGCTTTCGTTTTTCCTGAAAAAGACGAAAAAGCGCTCACGTTCGCTGATGGACGCCTCTATATACGGTCTTTCCATTATAGTAATCTTTCTGGCTCTCGGCATTGCCATAACAATGATTTTTGGCGCCGGAAAACTCAATGACATCGCTACCAGCGCGGTATTCAATCTCATTTTCTTTGCCCTGCTGGTGCTGTTTGCAATATCTTTCTTCGGAGGTTTCGACATAAAGCTGCCCTCGAAATGGAGTACTGCCACGGACGGTAAAGCCGAGCGCACAGGTGGTCTGCTGAGTATATTCTTCATGGCGTTCACGCTGGTGCTGGTGTCATTCTCCTGCACCGGCCCCATCATCGGCACACTGCTTGTGGAGGCTGCCTCCAACGGTTCGATTATCGGTCCGGCGATAGGCATGGGCGGTTTCGCCCTTGGCCTCGCCATTCCCTTCACGCTGTTCGCGCTGTTCCCCTCGCTGCTGAAGGAAATGCCCAAATCCGGCGGATGGATGAATTCGGTGAAGGTGATTCTCGGATTCATTGAGCTGATTCTGTCGCTGAAATTCCTGTCCGTGGCCGACCTCGCTTACGGATGGCACATCCTGGACCGCGAAGTTTTCGTGGCGATATGGATTGTCCTGTTCGTCCTCCTGGGCATGTATCTGATTGGTAAACTGCGCTTCAGCCACGACAGCGAGCGCTCGCACACCAGTGTGGGCGGATTTTTCCTCGCCGTGGCATCTTTCAGCTTTGCTGTTTATCTGGTTCCCGGCCTGTGGGGTGCGCCCCTCAAGAGCATCAGCGCTTTCGCGCCGCCGCTGAGCACCCAGGACTTCAACCTTTATGGCGGTGAGTTCCACGAGTTTGACGACTACGATGCCGGCATGAAGTACGCCGCGGAGAACGAAAAGCCCGTGCTGCTTGACTTCTCGGGATACGCTTGCGTAAACTGCCGCAAGATGGAGGGTGCTGTTTTCGACAATGAGTCGGTACGCTCTCTCATAGAAAAGGACTATGTACTGATTAAGCTTATGGTGGACGAAAAAGCCGACCTGCCCAAGCCTTACACCGTTGAGGAAAATGGCAAGCAAGTGAAAATCAGCACCGTAGGCGAGCAATGGAGCTATCTGCAGCGATACAAATTCGGTATAAACAGTCAGCCGTATTATGTACTGCTTGATAATGAAGGCACTCCGCTTGCCAAGCCCCGTGTTTACGACGAGAGTGTAGAAGCGTTTGTTGAATGGCTCAAGGACGGCGTCAAGGTATATGCCGAGCGTCAGGCCGAGTCCTAAAAATTAAGTAATGTCACACACACGCGAGGAAAAACTTGCCGCCCTCGGCAGGGTAATGGACACGCTGGATATCCTGCGCGTCAAGTGCCCGTGGGACGCCAAGCAGACCAACGAAAGCCTGCGCCCCAACACCATAGAGGAAACATACGAGCTTGCACAAGCACTGCTTAAGGACAACAGCGCTGAAATCCGCAAGGAACTCGGCGATGTGCTGCTGCATATTCTCTTTTATGCAAAAATCGGCGAGGAAAAGGCCGCATTCGACATTGCCGATGTGGCCGATTCGCTCAACGACAAACTGATATTCCGCCATCCGCACATCTTCGGTGACGTCAAAGTTAACGGCACCGACGATGTTCTGCGCAACTGGGAAGAGCTGAAACTCAAGGAAAAAGGCGGCAACACCACCGTGCTTGCCGGCGTTCCTGAGGCCCTTCCGGCGATGATAAAAGCCTATCGCATACAGGAAAAGGCCGCGAATGTGGGCTTTGACTGGGAGAAGCGCGAGGATGTGTGGGATAAAGTCCGCGAGGAGGCGTCGGAGGTGAACCGCGAAATAGAAAATGCCGACCACGCCCGCCTGGAGGCCGAATTCGGAGATTTGCTGTTCGCGGTGATAAACGCCGCCCGCCTTTACGATGTGAATCCCGAGAATGCCCTCGAGCACACCAACCGCAAGTTCATACACCGCTTCAACCATATAGAGCAGCGCGCCAAGGAGCAGGGCAAGCACCTGCGCGACATGACACTGGCCGAGATGGATGTGTTCTGGAATGAGGCGAAAAAGGCTGAGAACCAGTAACTTCCGGCGATGAAAGTCTGCATTACCGAGAAACCGAGTGTCGCCCGCGACATAGCGGCCATCTTGGGAGCTAAGTCACGTCACGACGGCTTCTACGAGGGTAACGGCTATTGCGTCACCTGGACTTTCGGACACCTGTGCTGTCTGAAAGAGCCCGGCGACTATACCCCCGCGTGGCGCCGCTGGGACATGATGACGCTGCCGATGATACCTCCCAAGTTCGGCATAAAGCTAATCACGGACCGTGGAATAGAGGCTCAGTTCAAGGTTATAGAGAGCCTGATATCCAAGGCCGACGAGGTGATAAACTGCGGTGATGCCGGCCAGGAGGGCGAGCTGATACAGCGGTGGGTGATGCAGAAGGCTAATGTCGGCTGTCCGGTAAAGCGCCTGTGGATATCGTCGCTCACGGATGAGTCCATACGCAGTGGATTCCGAGAGCTCAGGCCATCTGAGGATTTCGATAATCTGTATTACGCGGGGCTGTCCCGCGCCATAGGCGACTGGGTCCTGGGACTGAATGCCACCCGCCTTTATACTATAAAATACGGTAACCGCGGCGAGAGCGTGCTGTCGGTGGGGCGTGTGCAGACGCCAACACTCGCCCTTATAGTGGAGCGGCATCGCGCGATTACCGAGTTTAAGCCTGAAGACTTCTGGGAACTGAAAACCGTTTACCGCGATGTGACGTTCAATGCCACGTCGGGGCGTTATAAATCCGAACAGGAAGCAAACGAAGCGCTCGCCGTCGTTAACGGCAAGTCATTTGTAATCACCGATGTCTCCGAGAAACGCGGCAAGGAATCGCCGCAGCGCCTCTTTGACCTCACCTCCCTGCAGGTGGAGTGCAACAAGCGCTGGGGCTGGACAGCCGACGAGTCGCTGTCGCTGATACAGTCGCTTTACGAGAAAAAAGTAACCACGTATCCGCGTGTGGATACCACTTACCTCACCGATGACATATACGTAAAGGTGCCGGACATACTCAGGCGGATGACCCCTTACGCCAATGTCACCGCGCCCTTGCTGGCGGGCAAGCTCCCCAAGAGCAAAAAAGTCTTTGACAACTCCAAAGTCACAGACCACCATGCTATTATCCCCACCGGTGAGTCGCCGTCCGTGCTCACGGGCAACGAGCGTCTGATGTATCACCTTATCGCCATGCGATTTATCGCGGCTTTTTATCCCGACTGTGTATTCTCCACTACTACAGTCCTCGGCAAAGCCGGTGATATGGAATTCAAGGCAACCGGAAAGGTGATAATAGAGCCGGGCTGGCGCGCGCTGAGTACCGAAGCCAAAGAGGATAATAAAACAGCGGACGGCGAGCAGGCCATTCTCCCGGCGTTTGCAAAGGGCGAGAGCGGCCCGCACAAGCCCGGTCTGGTAAAGAAGACCACTCAGCCACCCAAACCGTACACCGAGGGCACGCTGTTGCGGGCAATGGAGACTGCCGGAAAGACCGTGGACGACGAGGAACTGCGCGAGGCGATGAAGGAAAACGGCATCGGCCGCCCGTCTACCCGTGCGGCGATTATCGAGACGCTGTTCAAGCGCAAATACATACGCCGCGAGCGCAAGAATATCGCAGTAACCGCGGCCGGAATTGCGCTGATAGACACCATCAAGTCGCCGTTGCTGAAAAGCGCCAAGCTCACCGGCCTGTGGGAGAACCGCCTGCGCCGCATAGAGCGCGGCACATACTCGGCCGCCGAGTTTATAGACCAGCTCAAGGAGATGGTCACCGATATAGTACGCAATGTCCTGAATGACAATTCGGGACAGCGAATCCAGGTGGAGAATGTGGAGAAAAAGTCCTCCGGCAAATCCACGTCGCGCGACGGCGCCGCTGCGCGTAACCCCCGGATAACCAAACTTGAACAGATAGTGTGCCCGCTCTGCGGCGAGGGACATATACTGAAAGGCCGCACCGCTTACGGATGCTCCAGATACGCGCAGGGCTGCACCCTGAAGCTGCCCTTTGCAGAGTACCCCGACACACTGACTCCGGCGGCGCTTAACCGCCAGCTGGGCAAGAAAAAGAAATAGGATGGACTGGCAGCTCATAGCAGTAATCGCAATCATCGCGGCAGCGATAGTCATACCGGTTGTAAGACTGGTGGCACGGCGTCGTCGCGGACAAAGTAGCGGATGCTCGTTCGGATGCACGGACTGCCCCATTTCATCATCATGTAAACAGAAAAAATAAACCTCAGACCATGCAGACAAGTCAAGAGAGGACAGAACGTCCAGTCATATACCAGCTGTTACCGCGGCTTTATACCAATTATTGCGAGAATCCGGTTGCAAACGGGCCTATATACCGTAATGGATCGGGCAAACTGAACGATATAACTCCTGCGGTTCTGGACCATATCAAGTCGTTGGGCACCACCCATGTGTGGTATACCGGTGTTATAGAACATGCGCACGATGCCGATTACACCCGATTCGGGATTGCGCGCAACAACCCGCATGTCATAAAAGGCAAGGCGGGAAGTCCGTATGCCATAACGGATTATTATGACATAGACCCGGACTTGGCCGAGGATGTGCCCGCGCGTATGCGTGAGTTCGAGAAACTGGTGGAGCGCACACACCGCGCCGGGATGAAAGTGATTATTGACTTTGTCCCCAACCATGTGGCGCGCGAATACCATTCCGATGCCGCTCCTGCCGGCGTGCGTGATTTGGGAGCCGATGACAACACAGACATGTTCTTCTGCCCGTCCAATAACTTCTATTATATCCCGCGGCAGAAGTTCGCCCCGCAGGGCGTGAACCTCGGCGAGGGCGATGACGCCTACATAGAGTTTCCGGCACGGGCCACGGGAAACGACTGTTTCTCGGCGTTCCCCACAGTCAACGACTGGTACGAGACCGTGAAGCTGAACTATGGCGTGGATCCCGGAAACGGTACGCGGCATTTCGACCCCATTCCGGACACGTGGCATAAGATGCTGGATATCCTGATGTTCTGGGCCTCCAAGAATATTGACGGCCTGCGCTGCGATATGGTGCACATGGTGCCGGTGGAATTCTGGCACTGGGCCATAGAGAAGGTAAAGGCAAAATATCCGCAGCTGATTTTCATCGCCGAGATATACGATGTGGCGCTGTACCGTCCATATATCTTCTATGGCGGATTCGATTATCTTTACGACAAAGTTACGCTGTACGACACCCTTCGCGGCATCCAGTGCGGTAACCTTTCGGCCGCCCAGCTCACCTCCTGCTGGCAGACCGTGGAGGGCATATCGGGACACATGCTCAACTTCCTGGAGAATCATGACGAGCAGCGGTACGCGTCCGTGCAGTATGCCGGCGCCGCAGATACCGTATTGCCGTCGCTGGTTGTCAGCTCCACCATAAACACCGGTGCCATGATGATTTACATGGGCCAGGAAATCGGCGAGCCCGGCGCGGATGCCGAGGGATTCTCGGGACATGACGGGCGCACTACAATTTTCGATTACTGGAGTCTGGACACTCTTCGCCGCGATCTGGACCACGGGGCTTGCTCGGGCGACAAACTCACTCACGCCGAGAAGCAGCTGCGCCAGGAATACGCCACCGTCCTGAAAATCATAAACGGAGACGCGGCAGCAAGCCACGGCGCGTTCTTCGACCTCATGTACGTCAACTATCATAATCCGCAGTTTAATCCGCATCGGCGCTACGCATATATGCGAGCTACAGCCGACGAGACGCTGCTGATAGTGGTAAACTTCGGCGGCAGCGATGCCGAGGACAATGCCGTTATCATTCCGCAGCATGCGTTTGACTGCCTTGGCACCCCGCAACGCACATATATGGCCACCGACCTTGTGTCCGGCGTGCGCCGCAAGATAAATCTTGTGGCTGATTCTCCTATCTGTGTGCCTCTTAAGGCTCACGGAGCCAGCGTGTTGCGATTCTCGCACAGGGGAACAGGCAAATAAATATCCCGTCACTCTTGCATAGTAAGCGAATAACACGTATCTTTGCACTAAGAAACCCCAATCACTACAAAAGATTGTATGAATACCGCTAACGCCCCCTTTAAAATTTTCAGCGGCACAGCCTCGCGTTACATGGCTGAGGAAATCTGCCGCGACCTTGGTGTTGAACTCGGTAAAATCAAAGTAGACCACTTCGCTGACGGCGAGTTTGAAGTTTGCTTCGAGGAAACCATACGTGGTTGCGAAGTCTATATCGTGCAGTCCACTTTCCCGACCTCGGACAACCTTATGGAGCTCCTGTTGATGATTGATGCCGCCAAGCGTGCCTCTGCCGCCCAGATTATCGCTGTAATCCCTTACTTCGGATGGGCTCGCCAGGACCGCAAGGACAAGCCGCGTGTGTCTATTGCCGCGAAACTGGTGGCGGATCTTCTCACAGCCGCCGGTGCCGACCGCATTATTACCATGGACCTTCATGCAGACCAGATTCAGGGATTCTTCAATATTCCTCTGGACCACCTCCTGGCCTCGAGCGTTTTCCTGCCGTACATCCAGTCGCTCAAGCTGGAGAATCTGGTGCTCGCATCGCCGGATGCCGGCGGCGCAAAACGCGTAAACAACTATGCCAAGTATCTGGGAGTCCCCTATGTGCTTTGCCATAAGCTCCGCGCCCGTGCCAATGTGGTGGCGCAGATGACCATTATCGGTGATGTACAGGACAAAAACGTTATTCTTATAGACGATATGGTGGACACTGCCGGTACAATAACCCGTGCCGCCGACCTAATGATGGAAAAGGGTGCGCGCTCGGTACGTGCCATCGCAACCCATGCAATCATGAGCGACCCGGCCTCGCAGCGCGTTACCGACAGCGCCCTGCAGGAGATAATCTTCACCAACTCCATCCCTTACCACAAGGATTGCAAGAAGGTGACGGTGCTGTCCGTAGCCCATCTGTTCGCCGACACTATCCGTCGCGTACACAGCAACGAGTCCATCTCGTCGCAGTATCTGATAAAATAAAAGTCGCATAGACAATATATGCGGGCCGGTCTCTGTAAATGCGGGGATCGGCCCGTCATCGTCTTACCGCCCTATGATAGTCCGAGGCGAAAAGGTGCCGCGGATTGTCAGTCGAAGGTTGTCGGGTTTTGCGGTCGGGTAGGGGATGCGTACCGGTGCTGTCAGCTTGCCCTTGATGTTCAGGCGCATCAGAACCGCCATGCGTCCGTCCGTGATGTAACGGCGGGAAACGGAGATTGTGGCGTCTGCGTACTCCGTGAGGATTTTCGCGGCTGAGGCGAACGGGAGCATAATGTAACATCCCGGTACGTTGTTATCCGGGTTTACAGGATTGGCGATGTCTGTAAGCCCGTCAGATGTGTTCAGCAGACCGAAAACCGGGCCTGTCATGTCCGGTGCGAGCGCGCACAGGTCAACGGTGTAATAAGGCACGTCGAGTTTCAGCTTCTTATATTTGTCCGCAAGCCACAGCGGATATACCCGGGCGACATTGTCGTTGGTGTCCGCGGTGATTATGGCACGTGAGACGTGCGAAAAAGCTACGATGTCGCCGGGAATGTCAGAGCCCAGTACCTTGTGTGCGGAGCCTGAAAGAGCGTGCAGAGTGCCGTCGGCAAGTGCATAGACGGCATCATCGCCCACGGCTACATGCTTGCAGTCCTTTACCCGGATGCCGGACATCAACGACATGGATGCTCCGGCGGCGCCCGATTTTGAGATTAGTCTGTAAGTGCCGGTGTCGGTGAAGACAAAGAACCGGTTGCGTCCATAATCCCATGCGGCGTCCGAGGAACGGGCGGGAACAATGGCATTTACGGCGGATACACAGCGTCTATAAGATAGCGGGACAAGTGGGTCGGCACTGTCTGCGACGGCAACCATATAGCTGTCGTGAACGGGGAAACTGTACGCCTCGCCAAGGTCAATCTCCAGCATATCGTCCGAAAGAGCCACAGGCGTGGGGCTATCGGCGGTGTAGATGCTGAAACGTCCGGACGGGTCGTTATGCAGAGGGACCACAATTGACCGTGATACGCCGTCCACGGTAAGCGAAACGGCGAGCTCCACTGCATCGGGCTCGGGATATGCGATGAAGGGAGAGAGAGTCTGCGGAGCCGACGAGCCGCTGTGTGCGGTTATCACACAGTCTCCGTTTGCAAATTTTACCCTTGATACTGCGGTCCACCGGCGTTCGGCGAGTGTAGAAAGGGCAAAGACCGCCGGGGACGGCGCCGGAGCATGCAGGGATTTTATTCCTGCCCAGGCAACAGTGTTGGAGGAGACTGCGCAATGCTGTGCCGAAAACTGTAGAGTGGCTGCCGGCGAACTCAGGTCTATGCCACGGGAGAGAGCCGTGGCGAGTGCATCGGCCTGCGACAGAGCCGTGCCGGATGAGGTTACGGGAATATCTGCCGACGTTGCAGTACGGAATGGAAACGGAATCTTTGCAACGGTTATGGCAAGGGCCTCGAAGCGGGCCGAGCATGCGGCCATGTTGGCGGGATTCATGGCGCGGCTGATGCCGGGATGGTGCAGGGTAACGCTGTCACCGTCGCGGCTGTAGGACAGTTGGCCGCTGCCGGAGGCTATAGGGTGGAACTGTGGCGAAATCTGTATCTCCATGGCGGCGACAATGTCGGCCCAGGGAGCGGACAGCGTGTCGGCGATGTCGTAATGCAGAGCGTACGCCGGCAGGGAAAGCTGGGTGGCGACGGTGGTGCGATTGCCTTTATCGTCGGTGGTGTAGGCAAAGGACAGCGGCGAGGACAGCGGAGCCCCGCCGCGCGGAACTACCGCGACAGGCTGAGAGACATACAGCTGTCTGCCTGCATTGTCAAGCAGGCGGTAGCGGGCCATCACGGGCTGTACCGACAGCCCGGCGGCGGAGGCCTTGGCGGCCATTTCGGAATATGCGGCCACAAAAGCCGCAGGCAGCGAGTCGACGCGCACAGCGGCTATGTCGGCCGAGTACGAGCCCGCGGAACGTGCCGAGAACATGACGGGCGGTGTGGACGGGAGTATGCCGGCGGGAACAAGCTTGCCTTCCGCATCACGGGTTATGCGGAAGGGACCGCTGTCGGTCATTACTATTATAATATCGGATATGACAGCCGCGCACAGTGGTTTTGACGGCAGTGCAGCGATTGTGGTGCTGTCGCCGGTCTGCGCGTCAACTTGCAAAAGTTCGCGGTCGCGATAGCAGATAACAGTGTTGTCGCCGGCATCGCAGAGCGGCGTGATGTCTGTGTCTGTGCAAATTATGCGCGGACGGGGAGCGACGATAATGTCGCCGGAATGAGTGGGAGCTAAATTGTGCATCATGGTGAAACTTTTTTATGCAAAGGTACGATGGCAGGGAGGCTGTTTTTGTCATTGAATGGTCGGCCGGAACATTCCCACCGCAAAAAATAACTTGGTTTTGCCTCATTTTTAAGCGCGGAAATGTCGCTAAACTTCGCCGTCAGGGATTATTTGTGGTGTAAATTAGGTTATTTCATTTAGATTTCTTAACTTTGCACTCCGAATCAAAACGTACATGTACAAATCGTAATGGAATTTACCGCTGCACAAATCGCTTCCTTCGTAGGAGGCAGTGTTGAAGGCGACGAGAACGTCAGAATAAGCAATTTTGCTAAGATAGAAGAGGCCGGAGCCGGCGATATTACCTTCTTGGCAAATCCTAAATATACACATTTCATTTATAATACCGGTGCTTCTGCAGTGATAGTAAGTACCGGATTTACAGCCGAATACCCTGTTCCGGCCACCTTGATACGCGTTGAGAACCCGTACGAGACGCTGTCTCAGCTCATGACAATGGCAGCGCAGGCAATGAACCAGACACCGACAGGCAGGGAGGAGCCTGCGCATGTAGCTGATGGCGTGGAAATCCCCGAAGATGCCTATATCGGTGCGTTTGCATACATCGGCAAGGGCGTAAAGCTCGGCAAAGGCGTCAAGATTTATCCTCAGGCATATATCGGCGACGGAGTAGAATTAGGCGAAGACACCATTATATATCCCGGTGTGCGCATCTACCACGGCTGTAAAATAGGCGCCCGTTGTGTCATTCATGCCGGTGCTGTTATCGGTGCCGACGGTTTCGGTTTCGCGCCGGATGCCGAGGGCCACTACCACAAAATCCCGCAGCTTGGCATAGTAGTGATTCAGGACGATGTGGAAATCGGCGCCAATACCACTATAGACCGCGCCACTATGGGCAGTACCGTGGTGGAACGCGGCGTAAAACTTGACAACCTCATACAGCTGGCGCACAACACCACCGTAGGCAGCGATACTGTTATTGCCGCGCAGACAGGTGTTGCCGGCTCGGCTAAAATAGGCAGCAAGTGCATGATAGGCGGCCAGGTAGGCTTTGCCGGACACATCACCGTGGGCGATGGCGTGCATATCGGCGCCCAGTCGGGAGTCCCCAATAATGTGGAATCCGGATGTCAGATAATGGGCTATCCGGCTATCCCGGCGCGCGACTTTTTGCGGCAGTCTGCGCTTCTGCGTCGCCTCCCGGAAATTTATAACGCTGTCCGCAACATCCCCAAATCAGAAAAATAACAACGAAAGATATGAAGCAACTTACGCTTAAAGACTCATTTGTAGTCAAGGGCAAAGGTCTCCATACCGGAGAAGAAATCGAGGCAAAATTCATGCCCGCCCACGAGAATCACGGCTATGCCATCCAGCGCGTCGATATAGACGGAATGCCTGTTATAGAGGCTGTTGCCGAAAATGTGGTGGCCACCAACCGTGGTACTGTTATCGCAAAATCCGGAGTGTCGGTAAGCACCATCGAGCACGCTATGGCCGCTCTCTATGCTGCCGGCGTCGACAATGTCCTCATTCAGGTCAACGGCGCGGAACTGCCTATCCTTGACGGCAGTGCGAAAGAATATGCCAACGCCATAGAGCGTGTGGGACTGGAAGAGCAGAACGCCGACAAGGAATTCCTCATCATCCGCCACAAAATGGAGGTTGTGGACGAGGAAACCGGTGCCAAAATCGTGGTTCTGCCCGACGATAACTTCAACGTTGACGTTAAAATCAACTATAACAGCCCCGTACTTGGCAACCAGTACGCCACACTTGACAATATCGCTGACTTCAAGCAGGAAATCGCACCCTGCCGCACATTTGTTTTCGTGCGCGAGATAGAGGCCCTGCTGCAGGCAAACCTCATCAAGGGCGGCGACCTGGAGAATGCCATTGTCATCTACGACACTCCCCTGGGTCAGGAACAGCTGGACCATATCGCCGACATAATGAACGCGCCGCACAAGCACGTCAAGGACTTCGGATTCATAAACGAGAAGCCTCTGTATTTCGACAATGAGCCGGCGCGCCACAAGCTCCTGGATGTAATCGGCGATATAGCACTTATCGGCCGTCCCATGAAGGGCCGTGTGCTGGCAACACGCCCGGGCCACACCATCAATGCCAAGCTGGCCAAACTGTTACGCCGCGACGTAAAGCGCATGGACGTAATAGCCCCGGTATACAACCCCAATCTGCCGCCAATCATGGACAACAACCGTATTCGCGAGCTGCTCCCGCACCGCTACCCGTTCCTGCTGGTGGACAAGATTATCGACATGGACGAGAAATTCATCGTCGGCATAAAGAATGTAACCGTAAACGAGCCCTTCTTCCAGGGACACTTCCCGCAGGAGCCCGTAATGCCCGGCGTTCTGCTGGTGGAGGCCATGGCCCAGACCGGCGGCATGCTGGTACTCAGCACTGTAGATGACCCCGAACGCTACTCCACCTACTTCATGAAGATTGACAATGTGAAGTTCCGCCAGAAGGTAGTGCCCGGCGACACTCTCATCTTCCACGTATCGTTCCTCACGGAACTGCGCCGTGGCTGCGCTATGATGAAAGGCCGCGCATTTATAGGCGAAAAACTGGTGTGCGAATGTGAGTTTATGGCTCAGATTATCAAAAACAAGTAATTATGAAACAGCCGTTAGCATATATACATCCCGGGGCCAAACTGGCTCCCAGTGTGGTTATTGACCCGTTCGTGACCATAGACCAGAATGTCGAAATTGGCGAAGGCACACGCATCGGCAGCAATGTGACAATCTGCGAGGGTGCCCGTATCGGTAAAAACTGCACCATTTTCCCCGGTGCCGTTATCGGTGCCGTTCCCCAGGACCTTAAGTTCCGCGGCGAGGAGACCACAGCCATCATCGGTGACAATACAACCATCCGTGAGTGCGTTACCATCCACCGCGGAACGGCCTCGAAAGGCAAGACTGTTGTAGGCAACAACTGCCTGATTATGGCATACAGCCACGTCGCACACGACTGTGTGGTAGGCAATAACGTGATTATCAGCAACGCATCGCAGCTGGCCGGAGAGGTTGTTGTGGACGATTACGCCGTTATCGGCGGCGGCACACTTGTGCACCAGTTCTGCCACCTCGGCTCCCACATCATGATTCAGGGCGGTGCGCTTGTCAACAAGGATATTCCCCCTTACGTAAAGGCCGCCCGCGAGCCCATCTGCTATGCCGGCGTCAACTCTATCGGCCTGCGTCGCCGCAACTTCAGCAGCGAGACAATCCGCGACATCCAGGACATTTACCGTTTCCTGTATCTGTCCGGACTCAATGTATCTGATGCCGTGGCACGTATCGAGGCCGAGCTCCCCGCCACGCCCGAGCGCGACGAAATCATCCTCTTTGTCCGCAACGCAAAGCGTGGTATCATAAAGGGATACCTGTAATACACAGGCATTTACGCCACATATCCGGGGCCGGGAGTCCGTCGCGCGCCGACGTATGGGCGGCGTGAGGAAAGTCCGGGCAACAAAGAGCGCCATACCGGTTAATCTGCCGGCGGTCAGTAATGGCCGAGCAGCGTGACAGAAAATAACCGCCGCCCGTATCCAAGAGGCGGCAAGGGTGAAAAGGTGGGGTAAGAGCCCACCGGGCGTTATGGTAACATAGCGTGCCGCACGTCTTATGGGTTGCAAGGTCAAGTACACCGGCATTTAAGGGTGGCTCGCCCATTGCCGGGGGGTAGACTGCTAAAGGCGTCCAGTAATGGGCGTCGCAGATAAATGACGGACGGGTCGCGGTGTCTCCGCTTGCGGACAGTACCGCATCCACATAACCCGGCTTATACCCGGCCCCTTTTTTATTTTGAAATGGAAGCAAAAGACTATAGAAACGCAGAATGGTGGACCGCACCGGCCGAGGCCGATGACGGTCGCCTTATTATGGTATCCGGTTGTGCCGATGTGCAGAAATTCCGCTCTAACCCGCGGTTCCATATTCGCTTTACAATCACCTGGAAATACTCGGACAGCCCTGACGCAAACATGCCCGATGACAGCACGGCCGAGCTTATGGAGAAGGTTACGGAGGCGCTTGAGATGGAGTTTGCCAAGGACCCCGTGGCCGTTATGACCGGCATCTACACCGGCGCCGGAGAGCGTAACTGGGTCTTTTACACGCTGTCAACGCACATTTTTACGCGCAAACTTAACGAATGTCTCGCCGAACTGCCGCTGCTGCCGCTGGAACTCAGCGCCGAGGAAGACCCCGACTGGTGCGAGTACGATGAGATGTCGCAACTTTCAATCCTCTGACAGTTAATGAACTACCTGCTGTTTGCCACGCTGTCGTATTCTTATGGAATATTACGCCCGCTACAGGATGAGATAAGGCGGCGCGGCCATCGCGTGGCCTGGTATCTGGAGCCGTCGTGTCCGGATATGCTCGTTCAAGGCGAGGAACGGCTCACCACAATAGAGCAGGTAAAGGAATTCAATCCTGTGGCCGTTTTTGCCCCCGGAAATTATATCCCGCATTTTTTCCCGGGCGTAAAGGTGGCGCTATTTCACGGATATCCAATCTTTAAACGCCCAAACGACAGATACAGCCACTTCAGGATACGCGGATGGTTCGATATTTACTGCACGCAGGGGCCGGCGGCAACAGAACCGTTTAAGAAACTGGAGAAAAAACTCGGATTTTTCAAGGTATATGAGACAGGTTGGGCGAAAAACGACACATTTTTTGACCGGCCGACAGACAACACCCTGCATAATCCGCCCACAATACTCTATTCCACCACTTTCACCAAGGGAATCACCTCGGTCTACACTATGTTGCCGGTTATCAGGCAGTTGGCGCAGAAACGGGATTGGAAATGGATAATAATCTTCCATCCCAAGCTCACTGACCCGGCTCTGCTTGAGGACTACAAAAAACTTGAGGCCGATTGTCCCAATGTGACATTCAAGCGGTTCGGCGAGGGCGCGGACACTTACCGGCAGACGGATGTGATGCTGTGCGATTCGTCAAGCATTATCATCGAGTACATGCTCCTGCAGAAGCCGGTGGTGACATTCCGGAATACAAACCCCGGCCCCTGGTTGCTGGACGTGCATGAAACATCCGAAATAGAGGTGGCCATAGACAAGGCACTTACTTATCCGCCCGAGCTTATGGCCGAAATCAGCAAATATATCAATAACCAGGACCCTTATCGCGACGGCCGAAACTGCGCCAGAATACTGGATGCTGTGGACGATTTTATAGCGAATCACAAGGTTTCCCTTAAGGCTAAACCCCTGAACCTTGTTCGCAAGTACAAAATGCGTAAGAGGTTCAATTACTGGCGTTTGAAATGAGAACGGTAATAGAGATTAACCCGGCATTCAGGCCATATATCACAGCCGAGGATGTGCTCAGGATCACGGACGGCTTTGACGGTTGCGGTGAGCTGATTTTCGATGGGCGCAACAAGCTGAGGCGCGTGGACGTATGCGGCGCGGATGTGGTGGTAAAGCGCTTCAAACCGTTTAACGCCATACGTCGCATATCGCGCAGATTCCGTCGTACAAAAGCCGAGCGCGCATATCATAATGGACTGAAACTTACCGAATTAGGCGTAAAGACGCCCGAGCCGCTCGCCTATGTGGAAAAACACAACTGGTGGGGGGCGCTGGTGGATTCATTTTATATTTGCCGCTATCAGGAGCTGCAGTCGCTGGAGTCGGTCATGAGCGACCCCAAGGCCCTTGACGCTTTCGCTGATTTTGCCGCCCGCTTGCACAATCTGGGTATTTTGCATCACGACCTTAATAAAACAAATGTGTGCTTCAACCCGCAAAAGCCTTATGACTACTGGGTTATAGACATAAACCGCATGAATTTCCGCACACCGTCGTTGCGCGACCGCCGCGACAACCTCCAGCGGTTCTGCAAATCAGGAGAGATATTTAATACTTTCACAGCCAAATATTTAGATAAGGCGGGTTTGCCCGACTCGCTACTGCCCGAGTGGATTGCGGCAAAAGACCGTTACGAGCGCCGCCGCAACTGCAAAAAGGCATTCAAGCGCTTTATTCGCGGGCGCCGATAAGGGCATTGCGCCGGCTCAGCGTAGTGTCCGTGGCGTGGGCGTAACAATGCGGTCGCCAAGAAATTCGGCGAACTGCGATTTTAGCGTATTCAGCTCCATAAGCTCTGTCATTGAGGACTTTACGGTTGCCATGTCTCCGGCTGCCGACGCCGTTGCAATGCGCTGTTTCACGGCATCAATCTGCGTGGTGAGTATGGCGTGCCTCAGCTCGGCCAACGCGCGCGGAACCAGCTCGTCAAGCCGCTCCTCCTCGGTCTCCACCTTGGCGTATTTGCTGTAGATTTTGCTGAGGACGTATTTGTCGCTGACAAGGTCGGTGGCCAGGCGACGCACCTCGTCGTTCGGGTCGTTAATAACCTGTCGCTCAATGTAATACCGGCTGAACTCGGTGCGCAGGCGGTCTATCTCGCTGTCGGTGTCTTCCTGCAGTTTCAGCTCGCGCGCGTGTATGTCGCCAAGGTCGGTGGCTTCCAGGCGTATCAGTTCTATTCCCTTGTCCATCAGCTCCTTGCGCTTTGATGCAAGCGTTGTCTCAAATTCCTTATAATCGGCCTCCCAGTTCTGCGAAATCTGCATTGCGGCATTCCATACGCGCACATGCACGGGGCTGGTAAACGTTATCCCGTCGGACGACATCTCGCTGTCGAGAAACTGCATCACGCTGAAGGAATCAGTGCCGCCATCCTCGGTCTCGAAAGTGGCGATACTCATAACGCCATAGCGCAGAACATAGCGCAGCAGTTCGCGCTCGAAGGGCCGCATAAAGCTTTCGATGTCGGACATAGCCTTGGGCACCGGCGCTTTTTCAGGCTGAGTGGTGGCGGCGACAACGGTCTGTGCCTCGGCAGCTTGTCCGGCAGCAGTGGTGGCGGGGGGCTCCGAGTCTACCTGTCTGTGCTGCTGTTTTTTCCAGTCGGCCTCTTTCTGCTCTTCGCGTAACTTGTCCACACTGAGGCTGATAACAGACTCCTTGATGTTGAAGCGCCGCGAGCACTCGTCCATGTATACGTTGCGCGTGATAGGGTCGGGAATCACGGAAATACTGCGCACAATATCGTTTATGGCAGAGGCGCGGCGGATGGGGTCGTTGCCGGCGTTGCCAAGCAGAATGTCGGTCTTGAAGCGAATAAAGTCGGTCTCGTTCTCGGCGAGATAGGCTTCAACCTCCGTGTCGGTATGGCTTTGGGCGAAAGAATCGGGGTCATCGCCATCGGGCAGAGAGAGCACCTTTACGTTTAGGCCCTGGGCAAGCAGCATGTCTATGCCGCGCAGTGACGCTTTTATGCCGGCGGCATCGGAGTCGTAAATGACTGTGACATTGGACGTAAACCGGTGTATCACACGAATCTGTTCCTCGGTGAGCGATGTGCCCGACGATGCTACCACATTCTCCACGCCGGCCTGGTGCATGGATATTACGTCCATGTAACCTTCCACAAGTATGCACTTGTCCTTGCGTCCGATGGCCTGCTTGGCCTGATACAGGCCGTACACCTCGCGACTTTTCTTGTAGATTACGCTCTCCGGCGAATTTACATACTTGGCCACGTTCTTGTCCTTGCGCAGCGTGCGCGCGCCAAAGGCCACAACGCGTCCCGACAGCGAGAACACCGGATATATCACGCGCCCGCGGTAGCGGTCGTAAATTCCGTGGTCGCCGCGTGCGCATAATCCGGTGGACAGCAGGAATTTCTCCGAGAATCCTGCCGCTGTGGCCGAATTGTAAAGGTCGTTGTTCTTCTCCAGCGCGTATCCAAGATGGAAACGCTCTATCATCTTGTCGTTTATGCCGCGCTCGCGGAAATATGCCAGACCGATGTTACGGCCGTCCTCAGTATCAGCCATTATGTGCTCGAAGTGATTCATGGCAAACTGGTTGATTGCCATCATGGATTCGCGCTCCATTTCGGCGGCGCGCTCCTCCTCGGTCTCCTCGTGCTCCTTGATTTCTATGTGATACTTATTGGCCAGCCACCGCAGTGCCTCCTGGAACGACATGGACTCAAGCTCCATCAGGAAATTTACCGGCGAGCCGCCTTTGCCACAACTGAAGCATTTGCAGATGCCGCGACTCTTGGATACCGAGAACGACGGCGTGCGCTCGTTATGGAACGGGCACAGGCCTATGTAGTTGGCTCCGCGGCGCTTAAGCGTCACAAAGTCACTGACTACTTCTACTATGTCTGCCGCATCAAGGATGCGTCGCGTGGTGTCTCGGTCAATCTTTCGCATTGCACCTGCAAAGTTACATAAAAAAATGCGAGTTTTTTACTCCGGCAGAATAAAAAACAAGGCTTGCGCATCGATGAGCAGATGTGCGCCTAAAAATATGTTTTGACGGCGAAGAGGAACTGGTCAATGAAAATGCGCTTGAAGGCAGCGATATTATTCTGCTCGTAGAACATCAGCATAGCCTTTTTGTAATCTATCGAATCTACCGTGCGGAATGAAATCGGGCAATAGCCGTTGGCGATGAGAATACCGTTGCTCACTATTCGGGCTGTGCGCTTGTTACCGTCGGTAAATGCCTGGATGTAGCTGAGCAAAACAAGCGCAAGTAGGGCTTTCTCGAATATATTGTTTTTGCCGTTGATGAGTCGTACGGAATCTTCAAGTGCCTCGCGGATCTGGAATTCATTGTCAAGGGGAGTGTAGTTTGTTCCGGTTATACCGACACGGCGATGGCGGATGTTTCTATCAACTCCCAATTCTTTTGTAAGCAGTGCATGAATCTCCTCGATACGGGCAACGGTTAAATCCTTAAGATAGTCCGGCACATCAAGGATAAAGTCGAGCGCGTCCTTGTGATTGAGTAGCATCACGGCCTCCTCCTTTGTCTTTCCACTCGCCGTCTGTTTCTCTTTCAGCAGCCTTTCTGTTTCAAGCAAAGAATAAGTATTGCCCTCTATCTGAGAGGATTTCCAGGACAAATCTATTCCGAGCCGCTCCATCTCCTTGCGGTATTCCAACTCTGACATCTCCGAAAGATGCTTACGGAAGAGTGCCTGCGCGTCGTCAAGTCGTTGCAGTTCCTCATCGGTGAATAAATCCACCATTGGAAGAGTGCCATTTATGAGCTCAAAATTGAACGATTCCTGCACCTGTCGTTCATCCACATCCTTGTCGAAATAAGTGTCAAGATTCAGCTCCATCGTCACAAGTGCCTGTGGAGTAAGTCTATAGCGCGTTGCCGGTCCGCGACCGACAACCTCAATGTGTCCTTTTACGACACCATTGGCAATCATTCGTTTGAGTGTTGCCGGACTTGGGGGATTGGTTAAAGCCGAGCCGATTTCAGCCCGTGATGCTTCCGGATTGTAGTGTAGGAACTGGAGGATTTCTATATCTTGAGTCATATCAGAATGATTTATCGGCTCAAAATTACTAAAATTTATTGGATTATCGGCTCAATTTTAGCCGATTTTTGCAATAATTATGCCATATTTTAGCCGATTTTTTATTGCCTAAGGCCAGGGATGTTTTGCCATCTACATTTTCTAACCTTTGTCATGGCGTGTATATGTGGATTATTTTTACTACCTTTGTGGTATAAATAAAAAAATAAATTTAATCCTACCCCATGAAAAAAAGGTTTATTCTGTCATTGGCACTGGCTCTTATGGTATGCCTGGGTGCCATCGCTCAGAAAATAGCAGTGTTAAGCGACATCCACGTAACACCGGGCAATGATAACGAACAGGCACTGCGCCGGGCTGTTGAAGAAATCAACACGCAGAAATTCGACCTCGTCGTTGTCTGCGGAGACTTGTCCAATGAGGGCTCCGATGCCGAGCTTGCCAATGTGGACGCTATCCTCCGTGGTATAAAGCATTCGCTGTTCGTACTCCCCGGAAATCACGAGAACAACTGGAGCCAGAGTGCCACCAAGACGTTCATAGACACTTTCGGCAACGACCGTTTCGTTACCGAGGTGGACTCGCTCGTTATCGTGGGAATCAACTGCGGACCCTTCATGAAGATGGGTGACGGACACATCAAACAGGAGGACTTGCACTGGCTGCGTAAAACCCTCACCGAGCGCGTCGCACCCGGAAAACGCGTGCTCAGCTTCAACCATTACCCTATCCGTAAGGACGACCTTGACAACTGGGCCGACTATGCCTCTATCCTGCTGGATTTCCCTGTGATAGGCCATATTAACGGTCACTACCATTCGTTCCGGCAGTACAATATCGGCGACATTCCCGCCGCCATGGTCCGTGCCCTTGACATGCGCGACAAGAAACCCGGCTATTCCATAGTCGAGGTTACGCCGCAGTGGACACATATTTATAATAAAGTAATAGGGCAGAACGCCGTTCCCATGCTCGCGTTTGCCAACAACACCCGCCATAAGCCTCTTAAGGCCGACAAATCAGCCGAATGGACAATGCCCGAAGGCTTTGAGATTACAAAGGTCTGGGCCGACAGTGCCTCGGTCTTCACCCGTCTCGGCTTCGATGCCGACAATGTCTACTTCGGCACTTCGCTGGGCAACGCCCGCGCTGTAAACAAGAACTCCGGCACCCTGGTATGGGATGTCCCCACCGGCGCATCGCTGTTCTCGCGCCCTGTGCTCACAGCTCCCGGACGCCTCGCCGTGCCTCATGCCACAGGCATCATGATTGTGGACACCAAAAACGGTAAGGTGCTGAAAAACTGGCCGAGCAAACAGGGCCCGTATGTTGCCGACGGTCTCCTCTCGGCCGACGGAAAGGCGTACGTACAGGGCGGTTACAAACGCTTTGAGCGTCGCGACCCGCGTTCCGGAAAACTGGTCTGGAGCTACGATTCGCTCAACAATTACGCACAGGCGGCTCCCGTTATCGCCGGCGACGAGGTTATCTTCGGCGCATGGGACACTTACCTGCGTAGCCTCTCGCTGAAAAACGGAAAGCTGAACTGGAAATGGAATAACGGCAAGTCGGCCAATATGCTCGGTCCCGGCAATGTGGTCCCCGTAGTCACCGGCGACAAGGTGATAATTGTCGCCCCGGACAGATTCATGACAGCCCTGGACCGCAAGACCGGCCGTCAGCTCTGGCGTGACAAGAGCCACCGCTATCGCGAGGCCCTCGGTGTCAGCGAGGACGGCTCCCGCGCATACGCAAAGACTATGGACGGTGAACTTGTGGCTGTGGACACCTCATCGCCCGAGTTCCGTGAGCTTTGGACCGTTGACATGGGTCTCGGGTACGAGCACGCACCGTGTATTGTGGTGGAAAAAGACGGCGTGGTGTATGCCGGAAGCCGCCGTGGTATTGTCACTGCCGTAGACCCTGTGGCGCAGAAGGTGCTGTGGAGCATCCCCGTAGGCGTCAGCGAGACCAACGGCATAGACGTGGACCCCACCACCGGAGATATTTATGTGTCACTGATAGAAGGCACCATCTTCCGCATCCGCAAAATCTGACAGCAAGCACCGCCCTGCATGCCTCAATTATAAGACAACGAGGCCGCTCATGCCAAAAAAGTTGCATAAATCAAAAAAAAGTGGTAACTTCGCGGTCGCAATTGCATCCGCTAATTAATGGCACTAACGGACTATTGCTCAGTTTGATAATTAAACAACTTAAAAATATAAACAACTTTTTATGATTAACGCTCAGGACATTAAAAACGGAACTTGCATCCGCATGGATGGTCGTCTCTATTTCTGCGTCGAGTTCCTTCACGTTAAACCCGGTAAAGGCAACACTTTCATGCGCACCAAACTTAAAGACGTTGTTGACGGACGCGTACTGGAACGCCGCTTCAATATCGGTGAAAAGCTGGAGGATGTGCGCGTAGAACGCCGCCCCTATCAGTATCTCTACGCCGAAGGTGGTGACGACATTTTCATGAACAACGAAACCTACGAGCAGATTCCCATCAATAAAGAACTGGTTACCGGCGCTGCTTTCATGAAAGAAGGCGACACCGTTGAAGTTGTCAGCGACGCTTCTACCGAAACCGTTCTCTATGCCGAAATGCCCACAAAGGTAGTTCTGGAAATCACCTACACAGAGCCCGGCATCAAAGGCGACACCGCCACAAACACCCTCAAGCCCGCAACCGTTGAGACCGGCGCAACTGTACGTGTGCCCCTCTTCGTTAACACCGGCGACAAGATTGAGGTTGACACCCGCGACGGCAGCTACGTAAAACGTATCCAGTAATACCGGGCGTACGCAACCCCCTCTACGGCAGAGCAGGCTTTTCCCGCTCTGCCGTTTCATTTTTTTTACGCCGGAATGTAATTTTTTGGCCCCTCTTGCGTCTAACAGGTAATCATGGAAAAGAAAGCAGACAAGGAAAAACGTTTTTTGGATATTCTGCGCCGTTACGATGGCGTGGTGCGACGTGTCTGCTTTATGTACGTCGGGCAGCAATATCTGTTCGACGACCTTTACCAGGAGACGATGGCGAACCTGTGGCGTGGGCTGGACTCGTTTCGCGGCGAGGCCGAGCTTTCCACATGGATTTACCGCACCACCGTAAACACGTGTATTTCGTGGATTCGCTACAACCGGCGCCACGCCGGCCATGCCGACATTGACCAGGCGGCCTACCTCGTTGCCGGTGACGATGAATCGGACTACGAATTCGTGAAACTGATGTACTCATTTATCTCAAGGCTCGACCCCATAGAGAAAGCTATTGTGATGATGAGGCTTGACGATAAATCCTACGACGAGATCGCCGAGGTTACCGGCCTGTCGCGCAGCAATGTGGCGACACGGCTGCACCGCGCAAAAGAAAAAATGAAAACCATGACAGAAGGGATAGAATTATGAATACGCAAAAAGATACCATAGATAATCTGCAGGCGGTGAAGGACCGCTGGAAGAACCTTGACAAAAAGTCTTCGGCTCCCGATGCCGAGACGATTCGCCGTGCCGCAAAACGCGTCACCGAGCGGCAGAAGCTCGCCGATACTTTTCAGAGGCTTGCTTTGATAGGTTTCCTTATGCCGTGCCTGTCTCATGCGCTAAGAGAATCGGGGCTGAGCATGACTACCGTTGCGGTGTATTCGGTTTTCGGTGTCATTGCCGGAATATGCTCCCTGCTGTTATGTATTCGGATAAAAAAGATTGACTACATCAACGTCCCCACAATCGACGCCATAGAGCAGATTACCCGCGTGGAAAAGACCCATCGCATACAGCAGAGGATAAGTATGTCAATAGGGTTGATAATAGTCGCCATGCTGCTGTACGAGTTCTGGAACGCCAACGATATTTTTCTGTTCTACGGTGCGCTCTGCGGTGCGCTGATAGGCATGGCGATAGGCCTCACAATCCGCTACCGCATCCGTCGCTCCTTCAAGGCATGGAAGGACTCGTTTGACATAGAGTAGGTTTTACGGGCGCTTGTGCCCGTGGAACAAATTGCCGTAAAGACAAGGTGTGCCGCGTTGTAACTTTG
The DNA here is from genome assembly GCA_004554255.1 of Bacteroidales bacterium. Taxonomy (GTDB): domain Bacteria; phylum Bacteroidota; class Bacteroidia; order Bacteroidales; family Muribaculaceae; genus CAG-873. The sequence goes on from SFNC01000007.1 coordinate 31,981, forward strand.
CGGCATTAATCTATTTAATCTATTTAACAATTTTTGTGGGCGACAGGCGGTACGGTGTGTGCTAATGTCATGTTTTTTGCGTAACTTTGCGTTTAGGTTATCTATTTTGTTGGATAACACCGAATAACGTCCGATACGGACTTTTTGTGAATTATGATAACTGATTATTATCAATGAAAAAGATTTTATTAACGCTAATTTCTTGTATAGCACTTATGGCTAACGCCGAAACACAAAATCCATTTTTCAAGTCTTGGGATACCGTTCACGGAACAATCCCTTTCAGTGAGGTAAACGATACGCACTGGATTCCGGCAATAGAGCGTGGAATATCCACCGCAAATGCCGAGATCAAGGCTATCACGGACAACAAGGCCAAGGCCGATTTCAACAATACTATTGTCGCCCTGGAGCGCGTTGGTGCCGACCTGGACAAGGTCCTGGGCACATACTTCCCGTTGCTCAGCGCCGATGCCACCGACGAGATGCTGCAGCAGTCGGTGCAGATTTCGCAGATGCTCTCCGAATACAGCACTTCCATTATTCTTAACGAGCCGCTGTGGAAGCGCGTAAAGGCTGTTTACGACAACCGCAAGGCCTATAATCTGTGCCCCGAGGATTCCATGCTCCTGCAGAAGACTTACGATTCCTTCGCACAGTCCGGCGCGACACTGGAAGGCAAGGACCGCGACGAGTTCAAACGCCTGAATTCCGAGCTGTCGGCCCTGACAACCCAATTCGGACAGAACGTAAAGAAAGAGCTCCCCACATATAAGATTTATCTTGCCAAGGAGGACCTTGCCGGTCTCCCTCAGACTCAGATTGACGCCGCCGCCCTTGCTGCAAAGGAGGATGGCAAGGAGGGACAGTACCTGTTCACTCTCGAGGCTCCCGTGTACATGGCGTTCATGAAGTATGCCGACCGTCGCGACCTGCGCGAGAAAATGTGGCGCCTTTACACAGGCCGCAATATCAAGGGCGAGTACTCGAATATTGAAGTGCTCAAGAAAATTGCCGATACACGCCGCCGCCTGGCAAATCTCCTGGGCAAGGAGACTTATGCCCACCATTCGCTCGTGAACACTATGGCTCAGAACCCCGAGGCTGTTTACGATTTGCTGAATCGTCTGCGCGAGGCTTATACTCCCGCCATGAAGAAGGAGATGGCCGAGCTTACCGCTTTCGCCTCCGAGACAACCGGCAGCAAGATGGAAATCAAGCCCTGGGATTACAGCTACTGGGCTAACAAACACCGCGCCGCAAAATATGCCTTCGACGAAGAGGCCATGCGTCCTTACTTCGAGCTCAACAATGTTATCAATGGCGTTTTCGGCCTGGCAACGCGCCTCTACGGCCTTAACTTCAAGGAAAACCCCGACATACAGGTTTACCACCAGGATGTAAAAGCGTTCGACGTCACCGATGCCGACGGCAAATTTGTTGGTGTCCTCTATACCGACTTCTTCCCCCGCGCATCAAAAAGCCCCGGCGCGTGGATGACAAACTTCAAGGAGCAGTGGACCGACAAGGACGGAAAGGATTCGCGTCCGCACGTATCCATTGTGATGAACTTCACCAAACCTACTGCCGACAAGCCTTCTCTGCTCACCCCTTACGAGGTCGAGACCTTCCTGCACGAATTCGGACACAGCCTGCACGGACTGCTCGCCACCGGAAAATACAAATCGCTTTCGGGAACGAATGTTTACCGCGATTTCGTGGAGCTGCCCTCGCAGTTCAATGAAAACTACCTCAACGAGCGCGAATACCTGGATACTTTCGCAAAACACTATCAGACCGGCGAGGCTATTCCCGACAGTTTGGTAAACGGCCTGATAACTTCCGCACAGTACGGCGCGGCATACGCATGCATGCGTCAGCTGATGTTCGGATTCCTGGATATGGCATGGCACACCACTAAAGCTCCTGTGGACGACGCTGTGGCTTTTGAGGCTCAGGCAGTGAAGCCTGTAGAGATTTTTGCCGCCGAAGAAGGCTCGATGACTTCACCCCAGTTCAGCCATATTTTCTCGGGGGGCTATGCCGCCGGATATTACAGCTACAAGTGGGCTGAGGTCCTGGATGCCGATGCGTTCTCGGTATTCAAGAAAAACGGTATCTTTGACCCCGCGACCGCCAAGTCCTTCAAGGAGAATATCCTGATGCGCGGCGGCAGCGAGAACCCCGCCGAACTGTACCGCCGCTTCCGTGGCGGTGAGCCCAACATTGATGCGCTCCTGATTCGTGACGGCATCAAACAGCCCGAGGCTCCCGCTGCCAAGTCCATAAACATAGACCGCGAACACAAGAACTGATTTGTACGTCATGCGTGCCGCTCTCCTCGCCATCATCGCCCTCATCCCCTTTGGAGCTTATTCGGAGGGCCCCGACTCCTTGCGCGTAAAGGTGCCGGTGGCCGACCCCTCCGCTGTGCCGGCACCGGAGGAGATGGAGCTGTCGGACTCGCTCGGATACAATATTCCCGGACGGCGTTCGCCCGGCGCACTGATGCTGGAACCGGGAGCTGTCCCGGCCTGGCAAAGCCGCTTCGCCGTGCCCGATATGAGGTTTATACCCGGCATGGCTCCCGTTTCCATGTGGAACTCGGGAGGTATATATGCCGCCGGGGGACGCTCTGCATTCAACGGTCTGATGGGCATTGAATCGGGTAGTCTGAATCTTGTGCAGAGCTTCGGGCGCCTCAGTTTTATGGCGCATGCCGATGCCACCAAGATTGGATTTTACCGAGGTCTGTCCACGCAATGGGGATTCGGTGGCTCCATGACTTACACTTTCAGCCCTACGGTTTCGCTGACGGTGTTCGGTGATTACTACACCCGGCCGGGAGGTATCGCGAATCCCGGAATACGCGAGATGGTGCCCACAGCTTCGTTTGGTGGATATGTGGACTGGCGCTTTGCCGGACGCTGGGGTGTAAGGGCCGGTGCTGTCGCCAGGCAGACTACATTCTCCAACAGATACGAACTCCAGCCCATGGTGATGCCTTATTTCAGCATTGCGCCGGGAGCGGAAATCGGAGTGGACGTCGGCGGAATACTATATAATATGTTCAAATCGAATAGTGGCTCCGGGCCGCATAATCCCACCATAGGGCCTATAAAACCCGGACCGCCGCCTGTCGGACCCAGAAATTAATACCTTCGCAAAATTTATGCACCGCCCGTGAGCAAAACGGGCGGTCCTTTGTTATACCGGCGCTGCCGAGTACTATGGCGGCTCCGCCATTTTTCTCTTGCAGATTGGAAGAATAATTACTATATTTGCAAAATCATTATCGCAATAAAATAATTTTCTTACTCATAAACCATAATTACCAATGAAACCATACGTTATTGGCATTGACATGGGTGGTACCAACACTGTGTTCGGTATTGTAGACGCCCGTGGTGCCGTTATTGCTTCATCTTCCATCAAAACTGCAAAACACTCTAATTTTGATGATTATGTAGACGAACTGTACACCGAAATTACAAAGCTTATCAAAGAAAATGGCGCTGAGGACAAGGTGCACGGTATCGGTATAGGCGCCCCCAACGCCAACTATTACACCGGTGAGATTTCGGACGGTGTAAACCTCCCCTGGCCCTCGCCCATACCTCTGGTACAGAAGATTCAGGACAAATTCGGTATTCCCGTAGCCGCCACCAATGATGCCAATGCCGCTGCTATCGGTGAGATGACGTATGGTGTAGCCCGCGGTCTCAAGGACTTTATAATGATAACTCTCGGTACCGGCGTAGGCTCGGGTATCGTTATCAACGGCCAGGTTGTTTATGGCCACGACGGCTTTGCCGGCGAGCTCGGCCATGTAACAATGAAGCGTAACAACGGTCGCCTCTGTGGCTGTGGCCGCACAGGTTGCCTCGAGGCTTATTGCTCGGCTACCGGCGTTGCACGCACGGCACGCGAGTTCCTGGAAATCCGCAACGAGGATTCTCTGCTCCGCAATCTGGACATTGAAAGTATCACATCCAAAGACGTTTACGACGCCGCTACTGCCGGTGACAAGCTGGCAAAGGATGTTTTCGAGTACACCGGAAATATACTCGGCGAGGCTCTCGCCGACTTTACAGTGTTCTCGTCGCCTGAGGCGTTCGTGCTCTTCGGTGGCCTTGCAAAATCCGGCGAACTGCTGATGCGTCCTCTGCGCGAGTCCATGAACCGCAACATGATGTCTATCTTCAAGGGCAAACCCAAATTGCTCCTCAGCGATCTCAAGGAAGCCGATGCCGCTATTCTTGGTGCATCCGCTCTGGGCTGGGAGGCCAAGATGCCTGCCACAGCTGCTCCCGAAGCTTAGACCCTGTCCCCAAATATTTATTAGACCCCGTTCCCCAATATTTGTTAACGCAGGGGCGGTGTATTTTCGAGGAAATTACGCAAGTTGAAGAGGGAATGTAGCGAGCTACATGACCGATGAG
>SFNC01000061.1 GCA_004554255.1 Bacteroidales bacterium
TGTGGCGCTGCCCAACAACGGTGCAAGCCTTGCCGATGCTGCGGCAGAAGCGATGTCCATAAACACCGACAAAAAAGAATCCGTGCGCATCTCAATTCCCAAATTCAAGCAAGAATATATGTTGCCTTTTAAAACCATATATCAACTTCTCGGAATAAATACAATGGAGGCAAACCTCAGCAACATTCTGGTTAATTCCAATCCACTGTCGTGCGCAAATTTTGAAACAAAACAAAAAACAGTATTCATGGTTGACGAGGATGGAGCCGAAGGTGCATCTGTAACCGGCACCGAAATCGATGGCTTTATGCCCGCCGATGCATACTTTACCGCCGACCGCCCGTTTGTGTATATGATTCGCGAGAAGACCAGCGGTGCGATATTGTTTATAGGCGCATACGTGAAATAAAAGAAATGCTGAAAATAAGAAAAATAAATGTTCATAATAATATAAAATACTACAACTAAAGACAGCTTACGAGATTTGTAACAGACGGGTGCGCTCTGAAGTGATTCACGGCGCACTTGTTTTTTTGCGACGTTGAGTGGGGATGTCATAATGTTCTATCGGGGCACAAAAGTGCGTTGTGGATTTTAACACTTTTATTATTGGATAAAATTTCGTATCTTTGCAGGTCAAATTATTTTCAATAAGATAGATACATAAAATTTTTCTCTGATGAATATCTCATACAGCTGGCTTAAAGATTATATAAACAGCGATTTAACCCCACAGGAACTGTGCGCAACACTGACCTCAACGGGCCTTGAATGCGACAGCGTTGAAGTAGTGGAAAGCATTCGCGGCGGTCTCCGCGGGCTGGTTATCGGCAAGGTGCTTACCTGTGTTGAACACCCGGACAGCGACCACCTGCATGTCACGACAGTGGACCTTGGCGACGGGCATGTGGAGCAGATAGTCTGCGGCGCTCCCAATGTAGCGGCGGGTCAGACAGTTGTTGTGGCCACTATCGGCACTGTTCTTTATGACGGAGACAAGGAGTTCAAAATCAAGAAGGGAAAAATCCGCGGTGTAGAGTCCATGGGCATGATCTGTGCCGAGGACGAGATAGGCGTAGGCACCAGCCACAACGGCATCATCGTGATTGACAAGGAGGTAGCTCCGGGCACTCCGGCTGCCGAATATTATAACCTCACCGACGATTATGTGGTGGAGGTAGACCTTACTCCCAACCGCATCGACGCCGCCAGCCACTATGGCGTGGCGCGCGACCTTGCAGCGTGGATGGCAGCGCACGGCAAACAGCCGGAGCTTCGCCGCCCCGACGTCAGTGCTTTCCGCGTTGACGACCCCTCGCGCGCAGGAGTATCAGTGCAGGTTGACGATGCGCAGGGCTGTGTGCGCTACTGCGGTGTAACCGTGGAGGGCGTAAAGGTTGCCGAGAGCCCCGAATGGCTGCGCAACCGCCTGAATGCCATAGGCGTACGCCCCATCAACAATATTGTAGACATCACCAATTACGTGCTGCATGCCGTGGGACAGCCCCTGCACTGCTTTGACCGCGCACATATCGGCGGCGACAAGGTGGTGGTGCGCACTGCGCCTGCCGGCACGCCGTTTGTCACCCTCGACGAGGTGGAGCGCAAGCTGGATGCCACAGACCTTATGATTTGCGACGCTGAGCGTCCGATGTGCATCGCCGGAGTCTTCGGCGGCCTGGACTCGGGCGTCACCGAATCCTGCACATCCGTGTTCCTGGAGAGCGCGTGCTTCAACGCCACCCGCGTGCGCAAGACAGCGCGCCGTCACGGCCTGAACACCGATGCCTCGTTCCGTTTTGAGCGCGGCGTTGACGCCAACGGCAGCATGGATGCACTGAAACTCGCGGCCTTGATGGTGAAAGAACTTGCCGGCGGCGAGATTATCGGCGAGGTGGTGGACTTCTACCCCCAGACGGTGGAGCGCCCCCGCGTAGAACTGTCCACAAAATATATGGACGCCCTGATAGGCAAGCATATCCCCGACGATGTGGTGGACAACATCCTGGAGCACCTGGAGATGGAGACCATAGAGCGCACCGACGATGTGCGCACGCTGCTGATACCCACCTACCGCGTGGACGTAACGCGCCCGTGCGATGTGGTGGAGGACATTCTGCGCATATACGGATATAATAATGTGGAGATGCCCGAGGCTCTGCACGCATCCCTGTCGTTCAAGACGGCAACAGATGCCGCTGACGACCTGCGCCGCCTGCTGTCAGAGCAGCTGACTGCCGAGGGTTTCAACGAGGCGCTGAACAATTCGCTCACCGCCGAATCGTACTACGAACCGCTGACCGAATTCCCCGCCGCATCATGCGTACACCTGCTTAATCCTCTGAGCCAGGACCTTAACGTGATGAGACAGACTCTGCTGTTCGGAGGCCTCGAGAACCTGGCGCACAACATCAACCGCAAGAGCAAGGACCTCGCGTTCTATGAGTTCGGCAACGTTTACTTCTTCAATCCCGAGGCCGAAAGCACCACCGAACACCCGCTCAAGCCCTACAGCGAGGGCGCACGCCTGGCGCTGTGGCTTACCGGCGATGTGCGCCACGCCAACTGGGCGCATGCCGCGGAAGCCGCCACCTTCTTCCACCTCAAGGCCTACGTGGCCAATATCTTCGCCCGCACGGGTATCCAGCCGCGCGAGATTACGCTGACACCGGCGACTACTGAGCTGCTCAGCGACGCTCTTGTCATCGCCACCCGCTCCGGCAAACGCCTGGGTGTGATGGGCGTTGTGGGCAAGGCCGTAGCACGCCGCTGCCAGGTGAAACAGCCGGTATTCTTTGCCGAGCTGGACTTTGACGCCATCTGCGCGCTGGCACTCAAACGCAAGATTACCTACACCGAGCTGCCCAAGACCCAGCCTGTGAAACGCGACCTGGCGCTGCTGGTAGACACTTCAGTCTCCATGGCCGATATCGAGGCCGCAGTGCGCGACGCCGAGCGCCGCCTACTGCGCACCGTGGAGCTGTTCGACGTTTACGAGGGCGACAAACTGCCCGAGGGCAAAAAGTCGTACGCCATCACAATGACCATCCAGGACAACGAAAAGACGCTGAACGACAAGGCCATAGATGCCGTAATGGCAAAAATCACCGCAAACCTCGCCAAGAAGACCGGCGCACAGCTGCGTTGATATCGACACTGTTAAATGACAATAATATATAAACAATCATAATACTCCATACAATGGGAAGAGCATTTGAATACCGCAAAGCCCGTAAGCTGAAACGCTGGGGCAACATGAGCCGCACATTTACACGCATCGGTAAAGAAATCACCATCGCCGCCAAGGCCGGAGGTCCCGACCCCGACACCAACCCCCGCCTGCGCGCGCTGATGCAGAACGCCAAGGCCGCAAACATGCCCAAGGACACTGTTGAGCGTGCCATCAAGAAAGCCACCGACAAGGACGCCGGTGACTATAAGGAAATCACATACGAGGGATACGGTCCTCACGGCATCGCCATCTTCGTGGAGGCTGCCACAGACAACAACACCCGCACCGTTGCCAACGTGCGCTCGTACTTCACCAAGCACGGCGGCTCGCTGGGCACCCAGGGCTCGCTGACATTCCTGTTCGACCACAAGGCTGTCTTCAAAATCACCGCTCCCGCCGACATCGACATCGAGGAACTGGAGCTGGAGCTCATTGACTATGGCGTAGACGAAGTGGAACAGGACGAGGACGGCAACATCATCCTCTATGCCGCTTATGAAGAGAACTCAAACGTGCAGAAGCACCTTGAGGACAACGGCTACGAGATTATCTCCACCGAGTTCGAGCGCATCCCCAACGACCTTAAGGACGTGACCCCCGAACAGCGCGAGAGAATCGAGAAACTCCTGGAGCGCCTCGAGGAGGACGAGGACGTGCAGAACGTCTTCCACAACATGCGCGAGGAAGAATAATCCCCCGTCACACACACTAAAATTCCCTCCCGAGAGTGGCAAAGAAGTTTGTAGAGACACCGCTGATGAAGCAGTATGTCGAGATGAAGAAAAAACATCCCGACGCCATCCTGCTTTTCCGTGTGGGCGATTTCTACGAGACCTTCAGCGACGATGCCATCTCAGCCTCGGAGATACTTGGTATCACGCTTACACGCCGCGCCAACGGCTCGGCGTCGCACGTGGAGCTTGCCGGCTTCCCGCACCATGCCTTGGAGACTTATCTGCCCAAGCTGGTGCGGGCGGGCCGCCGCGTGGCCATCTGCGAGCAGCTGGAGGACCCCAAGCAGGCCAAAGGACTGGTGAAACGCGGCATCACCGAGCTGGTGACACCGGGCGTCGCCACCGGCGACAACGTGCTCAACCACCGCGAGAACAATTTCCTTGGCGCCATACACTACAACCGCCAGAAGGGGTCGTACGGCGTAGCGTTCCTGGACATCTCCACCGGCGAATTCCTCTGCGCGCAGGGCACCCGGGACTATGCCGACAAGCTGATGACGAGCTTCGCGCCGAAAGAGGTGCTGGTTCTGCGCGGTTCCAAACGTTATATAGAGGACTCTTTCTCGTCGCGTTTCCTGACTTTCGAGCTTGACGACTGGGTCTTCACACGCGATTCCGGCACCGAGCGGCTGCTGAATCACTTCGGGGTAAAGACCCTCAAGGGCTTCGGCATCCACCGCCTTGAGGAGGCCATCATCGCCGCCGGCGCATGCCTCCACTATTTGGACATCACCAGCCATACGCACACCTCGCATATCACGTCCATCACGCGCATTGAGGAGAGCAATTTTGTGCGCCTGGACCGATTTACGGTGCGCAATCTCGAGCTTGTGGAGCCGCTGAACGAGGACGGCAAGAGCCTGCTGGACGTGCTGGACCGCACCGTTACGCCCATGGGCGCACGAATGATGCACAGCTGGGTGGTGATGCCGCTTCGCGACATCGCTAAAATCAACGCCCGCCTTGATGTGGTGGACTACTTTTTCCGCGAGCCGGAAGTGCGCGAATCCGTTCTGGAAAGCCTGCAGCAGGTGGGCGACCTGGGGCGCCTGACGTCCAAAGTGGCGACTTTGCGCATCACTCCGCGCGAACTCACGCAGGTGCGCAATGCCCTGCAGGCCATAGTGCCTATCCGCGCGCGATGTCTCGGCGCAGACACCGAGGTGCTGGCAAGCCTGGCCAAGAGCCTTGACCCGTGCGATGAAGTGGCAGCACGAATCGCCGCACAGATTTATCCCGACGCGCCAAACAAGGTGGGCGGCGGAGATGTGATACGCGAAGGCGTGAACGCGCAGCTTGACGAGTTACGGCACATCGCCCGGTCCGGCAAATCGTACCTTAACGAGATACAGCAGCGAGAGTCGGAAGCCACCGGAATCCCGTCGCTGAAAGTGGGATTCAACAACGTCTTCGGGTACTATATAGAGGTGACCAACACCCACCGCGACAAAGTCCCCGAGGGTTGGATACGCAAACAGACACTGGTGAACGCCGAGCGATACATCACTCCGGAGCTTAAGGAATACGAGGAGAAAATCCTTACGGCACAGGAGCGCATCGCCTCGCTCGAGGTGTCGCTTTACAACGACCTTGTGGCGTTCATAAACCGCTATATCCCGGCCATGCAGCTGGATGCACAATTGCTTGCGCAGCTTGACTGTCTGCTGGCTTTCACGCGCGTGGCCGCCGAGAATCGGTATGTGCGCCCGATAGTGGACGACTCGCTGGACATAGAGCTTGCAAACGCACGTCATCCCGTGATAGAGCAGCGTCTGCCGGTGGGCGAACCATACATCGCCAATTCGCTGACCATCAGCAATAACGGGCCGCAGATTCTGATGATAACCGGCCCAAACATGTCGGGTAAATCCGCTCTCCTGAGGCAAACCGCACTAAATGTGATAATGGCACAGATAGGCTGCTATGTGGCCGCCGACAGCGCGAGAATCGGCATCGTGGACAAGATTTTCACCCGCGTGGGCGCCAGCGACAACATCTCGTTGGGCGAGTCCACGTTCATGATGGAAATGACCGAGGCCGCAGCTATCCTCAACAATCTGTCCGAGAGATCGCTGATACTCTTTGACGAGCTTGGCCGAGGCACCTCCACCTACGACGGCATATCCATCGCCTGGGCCATAGTGGAGCACATCCACCAGAGCGCGAGCGGGCACCCCAAAACGCTGTTTGCCACTCATTATCACGAGCTTAACGAGATGGAGAAGACATATCCGCGCATCGCAAACTTCCACGTCGCCGTAAAGGAAATAGACGGCAAGGTGGTCTTTGTACGCAAGCTTGAGCGCGGAGGCTCGGAGCACTCGTTCGGTATCCACGTGGCCAAACTTGCGGGTATCCCGCGACCGATTGTGAAACGCGCCGACGCGGTTCTGGAGCGTCTCGAATCACAGAACACTGCCACGGGCGGCGCTGCGGCTTCTGCCGCCGCGGTAAGCGCTGCCGCCGCACAGCCGGAAGGCATGCAGATGTCGTTCTTCCAGCTTGACGACCCGGTGCTTTCCCAGGTCCGCGATGAGATTCTGAACCTTGACATTAACAATCTTACGCCAATGGAGGCGCTCAACAAGCTCCATGACATCCGCACCATCATCACCGGAAAGCCCTGAGCGTCAGCTCCCTGCCGCATTTTTAGAAATGCTGGCGGACTATCCCTCGCTGGCCGGACTGCCGGAGGCGCTGTTGTCGCCGCCCGACGTATCCGTACGGCTGAATGCCGCGAAAGGCGCTGTACCGGATGCAGGAGCGGACGTTGTGCCATGGTGTCCGCAAGGCATTTATCTCACTGACAGACCGGCGTTTACATTCGACCCCGCCCTGCATCAGGGACTATATTACGTTCAGGACGCATCATCAATGATTCTGGATTACGTGGCCCGCAGAATCGCCGCAGACAAGCAGCCGCTCCGCTGGCTTGACGCATGCGCCGCTCCCGGCGGCAAGTCCACGGCCATACTCTCGGCATTGCCCGATGGGTCGCTGTTAGTGGCCAATGAAATCGTGCGCAAACGTGCCGCGGCGCTCATGGAAAACCTGGAGAGATGGGGCTTTGCCAATGTGGCCGTTACAAGCACTGACACTGAGGCGTTTACGCGTCTGCCGGATTTTTTTGACGTAGTGTCTGTGGACGCCCCCTGCTCCGGCGAGGGGATGATGCGGAAAGAGGCTGTCGCCGTGTCGCAATGGTCGCCCGCGCTCGTGCAACAGTGCGCGCAGCTGCAACGCGAGATTGTGGCGAACGTGTGGCAGTCGCTCAGGCCGGGCGGATTCCTGGTCTACTCCACATGCACATTCAACCCCGACGAGGACGAGCGCAACGTGGCGTGGATTATGCAGGAGCTTGGTGCTGAGAGCGTTGACCTCGGCCTTGACCGCCTGCCGGGCGTCGTGGGAGCGATAGAAGGCAGAGCTCACTGCGCGAGATTCCTCCCCGGTAAGGTCCGTGGCGAGGGGCTGTTTATCGCGGTCCTGCAGAAAAACGGTGACAGCAGTGACGGCAACCGCCGCCCCAAAAAATCAAAGAAAACCGCCGTAAAAGCCACAAAACCGCTAAGCGACTGGCTGACAGGAGATTTTGCCATACTGCCCGACTCATTCCGCGCCGTACCCGCCCATCTCGCACCCGCGATAATGCAATTGGCGCAGGAAGTGCCCCTGCTGACAGCGGGCATAGACGCCGCGGCAGCCAAAGGCCGCGACATAATTCCGTCCTACGCTCTTGCACGCGCCATAGACCTGAATATCAGCGTATTCCATACTGCAGAAGTAGATTACGCCACCGCAATCGCTTACCTGCGCGGAATGCCGATAACCGTGCCGGACGCCCCTCGCGGAATAATCCTGCTGACATTCCGCGGCCGCCCGTTGGCATTCGCAAAAAACATCGGCACCCGCGCCAACAACCTCATTCCCGACAACCGACTCATCCTCTCGCCACACATCCCCTCCACTCCCCCGTCCATCCTCTAACCAAAATTTATTAAGGATTTAGGATGTTGCGGGCTAACGGAATTTTTTGTACTTTTGTGCCGAGTACAACTTACACAATATTATAAATGGAAAATAACAATAACAATATACCTAAAGAGCAGGCGCAGGAGCCTGTGCAGAAACCCGCTAAGGAATCCGCCATGCAGCGTGCACGCCGCAATATCCGCGAAACACGCAAAACCAGATGGATAAGATTCGCTATCGTTGCCCTTGTATACACCCTGTGGGTGATTTGGCTCAACAACTACTGGTTCCTGCTGGGTCTGCCGTTGCTTTTTGACATTTACATCACCGGAATAATCCCCTTCTCGTGGTGGAAAAACAGCAAAAACAAGGCTACACGCACCATCATGAGCTGGGTGGACGCCATTGTGTATGCGCTTATTCTGGTGTACTTCATATTCTGTTTTATCGGACAGAACTACCAGATACCGTCGCCATCGCTGGAGAAAACGCTCCTCACCGGCGACTATCTGTGGGTCAACAAGGTGGTGTACGGCCCCCGCGTTCCCATGACGCCCATCCACTTCCCCCTGGCGCACAACACCATGCCGTTTGTGGGAGGCAACAGCTATTCCACGCTGATTGAGAACGAATACCGCCGCCTGCCCGGTCTGCGCGACGTGGAGTCCGGCGACATAGTGGTCTTCAACTTCCCGGCCGGCGACACCGTTGCACTGAACTACGAGGAATCGCCTGAGCACTATTACATTCTGGTGGACAAGTACGGCCGCGAGCGCGTACATCGCGAGACAGAAAAATTCGGCAAGGTGATTTATCGCCCCGTAGACCGCCGCGTAAACTTTGTGAAACGCGCCGTAGGCCTCCCCGGCGAGCGCTTCCAGATTAAAAACGACACCATTTACATCAACGGCAAGGCACAGAAACAGCCCGAAAACGTGCAGTATCTGTACCTGGCGGCATTTGCCTCGCCCATCACCGACGACCAGCTGAAGGACATGGAGATTGCTCCCGGCGATGTGCAGATGATTCAGAACGGCCCCGACACCGAGGGCCTGCGCACCCTTATCCGCGGCGCCGGGCCGGCATCGCTGATATTCCAGCTGCCAATGACAAAAGCCATGATTGACGAGTTTACGCGCGCCGGACAGCTGCAGGGATTCCGCAAAATAAACGAGTTGGGCGTGATGGCCGACATGGGACTGTTCCCGGAAGGCATCGCCGACGCCGAGGGCTGGACACTCTCCAACTATGGCGGCAAAAACGGCTTCGTAATCCCCCAAAAGGGAATGACCGTGCGCCTTAACGCCGAGAACTGGCCTCTGTATCACCGCATCATCCGCAATTACGAAGGCCATACCGACTCGTACATCGCCGCCGACGGAAAGGTATATGTGGACGGCAAGCCCGCCGACACTTACACTTTCGCCATGGACTATTACTTTATGATGGGCGACAACCGCGACATGAGCCAGGACTCCCGGTTCTGGGGATTTGTGCCTGAAGACCATATCGTGGGCACGCCGATGTTCGTCCTCATCAGCTTCGACAAGGACCGCAGCATCTTCAACGGCGGTATACGCTGGAACCGAATCTTCCACGACGCGAACCCCGACAAGTGATGGCACCCCGCAAAGTAGTAATTCTGCCACCGCAATATCTCCCCACAGCCGAGTGGTTCGCCGCACTTGCCGGTGCCGACCTCGCCGTTGTGGATGCGGACATGCGCTACGACAAACGCCGCAAAAGCGTACATCGCGCGTACGTTAAAGGGCAACACGGACTTTTTGCCATAACGGTTCCTGTAAGCCACGCCTCCGGCATACGCACATGGGCGCAGGCCACCGTCAGCGACCACGGCCACTGGTGGACAGTGCATTGCGGTGCAATAGAAAGCGCCTACGCCCGCACGCCGTATTTCGAGCACTACTGGCCGATGTTGCGCCCGCTGATAGCATCGCAGGCCGTATCAGAGTCCGTAACACTGTTTGACAGCCACATAGAAGCCGTCCTGCGCCGGATTATCGGAATCTCCGTCCCGGTGAGCGCGATGCTGCCTCCCGGCACAGACCCCGACTGTATCACCGACTTGCGCCGCCACAACTTTGACGGAGAAACGGTCCTTGACACAATATTCAGCCACGGACCCAACGCGGCATCATACCTAAACAATCTCTCCGGTCTTTTAACAAAACAACCGTAGAAATGTCCGCAAAATCTATTTATCGCGCCACAGCCAAGGCCACACTCAAGTTGTTTGCCCCGCTGATAAAAAACGACCGCTGGTTTGTAACCAACATGTATTATCTGCGTACCGGACGGCGTCTGGACCTTGATAATCCACGCACATTCAACGAGAAACTGCAATGGCTGAAGATATACAACCGCCACGACCACCAGACACAGCGGGTGGATAAACTTGCTGTCAAAAGCATCGTGGCCGACATCATCGGCAAACAGTATATCATCCCCACGCTCGGTGTGTGGGAGTCGGCAAAAGACATAGACTTTGACAAACTTCCCGACCGTTTTGTGCTGAAAACCACACACGGCTGGGGCGGAAACGGCATAATCATCTGCAAAGACAAAAGCCGCCTGGACCGCGACAAGGCCATAAAAACCCTCTCCCGCGCCATGCACCGACGCAACTACGCCAAGCTGCGCGAATGGCCCTACAAAGGCATACATCCCATGATTATCGCCGAAGAATATATCGGCACGGAATCTGAGCCCGAACCAGCCGATTACAAGATATTCTGTTTCGGCGGCAAAGCCCGTTACGTAATGATGTGCTGCGGCAGAGTGCTGGGCGGCCGCAAACCGCGCTTTTACTTCTTTGACCGCGACTGGCAATTCAAGCCATTTAACAAAGTTGACGCTGACCTGCCGGCCGACTTTACCCTGCCGCGCCCCGAAAAACTTGACGAGATGCTTGCCATAGCCGACCGCCTCGCCCAGGGCGAGCCCCACGTAAGGGTAGACCTCTACTACGTGGAGGGCAAGGTTTACTTCAGCGAAATAACCTACTTCAACGCGTCGGGTTACGACAAAGACATCAGCGCAGAAACGGACCTGTACTTCGGCTCACTGCTCCAATTACCCGAACCATCCTATAAACCATAGACAACGGCGCAAAAAAATGCCTCCGAGTGCAAAAAAAATGGCATAAAAAGCACACACCGCAAAACACTGATACATAAAGAGTTCGCCGACAAACAGCGCAAACAGCGTCCGAATTTGCCAAATTTTTCCCAAAAAAAAACGCCCAAACACTTGCACAGAATAAAAAAAACGCGTAACTTTGCATCGCAAAAGCAAAGAACATCTCTCCGCCGGAGCAAAGAGTTGCTAAAATGGTGCGGTAGTTCAGCTGGTTAGAATACCTGCCTGTCACGCAGGGGGTCGCGGGTTCGAGTCCCGTCCGCACCGCCAGAGGAGAGAGGAGAATGAGTAAAGGAGAATGAGTAATCGTAAAAGATTTTTCTTTTCGTTTGCTCATTCTTTTTTTATATCCCCCTCTCGGTCCCTCCCGAAAAGAACCATGGAGTCGCGGCATCCTGCTGCGGAAACTTCGGGTCAGCCGCAAAAGGTGGTTGAAATGTTAAAAAACTACCCGAATGAGAAATTATTTTAGGCGCATAGTTTAGAAAGGCGAAAAAGGAAGAAAGGTATGTCAGTCACACCTCT
>SFNC01000176.1 GCA_004554255.1 Bacteroidales bacterium
CGAAGAGGCTCTGGAGGGTATGAAGTCCCTGGAGCCCAAGATTAAAAATTATGCGCGTCTCGTTGTCCGCAAGGGCGTCAACGTTAAGCCCGGTCAGGAGGTCGTCGTTCAGTCTCCCGTCGAGTGCGCGTCATTTGCGCGCGTGGTGGTTGCGGAGGCTTATGACGCCGGTGCCGGTCACGTGACGGTCATCTGGGCTGACGATGCCGTGACGAGGCTTACCTACGAGCATGTCGAGAAAAGCTATTTTGAGCAGACTCCCGAGTGGAAGCGCATGCAGCTGGATTCGTTGGCTCAGGACGGAGCCTGCTTTATCTTTATTGAGGGCACGGACCCTGCTGCCCTCAAGGGCATCGATCCCGCTAAGCCTGCCGCAGCTTCTAAGGCGAGGAACATGCAGTGTAAGGTCTTCCGCCGTGGACTGGACTACAACATTAACCCGTGGTGCATCGCCGGCGCTCCGGTCGCTGCTTGGGCGCGCGAGGTATTCCCGGGAGACGCCGATGAGGTTGCAGTCTATAAGCTGTGGAATGCGATTCTGCACACCGCTCGTGCTGATGGCCAGGACCCGGAGAGCGACTGGGAGCTCCATGACGCCACATTCGAAAAAAACCTGCGCTTCCTAAACGATAATCAATTTGATTGCCTGCACTACACCGCTTCGAATGGAACTGATCTGACGATTGGAATGACGAAAGGCCATGAGTGGGCCGGCGGCAAGGGAAAAACTCCCGACGGTCACCCTTTCTTCCCCAACATTCCCACCGAGGAGGTCTTCACCTCGCCCGATCGTATGCGCGCCGACGGCATCGTGTACTCGGCTATGCCGCTCATTCACCACGGCAATAAGGTTGACGATTTTTGGATTAAGTTCGAGAACGGCCGCGTAGTGGACTATGACGCTCGCGTGGGTAAGGCAACGCTTGCGAGCATTATTGAAACCGATGAAGGTGCTGCTCATCTGGGCGAGGTCGCGCTTATTTCCAAGAACACACCGATTCGTGAAAGCGGCATTCTATTCTACGACACACTCTATGACGAGAACGCCAGCTGTCACCTTGCGTTGGGTGTCGGTTTTCCCGAGTGCATCGAAAGCGGGTATGACATGTCCAAAGAGGAACTTCTGGAGCATGGCGTCAACGTTTCGAGCACGCACGTTGACTTTATGATTGGCACGGACGACATCGATATTACGGGCATTACACCTGATGGACGTGAAATTGTGATTTTCCAGAACGGCCAATGGAGTTGGGAATAGTCTCAGACCGTGGTACAATGCCATCCGCGGGCCGTTAGCTCAGCTGGCAGAGCAGGGGACTTTTAATCCCAAGGTCCAGGGTTCGAACCCCTGACGGCCCACCATAGAATAGAAAAGCGACTGGCGGATGCCGGCCGCTTTTTTGTTGCCGGTGCACGGGTTCGAACCCGATCTTCTCTATATATAAGGACGCCTGGCGGCCAAAACCAGCCTTTTACCGACAGGAAACCAAAACCAGATGCCGTTAGAGTAAAGTAGCGCACCAGAGATGACCGATACCTCAACACCTATAAACCAGCTGGTCATCGCCAATACCGGAAGCCGATGCTTCAGATATGACTTCAGTGGAACAGCTGAAGGATCAATTTATTTGTGAACAAAATATGGAGTGCGTGATTCCCGCCCCCGGGGGCCCTCCGGTCTGGCAATATATCTCCTTGCCGCGCGGCCCGGTCGGACCGGATGAGACGCGCAGGCGTGCACCTTGAGAACCGGATACTGCGAGGATGGACACACCAGATGTGTCGCATCCGGGCAGACATCGAACCATTTGAAATGGTCTGACTTGGATTCGTTTTTCGCAAGGCCGCCGAGAGGCGGCCCCGAGAAATTCCTTTTCCTATCAAACAGAACCATATGAATCGAACGGAACCGATCAGCGATGACTGAGAGGACCGGACGGGCTCGAGGCCCAATACATTTTGGACGGAGAGTTCGATCCTGGCTCAGGATGAACGCTGGCGGCGCGCCTAACACATGCAAGTCGAACGGCACCCACCTCCGGGTGGAAGCGAGTGGCGAACGGCTGAGTAACACGTGGAGAACCTGCCCCCTCCCCCGGGATAGCCGCCCGAAAGGACGGGTAATACCGGATACCCCCGGGTGCCGCATGGCGCCCGGGCTAAAGCCCCGACGGGAGGGGATGGCTCCGCGGCCCATCAGGTAGACGGCGGGGTGACGGCCCACCGTGCCGACAACGGGTAGCCGGGTTGAGAGACCGACCGGCCAGATTGGGACTGAGACACGGCCCAGACTCCTACGGGAGGCAGCAGTGGGGAATCTTGCGCAATGGGGGCAACCCTGACGCAGCGACGCCGCGTGCGGGAGGCCTTCGGGTCGTAAACCGCTTTCAGCAGGGAAGAGACGAGACTGTACCTGCAGAAGAAGCCCCGGCTAACTACGTGCCAGCAGCCGCGGTAATACGTAGGGGGCGAGCGTTATCCGGATTCATTGGGCGTAAAGCGCGCGTAGGCGGCCCGGCAGGCCGGGGGTCGAAGCGGGGGGCTCAACCCCCCGAAGCCCCCGGAACCTCCGCGGCTTGGGTCCGGTAGGGGAGGGTGGAACACCCGGTGTAGCGGTGGAATGCGCAGATATCGGGTGGAACACCGGTGGCGAAGGCGGCCCTCTGGGCCGAGACCGACGCTGAGGCGCGAAAGCTGGGGGAGCGAACAGGATTAGATACCCTGGTAGTCCCAGCCGTAAACGATGGACGCTAGGTGTGGGGGGACGATCCCCCCGTGCCGCAGCCAACGCATTAAGCGTCCCGCCTGGGGAGTACGGCCGCAAGGCTAAAACTCAAAGGAATTGACGGGGGCCCGCACAAGCAGCGGAGCA
>SFNC01000177.1 GCA_004554255.1 Bacteroidales bacterium
TTTCGAGCCCTCGGTTGACGACTGGTTCCAGGAGAATCACGTGGTACCCATGTAATTACATTGAAATTGTGATAACCTGAGTCCGTTTCCGCAAGGGCGCACTCGGTGAATAAACAATGAATATTTTCTTAATTTACTATTTACTAATTTTATCCAAATTTTATGATGAAAAAATCAATCCTTTTCGCAGCTCTTGCAGCAGCAGTGGCTATGCCCTCTTGCTCAAGCGATGAAGCTCAGGCTGTTAACGAAGGTGCTGGCATCAAGTTCAGCGTAAGCGCAGGCAAACAGTCCCGCGCAATCGCCGTTGACAACAACTCCATCAACAAGTTCCATGTTTGGGCAGTCGCTGCCAACAACCCTGGCGCATTCTTCATGAACACCGACGTAACCAAGGATGGTGGAAACTGGACCTACTCTCCCACAAAGTTCTGGCCCCAGGCTAACATAGTTAACTTCTTCGCTATAAGCGCAGGTACCTCAGCCGGTTGCAATCTCACCGACATCACCGGCGCTGTTTCCTTCAGCGAATCTGAAGGTAAAAAAGTCGGTATGGTTCTCAACAACTACACCGTTGTTGATAAGGCTAATCTCGACGTTCTCTACGCTGCTTGCTATGGCGCAAGCAAGAAAACCGGTACTGTGGCCCTGAACTTCCGCCACGCTCTCTCGCAGCTCGCTTTCGCTGCAAAGTGCACAAACTCCGACCTCACCATCCGTGTAAAGAGCATCCGTGTTGAAAACATCGCCAACAAAGGTACTCTCGCAGGTCCCAAAGCTACAACCCAGAACCAACTGCTTGCTGGCAACACTACCACTGAAACCGGCGATAACTGGGGCAAATGGTCCGGCCAGACCGGTAGCGCTACTTACACCGCTCCCTTCAATGCTGACTTCAACGTGCCTCTGAATTCTACCGCTACCGAATACTCTAAAAATGGCGACAAATACGACGGTCTTCTCGTTCTTCCCCAGACTATCACAGCTTGGGACATGCAGTCTTTCGGTTCAAGCCTGAAAGGCTCTCGCTTCCTCATCGAGTGTCAGATCCTCAGCGGTACTGAACAGACTCAGATCTGGCCCTCCACCGGTGAATACGCGGAAGTTGCTATCCCCGTGCCCGCTCACACTTGGCAACAGGGTATGCGCTATCTTTACACCTTCGTCTTCAACACCGGTGCAGGTTACACTCCCGGCCCCGGCCCCGATCCCGAAGATCCCGAGAACCCCGGAGGTCCCGAACCCGTTCTCAAAGATATCAAAATCAGCGTAACTGTTGACGAATTCCAGAATGGTGGCAACACCGATGTTAACATGTAAATCCCTGACCCGTATCATTCTTAACCAAGATATTGTTCATGCGGAGGCGCGGTTTACCGCTGCATTGACTCCGGTGACTATATCATAACGGCTTGGAGCGGATTGTCTCCGCTCCGAGCTTCCAAAAAAATAAACCAACACGTACTCTAAAATGAAAATTGTAAGTACACACACTCTTCTGATAGCCGCCGTTGTTGCTGCGCTTCCCGCATGCTCATCGGACAACGACATCCCCACTCCCGGTTCCGGTGCCGAAAAAGGCTCGCTCACATTCTCCGTAGCCGTAAATGATGATAACGGCGATGCCAAATCGCGCGCATACGAATGGGTACCCGAAAACAATATCATCACACACGACAACTTCAACAACCTCTCGCCGTTCTTCCGCCTGAAGATGGTCCGCAACGACGGTGGCTGGAAAGACCTCGCCCCCGAATGGCTCGTGCGCTTCGGCAACGACTGGCACACCGGCTCGGTAAAGAGCAATGCCTCGGCCGACGCTCTCGCCAACCGCAACTACAAGCAGGAGGACTTCGAGAGCAAGACGGAATACTGGAACACCAACACCACCGACTTCTATGGCGTGGCCGGTTTCGCCAACGAATACCGCTGGGAAGGCCTGCCGAAAATCGAATGGGACGGTACCCACGGCCAGCACGTCAAGGACATCACTGTCTGGAACACAGAGCCGTACGACATCCTCTGGACTTATCGCCGCGAGGAGCGCCAGCCCGACCAATGGGGCAACCGGGTTAATCTGACATTTAACCACGCAATGGCCCGCCTCAACTTCCGCTTTCAGAACACCAACAAGAACCTGAGAATCGAAGTCCGCGACCTGTACATCGGTAACGTTTACCGCTGCGCGTCGCTCAGCCTCTCCGGTGCCTCGAGCCTCTACCTGGGCAGCCTGGACGGCAAGCGCGACTTACCCGCCAATCACGGCAATGTTAACGCCGAAAACCTCGGCCAGATGTGGTACGACTATAAGTTCCAGGCCAAACAGGACCTCCGCAGCGGATTCAAGGCATTCACCATC
>SFNC01000178.1 GCA_004554255.1 Bacteroidales bacterium
CGCGCGTGATGTTGCTCAACCCTGCCTTGTGCGCCTCGATGAGGCTCGGCACGATGATGTTGGGCGGCACGTTACGGATGCGCATCAGGAAGAGCTGCAGCAGCGAGATGTGTACGCCCGACACTTTGGCGGATATCCAAAGGAAGAAGGGAACGAAATGGAAGAAGATGGACAAGAGGACGAATGCGCCAATCACGAGCGCAATCACCAAAAACGGAGCATCAATCATAAGAAATAAAGGTATTAAGGGTTAAAGTATTAGTCAAAACCGAATTTGCATACTATATGCGTTACAAAAATAGGTTTTTCTTATATTATAAACCAAAAACGGCGTGCAAATTTTGCACTAACAGGGGGCAAATCGGAAATATGGCGAAACAAACCGCCCCGAGCTGTTGCCCGGGGCGGTTGTACTCATTATTTATATATATATATAGGTTATGCGTCAATATTCGCATGGAGCGCATTCTTCTCGATGAACTCACGGCGCGGGCCTACATCGTCGCCCATCAGCATGGAGAACACGTAGTCGGCTTCGGCGGCGTTCTCAATGGTGACTTGCTTGAGCAGGCGCGTTTCGGGACACATGGTGGTTTCCCAAAGTTGCTCGGCAGACATTTCACCAAGACCTTTGTAACGCTGCGTGCTGATACCCTCCTCGCTGCCGTCGCCATATTTTTGGATAAAGAGCTGCTTGTCGCGGTCGTTGTAGCAATATTCTTCAATTTTGCCCTTCTTGCAGCGATACAGAGGCGGCATGGCGATGTAGAGGTAGCCGTCCTGAATGATTTGCGGCATGTAGCGATAGAAGAGCGTCATGACGAGCGTGGCGATGTGCTGTCCGTCCACATCGGCATCGGCCATGATGATCACCTTGTGGTAGCGCAACTTGTCGAGATTGGCCTCCTTGCTGTCCTCGCCCAGGCCGAAGCGCACGCCGAGTGCCTGGATGATGTTGTTTACCTCGTCGCTCTCGAATGCCTTGTGCCACATGGCTTTCTCCACGTTAAGGATTTTACCGCGCAGGGGCAGGATAGCCTGCGTCTTGCGCGAGCGTCCCGACTTGGCGGAGCCGCCTGCGGAGTCACCCTCCACGAGGAAGAGTTCGCACTCTGCGGGATCTTTCGACGAGCAGTCTGCCAGTTTACCCGGCAGTCCGCCGCCTGAGAGGGGGCTCTTACGCTGCACGCTCTCGCGGGCTTTGCGTGCTGCCACGCGGGCCGTGGCAGCAAGGATTACCTTGTCGACGATGAGCTTAGCTTCGCGCGGGTGCTCTTCGAGGTAGTTGGAAAGGGCTTCGCCCACGGCCTGGTTTACCGCGCCTGTCACCTCGCTGTTGCCGAGCTTCGTCTTGGTCTGACCCTCAAACTGCGGCTCTGCCACCTTTACGGAGATAACGGCGGTAAGTCCCTCGCGGAAGTCCTCACCGGTGATTTCCACCTTGGCCTTTTCAATCTGCTTGCCAGCGGTGTCCTCGGCATATTTCTTCAGCACACGCGTCACAGCGGCGCGGAAACCCGTGAGGTGCGTGCCGCCTTCGATGGTGTTGATGTTGTTGACGTAAGAATGGAGGTTTTCGGAATACGAAGTGTTGTACATAATAGCCACTTCGATAGGCACGCCTGCCTTTTCCGTGTTGATGTATACCACATCGTCGAAGAGATGCGTGCGCGAGGAGTCGATGTAGCGCACAAACTCACGCAAACCGAGGTCGGAGTGGAAGGTTTCAGTGCGCGTGTTGCCCTCTTCGTCGGGACGCAGGTCTGTGAGCGTGATGGTGATGCCGGCATTGAGGAATGCCAGTTCGCGCATACGGTTGGCGAGGATATCGTAGCGGTATTCCGTCACGGTAAAGATGGTCTCGTCTGGCCAGAAATGCTGGCGCGTGCCGCGCAGGTCGGTTTCGCCCACCACGGTAACGGGCGTTTGGGGATGACCCTTGGCATATTCCTGGCGGTAAATCTTGCCGTCGCGGAACACCTTCGACACCATTTTCTTGGAAAGGGCGTTGACGCAGCTCACGCCCACGCCGTGCAAGCCACCAGAGACTTTGTAAGAGCCTTTGTCGAACTTACCGCCGGCATGGAGCACGGTCATCACCACCTCCAAGGCGGAGCGATGCTCTTTGGGGTGCATGTCTACGGGAATGCCGCGGCCATTGTCCTGGACGATAATGGAATTGTCTTCGCAAATGGTTACTTCGATGTGCGTACAGTAGCCGGCGAGGGCTTCGTCAATAGAGTTATCCACCGTTTCATATACGAGGTGATGCAAACCCTTTTCGCTGATGTCGCCGATGTACATGGCAGGGCGTTTACGCACGGCTTCAAGCCCTTCGAGCACTTGAA
>SFNC01000062.1 GCA_004554255.1 Bacteroidales bacterium
CTCATCGGTCATGTAGCTCGCTACATTCCCTCTTCAACTTGCGTAATTTCCTCGAAAATACACCGCCCCTGCGTTAACAAATATTGGGGAACGGGGTCTTATTTGTATTCTACATTATAAAGACCATGATTGTATGCGAAAGTAAAAACTATTTTTATAATTTTTTGCATTTAAGTGAGAAAAATTTTATCTTTGTCAGATAAAACAGAAAACTGCGGATAAAGACAATTTGTAAAACGTAAAAACCAACATTATTATGCAGTACTATGCTGTAATCAACGGAATGCAGGCCGGCCCGTTTGAGGAAACGGCACTGAAAGCCAATGGCGTCACCGCCAGCACCTACGTGTGGTGCGAGGGCATGGATAACTGGGTAGCCGCCGGGTCTGTACCGGCACTGGCCCCACTTTTTGCGGCAGCGACACCTCCGCCCGTACCCCCACATGTGACCCCACAGCCCCAAGTGCAAGCCAATCCCGTAACATACGCCGATGACACTAAGGCAAAGAAACGTGTGAATTCCACGGCGATCTGGAGCTCTATAGTGTCGTTGACACTCTCCATGATAGCTATCCTGGTTTTCTTCGGCGTGGTTTCCTACACCAATTCACGTACCGGATATTACGATTTCTATCTGGAGATGTATATGTATCGTCCTGAGTCTGAGTGCGTTCCCGAGAGCGGCATGATAATTGACATACTACTTTCCGCGCTTGCGCTGATGTTCGGCATCATCGCATTGGCTAAAGGCCGCGGAGTAAAGATTCTGCGCATAATATCCTTTGCATTCGGCATTATAGCGTTGCTGATGTCACTTTACACCGTACTTGTCTACACCGGAAACGCACACTTCTAATGAAGTACTACATAGCAAAAAACGGCAATCCCGACGGGCCGTACGAGAAGGACGGGCTGTTGGAGGCGGGGCTCGGAAAGGACATGCTGGTGTGGCGCGAGGGCATCCCTGCGTGGGTTCGCGCCGGGGACTTTGACGAAATAAAGGACCTGTTCCCGGTGACACCTCCGCCAATCCCGGTTATGCCTCCACCCATCCCCGTAACCCCACCGCCGCATCCGGTGACACCCCCACCCCACCCCGTTACTCCGCCGCCGCATCCTGCGACCGTGGCGACACCTAAACCCGCGCCGACGCCGGCTCCCGCACCGGCTCCCGCGGCAGTCATACCGACCAAGGCGACGCAGTGGCGGGCGATAATCAACGGCACCGCCACAGAACCGCGCGGAAAATGCCGGCTGATGCGCGACGGCCTGGTCCCCAACACTCAGGTTCTCGGCCCGGGGATGACCGAATGGTGCGAGGCAGCGACAGTGCCCGAGCTTAAGGCGATATTCGATAACGTGCCCATGCCCGGCACCGAAAGTATTCATACCAAGTATCTTGTCTCGATTATGGGCAATGGCGGATTCAACTCCACAAACGGATTTCTGCACATATTCGAGGACTATATCTGCATAGTTCCGTCGTCGGCGATGAGCGTGCTCACGGCCAACTTCAGCAAGACCGGCTACGTGAGACAATTCTACGGCATCGACGAGATAGTTGGCCTTAAGAAAGGGTTTATGGCCCGAAAATACATCGTACTTTCGGACGGCACAAAAGTGCTTATCGGCGCCTACGCCAAGGTCTTCAACGCCCTCCGTGAGGCTCACCGCCGCTACTACACGTCGCGCGGCCTTGCAGAGCCGAAACTTGAGGATTGATGTCAACCACCACACAAAAAAAGGATAAATAATCATGAAGTATTTTATAATTGTCAACGGCGAGAACCAAGGCCCTTTTGAGGCATCGGAACTCGTAAATTACGGTCTGACAGCCGATTCCTACGTATGGTGCGAGGGCATGCCCGAGTGGAAGCATGCCTCGGAAGTTGCAGAAGTTGCGGCATTTATACGCCCGGCATTTCCGCCCATTCCGGACACCCCGACCCCACCGCCGGCGCCGGCTCCGAAACCTGCTCCAACCCCGACTCCGGCAGTGAATGCCGAATGTAAGTTCTTCAACTGGCTGCCATTAGCCATTGTAGCAACTGTCTTGGGCACAATATTCTACCTCGTAGGCTCAATACCCGGATCCATCGCCATACTCAAGGCCATCCAGGCGCGCCGCATGTACTCGCAGGGATACATAGAACAGGCCATGCAGTGCAACCGCGTGGCCATGATACTGACGCTGGTAGGCGCCGGAGTCGGCCTCACCGCCATAATAATCATCGCAGCCTTAGCCGCCTGACGGCATACGCGGGCTGCCGCGCCGTGTGTGATTTATGTTAAAACACATAAATCGCATTCGTGTGCAGTTACTTTGCGTTTATAGGCGAAAAACGGAAATAAATCTTTCGGCGGTCTCGCAAAAAATTTGTAATTTTGCGCTATAATTAAATTTGACACGATGGATAAAGATTTCAATATGGTGGCCAAGACGCTGAAGGGGCTTGAAGCTGTCCTGGCCGATGAGTTACGCGCACTTGGCGCCCGGAACGTCGCGCCCGGAAGGCGAATGGTTTCCTTTGACGGTGACCTGGAGATGCTTTACAAGGCTAATCTGTGCTGCCGCACAGCTCTGCGCATACTCAAACCGTTTTACAGTTTCAAAGCCGACGATGCCGATACACTGTACGATAAAGTAAAGGAATTCGACTGGGGCTCGCTGATGAAACTTGACAAGACTTTTGCCATCGACACCGTTGTCAATTCCGACACCTTCAAGCATTCCCGCTTCGTTACATATCGTGTAAAGGACGCTATTGTAGACTGGTTCAGAGACCGTTACGGCGACAAGCGCCCGGGCGTACGCCTCACCGACGCCGATATGATAATCAATGTGCACATCAACGGCGGAGACGTAACGCTGAGCCTTGACTCGTCCGGCGAGTCGCTGCATAAGCGCGGCTACCGCGTGGCCCAGACCGAGGCACCTATCAGCGAGGTCCTTGCCGCTGGCATCATCCTTATGAGCGGATACCGCGGCCAGTGCCCGTTCATTGACCCCATGTGCGGCTCGGGAACCTTCCTGATTGAGGCCGCGCTGATTGCCGCAAACATCATGCCGGGTATTTACCGCAAGAACTTTGCCTTTGAGAACTGGTCGGACTTCGATGCCGAGCTTTTCGACCGCCTCTACAACGACGACAGTGGCGAGCGTACAGTGGAATTCCCGATAATCGGCGCTGACATCTCGCCCACAGCGATAGAAATCGCCCGCCGCAACATACGCGGCGCGGGTGTGGGAAAATACATAAACCTTGAGGTTAAGCCGCTGTCACAGTGGAACGAAGCACCTGTTCCGGCCGGAACAATCGTCACCAACCCGCCATACGGCGAGCGCATCTCGGCGCCCGACATGGACGCCCTTTATCAGATGATAGGCACCAAGCTGAAGCGCGTTTTCCCGGGCTGGCAGGCGTGGATAATCGGCTACCGCGAGGAGTACTTCGAGAAAATCGGCCTCGCTCCCAGCGAGAAAGTAAGTCTGATGAACGGCTCCCTGGATTGCGAGCTGCGCGAATATATCATCTTCGAGGGCAACAAACGCGACTTCCGTGCCGCCGGCGGCAAGCTTAAAACCGAAAAGCCGGTGGCGCGCAGTAAAGAGCGCAAGTCTTTCGGAGACCGCGAGCGTAAACCGTTTGGAGACCGTAACAAAAAGTCGTTCGGTGAGCGCAAGCCGTTCGGAGACCGCGACAGAAAACCGTTCGGCGAGCGTGAGCGCAAGCCGTTCGAGGGCCGTAAGCCCTTTGTGGAGCGTGAGTTGCCCGCTGTAGAGGCTGAATCGGAGAATCCGTTGGCAAAACGCCGTAATCCCGACGCGCTCAAGAGCATCATCGGCCGCGAACCGACACTCCCGCGCACCCAGGGACCGATTATCCGCCCCCGTGGCTGGAAGCCTAAGAGTAAATAAATCAACACCTTACAGATGAACATAGCAATTGTTGGCGCCTCCGGCGCTGTGGGCCAGGAATTAATATCCATACTTAACAAAAAGCCCTTTGAATACGACAGTGTGCGGCTCTTCGGGTCGCCGCGCTCTGCCGGACAGACGCGTCGCATCGGCGACAAAGATATAGAAATAGAACTGCTGCGGCACGAGGACGGGCTGTTCAACGGCGTGGATATTGCCTTTGTCAGCGCAGGAGCCTCGGTATCAAAGGAATACGCGGCAGACATCACCGCCGGCGGTGCCGTTATGATTGACAATTCCAGCGCATTCCGTATGGACACGGACGTGCCCCTTGTGGTGCCGGAAGTAAATCCCGACGATGCCTTCAATGCCCCACGGTCAATAATCGCCAACCCCAATTGCACCACCATACAGATGGTTGTGGCGCTGAAACCCATAATGGACCTCAGCGCCATACGCCGCGTACATGTGGCCACGTATCAGGCCGCCTCGGGAGCCGGAGCGTCGGCCATGGACGAGCTGGAGCAACAGCATGCCGACATAGCAGCCGGACGCGAGCCCAAGGTGGAGAAATTCGCTCACCAGCTGGCTTTTAATGTCATTCCTCACATTGATGTTTTCACCGACAACGGCTACACCAAGGAGGAAATGAAAATGTACCACGAGACAAAGAAAATAATGCACGCGCCCGCCCTGGACGTCAGCGCGACCTGCGTCCGCGTCCCCGTGATGCGCGCGCACAGCGAGGCGGTATGGGTGGAGACCGAAAAGCCCCTGTCGCTTGACGCCGTCCGAGATGCTTTCCGCAACGCCGCCGGAGTGGTTTATGCCGACGATCCCGCCACCCTCACCTACCCCATGCCTCTGAAACTGGCCGGGTGCGACCCCGTCTATGTGGGACGTCTGCGCAAGGATCTTGCCAACGAAAACGGCATCAGCTTCTGGTGCGTAAGCGACCAGATACGCAAGGGCGCCGCCCTCAACGCCGTGCAGATAGCAAAACTGCTTATAGAGAGACGCGGTTGCTAACGCGCCCGTAACGCCTTATGATTCAGCTGTTCACACATCCGCTCGTAACACAGCCGGTGGAGATTTTCTTCATCGTACTGGTCATTATTCTGGTTACGCCGCTGGTGTTCAACAAGCTGAAGATACCGCACGTAATCGGAATGATTATGGCGGGAATAATCATAGGGCCGTTTGGATTCGGCGTCCTTGACCGCGACTCCAGCTTCAGCATCTTCGGCCAGGTTGGCCTGCTGTACCTGATGTTCCTGGCGGGACTGGAGATAGACATGTTCCACCTGCGGCTGAACCTGCGCAAGGGTGTGCTCTTCGGGTTGCTGACGCTATTCGTGCCACTGATAGCGGGCATTGTCACGAGTGTATATCTGCTTGACCTTGACTGGATTACATCCCTACTATTAGGGTCCATGTACGCATCGCACACACTGCTTTCCTACCCAGTTGCCGCCCGTTACGGCATCACCAAAAGCCCGGCGGTGCTCATCGCCATAGTCGGAACCATCATTGCCGTTGCGGGTGCCCTTATCACCCTCGGAATCGCCGTGAACATACACCGCGACGGGTACTTCGACACCCTGTCGCTGCTGCGGCTGATACTCCTGACGGCACTGTACTGTGTGGTTGTGATTTACACATATCCACGCGTAACCCGCTGGTTTTTCAAGAAATACAACGACAAAGTGACGCAATTCGTATTCGTGCTCGTCATGGTATTCCTGGCGGCATGGTGCGCTCAGCTTGTCGGGCTGGAGGGTGTGTTGGGCGCATTCTTTGCCGGACTGGTGCTGAACCGCTTTGTGCCGGCCGCCTCGCCGCTGATGGGGTCGATTGAATTTGTGGGCAACGCCCTGTTCATCCCGTATTTCCTGATTTCGGTGGGCATGATGATAAATGTCCGCGTGGTATTCCACACCGAAACCCTTACCGTGGCCGCTGTGATGCTGGGAGTTGCGATAGTGAGCAAATGGCTTCCGGCGCTCATGGCACAGCGTGCGCAGAACCTCAGCCGCTCGTCCGGAGGCGTGATTTTCGGCCTTACGGCTGCGCATACCGCAGTGGCACTGGCCGTAGTGACCCTGGGTGTGAACATGCACATGTTCGACGAGCGCATCCTCAACGCGACCATCCTGGTTATCCTTATAACCTGCGCCATAGCGCCGGCCGTTACCGGCGTGTACGCCCCTCGCGTAAAGCTTGAAATGCTGCACCAGGAGGAACTTGACGAGGGACGCACCACGCGCATGAACCGCAATACGCGCGTAAATAACACCCTCATCCCCGTTGCAAACCGCCGCTCAGCGGCCGAGCTGATGGAATTAGCGGTG
This sequence comes from Bacteroidales bacterium, assembly GCA_004554255.1. Lineage (GTDB taxonomy): Bacteria > Bacteroidota > Bacteroidia > Bacteroidales > Muribaculaceae > CAG-873. The sequence goes on from SFNC01000062.1 coordinate 6,271, forward strand.
CTGATGCGCACGGATGTAGGCCGCCATGCCATGTATGCGTTGCATGTGCGCTCGGACAATTCCACCGCCGCCCGCAACGAGAGTGCCGCCGCCCTGCAGGCCGCAAGCGCCGCCGCCGCCGCTGCTGATGTGAGAATCACCACCCTTGACCGCTACGACATGAACATCGCCACCGGCATGCTCAACGCCATAAACGAGCGCGACATAACGGAGGTTATAATGGGTCTGCACCGCCGCCAGAGCTCTATCGACTCGTTCTTCGGCGCCAAGGTGGAACAGCTGCTCAAGGCCACCAACAAGATGATTATCATCTCGCGATGCTTCATCCCGGTAAATACGGTGGCGCGCATTGTTGTCGCCGTCCCCGACAAAGCACAGTACGAGACCGGCTTCGCACGCTGGGTACGCGCAATAGCACGCCTGACCACACAGTTGGGATGCCGCGTTGTGTTCTGTTGTCCGGACGATATCCAGCCCCTGATCCGCGGTGTGCTCTACCAGGAAAATTTCGGGGTACGCTGTGAGTTCCAGTCGGCGCCCACCTGGGACGATTTCATCGTCTACTCGCCTAATATCCAGCAGGATGACCTGCTGGTGGTGATAGGCGCGCGCCCGGCTTCGCTGTCCTTCAGCGACGATATGGCCGAGATGCCGCGATACATACAGCGGATTTTCGGCACAAACAATGTTCTGATGATATACCCCGAACAGTTCGGCGAGAGCCAGACGCCGCTGATGTCGTTCGCCGACCCGCTGTTCAGCGACGTGGACAGCACGCCGTCCAAACTTATGCTTAAACTGCGCTCATGGATGCGGCCAGGAAGAAAACCGAATAAACCAGCATCAGAATAGCGGTGATTCCCAGCATGGGATTCAGCGCCATGCCGCGGCGCGACACTATCCTCAGCCACACAAAAATGTGTGCTACCAGGTAAAATCCCGGAAAAATCACTGTCCATGCGGGAAGCACAAGCCATGTTACAGCCATAAGGGCAACGGCAAAGCATCCGTTCAGCAGATAAAGCGTGGATGCAAAACGGCGCCCCATTATCACTGCCAGAGTGTGCTTACCCACTGCGGCATCGTCCTCAAGGTCGCGGTAGTTGTTGACAATCAGCACATTCGCGCCCATAAGTCCAATGGCCAGGGAGCCGAATAACACCGACAGGTCAAAATGGCCGGCTTGCAGAAAAAACGTCATATTTACGGGTATAATTCCAAAGAAGCAGACCACCGCCACCTCGCCCAATCCGTGGTGCGACAACGGATATGGCCCTGTGCTGTAAGCCATTACACCCAATGCGATGGTGATGCCTACAGGAATAAGCCACCACGGGCCCCATATCAGCAGGGAACATCCCACGGCGCACGCGGCACCGAGGGTCAGGAAAGTTGCCAGCTTCATTGCCGCGGGGGTGATGTCGCCTTCCGTGACGCCGCGGCGGGGTCCCTCTCGGCCCGGGCGGTCAAGACCCGCCTTGTAATCGTAATACTCGTTGGCAAAATTCGACGCTATCTGCGCCAGCACGGCAAATACGAGGCATAGAAACGCCGGGAGCGCACGGAAATTCCCGCCAAGAACGGCATAGCCGATGGCTGTTATTACGCCCGCAACGCTTACCGGGAGAGTGCGCAGACGCATTGCCTCCACCCAGCATCCTGTTTTTTTCATAATCTGCAATTTGGTTTCTGTGCAAAATTACGCTTTTTTGGGGAGATAGACGTTATATTTGCGCAATTTGCACAGGGGGTGGTACGAATTTTTGGCGTAGCGCAGGGACTCGTCGCCGACATCCTCCTCGCGGTTAAGGTAGCGCAGGCCGGGATGTCGCGAAACCAACATCGCCGCAAAGAAATGGTTCACAGCCTCTCCGGCACCGGGCACGTCGTGCCGCGCCTTTTCGATATGGATATAGGCAGTGTCGCCGATGACCTCGGCCACCGAAAACGCCACTATTTCGCCGCTCTCGCCGCGCAATACCGCGCCCACGAAGGGGAACCGGCACCAGTTTCCCAGCACCTTCAGGCACTCATGGTGCTCATAATCAGCCATTCGTTGCAGCGGGTCGTAAGAGGCTGAGCGTGACAGTCCGCCTTCCAGAAACAGCTCCGTCTCGGGCAACAGCGAGGGCGTCAGCTCCTCCATCTGCCAGTGCGGACTGTCGGCGACAAAACGGTTCACGTGGTTCCTTTTCTTGTTATAGCGCTTGCCGTGCAGCGTTGCAAGGTCCTGAGCGTCATAGAGATAGTCGGCCCAGTCGGTCAGCTCTTCCACGCGGGCTTCTCCGCCCAAAACGCCGCATACCACATCCAGCGACTCCTCCGGAACCGCCGAAAAGAACGGGGTGATGTTATTTGCGCGGCAATAGCTTACCACCGCAGCTATGGCAGTGCGCCGGTCCATGGCCCCCACGGGAACGGCAAATGCGGGCGTAGGCCGGCCGGCGCCCTCGGCCATTCCGCTGATAAACAGAGTATTGTCAACGATGGCGCAGCGGTATCCGAACCACCGCACCCACATGTATATTCCGCCGAGAGAGTAGTCGCAGGTATGTGCGCGCGAGAAAGCCAGTGCGCGGCGTACCTCCGGCACCATGCTCAGTGTGATGTCGCCGAAGTGCATGCGGCACGATACTGCCGCTGCCGAGCCGCCACGTGTGCCGCAACAGACAGCGTCCCTGAATGTTATATTTGTTTCCATAATGTGTGATTTCTATAGTATCATACCAACGCCACCCCCGCATATTTGGTTCACTTGGCACACAGATTTGTCTGACAATTTGGTTTTTACGGAAATAAGCATTACATTTGTGTCTGAATATCAATTATATGCACACCTCTGTTTGGGTAAGGCATATCGCAAAAACAATAAAACACGTTGAATATGAGCACAAAATACAACAGAATACTGCTGAAACTGAGTGGCGAAAGCCTCATGGGCAAGCAGGGCTACGGCATCGACTCGCAGAGACTTGCCGAATATGCCGAGCAGATAAAACAGCTTGCCGACAACGGCATGCAGGTGGCTATCGTCATCGGCGGCGGCAACATTTTCCGCGGCCTTGCGGGCGCAGCCAAGGGCTACGACCGTGTAACGGGCGACCAGATGGGCATGCTCGCCACAGTGATAAACTCCCTGGCACTGCGCTCTGCCCTGGAGGGAATAGGCCAGCGCACCACAGCTTTCACAGCGGTAAACATGTATCCCATAGGCGAATACTACTCGGCCCGCAAGGCCATCAGCGCCCTTGAGAACGGCCGTGTGGCAATCCTCGCCGGCGGCACCGGCAACCCGTTCTTCACCACAGACACCGGCGCAGCCCTCCGCGCTGTGGAAATCGGCGCCGACGTGATGATGAAAGGCACCCGCGTGGACGGAATATACACCGCCGACCCCGAGAAGGACCCCGACGCCGTTAAATTCGGCACCATCACCTTCGCCGAGGTATACTCCCGCGGGCTGCGCATCATGGACCTCACAGCCACCGCACTGTGCCAGGAAAACGATATGCCCGTAGTGGTTTTCGACATGGACACCCCCGGCAACCTCGCCAAGGTGGCCAACGGCGAGAAAGTGGGCACTCTTGTTACAGTATAGACAACATCAAAAAATAAAATATCATGACACAACCTAAAACTTACCTCGACCCCGCCGAGGAGAAAATGGAAATGGCGGTGGCATATCTGGACGAGAGCCTGTCTCACATCCGCGCCGGACGCGCCAATCCCAAACTTCTGGACGGCATCCGTGTTGATTACTACGGCAGCGCTGCCCCCATCAGCAATGTCGCCAACATCAGCACCCCCGATGCGCGCACAATCGCCATCACCCCGTGGGAAAAGAGCATGTTCAAGGAAATAGAACGAGCCATCATCAACAGCGAACTTGGTGTAATGCCCGAGAACAACGGTGAGGTTATCCGCATCAGCATTCCGCCTCTGACAGAGGAACGTCGCAAACAGCTCGTCAAGCAGTGCAAGGCCGAGGCCGAGCAGGCAAAGGTGAGCGTGCGCAACGCCCGCCGCGATGCCATAGAAGGCCTTAAAAAGGCTGTTAAACAGGGTATGCCCGAGGACGTTGAGAAGGACGCCGAGGGAACCGCCCAGAAGATTCACGACAAATTCATGAAGAAAATCGATGAGATCTTCGCCGCCAAGGAGAAGGAAATTCTCACCGTGTAATCCCCGGTCACTTACTATAGCGACATAAAAAATGGCGGTGTGTCATATATGATACATCGCCATTTTGCCATTCAAAGATTTATTACTAACTTTGTATGTATCATTTAATGGAATGTTATATTTAAATAATCGGCATAAATATCTACATGGTGACATTTACAAATAAGTCTTTGGGTACGCCTGATGTAATCAGGAGCCTTGGTATGAGGTTTCGCGATTATCGATTGCGCCTGCGAATGACCCGTAAGGAGATTTCTCAGGCGGCATCAATCGGTCTCACCACACTATATAGATTCGAGTCCGGCAATATGACCGACATTTCGTTCGGTACCCTGATGAGACTTTTAAAGGTAATCGGGCTTGGGGAGAACTGGGACTTATTGCTGCCGGAATTACCCGAATCACCTTATATGTATGACAAAAATGAGAAAAAAGTGCAACGAGTTCGCCATTCCTCTAAGAAAAAGTAAAGGGCAATGAAATATTTGAAAGTAAATCTATGGGGGCAGGAAATCGGACGGCTCGTGTGGGATTCATCTACCGCACGGACATACTTTATGTATAACCCTGAGCTGAAAGATAGTATTCCAGACGTTGCCCCGCTGATTTCGCCGGCAAAGAATA
>SFNC01000008.1 GCA_004554255.1 Bacteroidales bacterium
TGTGGTCCCACTTGGGCTTGAACCAAGGACTCCCTGATTATGAGTCAGGTGCTCTAACCAACTGAGCTATGGGACCTTATGAAGGGGATTCATAAGCGGAGGGCTGGATGGTTGCCCGTTTGCGGATACAAAGGTAGTTATTTGGTTTGAATTACGCAAACGTATTTAATATGTTTTCGATTAAATTTTTCGCAATGCAGATTTAATTCGATTCATCGAGGACGTGTCAAAGTTACGTAAATGGCATCAACTTGTAGGGAAGCACCTAAGGTGCGTCCGTGTAAAATATTGATACTCAGCCTATATGCCGGACGCACCTGGGGTGCGTCCCTAAAAATTGATACGTTGATGGCTATTATGACACAGCCTCTCTCGTGTGTTTAAGAGGGGGGCACAGGGTAGTTGTTTAATGAGGGGGGAGGAGGTATGAAAAAAGCAGCTGGTGCGGAGGGCGCAGCAGCTGCTTGAGATAAGGTGTTTTATGTTCGATTAGAATTTCCAGCCGAGGCGGAGTGCGGGTACGCAGTAGGTGCCGAAGTCGAAGTTGGAGGTCTTAGCACCTTTCTTGCTTTCGAGGTTGTCATCCCAAACGCCGTAGTCGTTGAAGTCACCTTTGGTGTACTGGCCGGGGAAGTTCTTCACACCGATCTTGATGCCGAGTTCAGCACCGAGGTAGAGGCCTTTGTAAACGTAGAAGTCGATACCGGTGAAGGCGTTAAAGGTGAAGAGGTTGTAAGAACCTGCGTTGTAGATGCGCTCCTGGGTAGTGAGTTTAGCACCGTTGATTTCGCGAACTGTCTGGTTTGTAGTGCAGGTGGAAACGAGCTCGAAGCCGAGGCCAGCGCCTGCGTAGAGGTCAACTCGCTTGAAGTTGAAGAAGTGACGCTCGTAGCCGAGGTTGATAGAGAAGTTGCCTTCGCGGTTCTTAGTCCAGTTGTCGGGGTTTTCGTCGGGGTCGGCGGTGTTTTTGTTGGTGCTTACACCGAAGCCGATGCCGAAGCGTACAGCGTCTTTGTTAGAGAAGAAGTAGCGGCCCTGGAGCTGGTCAATTTTAAAAGTTTCGAAATCGTTGGAGAAGGGGTTAAACTGAATTTCAGCTGAGAAATCGCCCTGCTGGGGTGCGACGGTGTTTTCCTATGCTACAGCAGTTGTAGCGGAAGCAGCGATGATAGCTGCAGCAATAAGCATCTGTTTCATTGTTTTGAATTGGTTGAATTAATGATTGAAAAATGATTCTAAATATAGATTCAATTTGCTTAATATCCAATTGCGGTGGCAAAGGTAGTGAAAATTATTTGAATTTAAGTAATTTTAATTAAAATATTTTACTCCTTCGGCCAATGATTGGCCTTTTAGATTAATTGTAAAAAGCAACCGGTCTGGCTATGTAAAGCCAAACCGGTTGAATATCAGATGATGGTTGTTTTACAGGAAGACGGGGGCGACGTAGCGGGCGAGTGCCCAGCCGCCGACAATGAGCCATACATAGAGGATGGCGGCGAGGATAAACGGTTTTGCACCGGCTTTTTTGAATTTGTCGATCGACGTTTCTGCGCCGAGGGCCACCATAGCCATTGTGAGCAGGAATGTGTCGACGTATTCGATGAATTTGATTGCAGATTCCGGCAAGAGATTAAATGAGTTGAAACCGATTACCAGCAGGAATCCGAACGCAAACCAGGGAACTGTGAGTTTGCCCGAACCGGATGCCGACGGATTTTTCTGCGCCTGGAGCGCTACCCAGTAGCCAAGGCTGAGGAGCACGGGCACCAGAAGCATCACGCGAATCATTTTCACGATGATGGCGATGTCGCTGACTTCCTGACCCATAGCGTTGCCGGCACCCACAGCGTGAGCTACTTCGTGGAGCGTAGAACCGGCGTAAATGCCCATCTGTTCGGGTGTGAGGCCAAGGAAGCCGGCACGGTAGGCGATGGGGTAGAGGAACATCGAGAGTGTACCGAATATTACGACAGTGGCCACGGCAACGGCAGTCTTGTACGGCTTGGTCTGAATAGTGGATTCGGCACCGAGCACGGCTGCAGCGCCGCATATGCCGCTACCGATGGAGGTGAGCAGGGCAATGTCGCGGTCCATCTTGAGGAGTTTGCCTATCCAGACGCCGCCCAAAATGGTGACAATCACCACGATTACGTCGACCATAATGCCAGCGGTACCTACCTCAATCACTTGCTGGAAGGTAAGGCGGAAACCGTAGAGAATGATGCCGAGGCGCAGGAGCTTTTTCGAGCAGAACTGGATGCCGGGCACCCATGTTTCGGGCAGATTGTTGCGGAGCGAATTGGCGTAAAGCATACCCAGGATAATGCCGATAATCATCGGGCTGAAAGAAATTTCCTTAAAGAACTGGGCTTCGCCTATGTAGAAAGCGGCGCACGAGAAGAGGCCGATCAGCAGCACTCCGTGGAGCATACTGCTTCTTTTTTCAGTGAGCATAGGTTATAAAGATTGATATGTTTGAAGTAAAGTGTGTGAATTTTGGCGCAAAGGTAACTATTATTTTTCAATTTTTCGGTCTGGAAAATGGTGTATAACGATGGTTTTACTTAACTTTGTATCAGCTAACAATAGAAAACCTAAAATTAGTTATGCAGTCGAATCAACATATAAAATCCTTCGGTTGGACGCTCGCCGAGCTTCCGGCTCTGCTTCCGGCGTTGGGGTTGATCTGCGGCATAGCTATAATGGCTTATGGCCTTCCTCTTTGGGCTTGCCTTGCAATCGTGGTGTTGGCTGTAATAGTGGGCTTGATAAGGAAGTTGCCCCGATTATCGCTTACGGCGTTGGCTTCATTGGCCGGAGCGCTGGTTATGTATTTCGCCTTGCCGAAAAGCATTGCTACAGGTACCTCCGGCACAGTCACAGGCAGCGTAACCGAAGTGCGCGATTATGGCAACATACAGCAGTGCGTGGTAAAAACCTCCGACGGGGTGAATCTTCTTGTGAGCGTTGCCGACTATCCTTATTATATAGAGAAAGGTGAGCAGGTGCGATTCAAGGGAGTACTCCTGCCGCCGGGTCGGCCGCAAAGTGTTCCGGATGAGATTACCAACAGTAACTTCTTGCTCACCCGAAGCATCTCCGCGCGGTGCAAAGCTGACAGTTTTGAAGTAACGGCTGAAGCCTCCGGTGTGCAAGGATGGTTTAACCGACTTCATCATCGATGCGTGGATGTTGTGGATGAGTCGGGTCTTTCGGCTCCGGCATCGCAATTCCTCACAGCCGTGCTGCTTGGCCAGAACAATATCGAAAGCGATAGGCGGCAGGAATTGCAGCGAGCCGGACTGGCCCATATAACCGCTCTGAGCGGTACCCACATCTCCACCATCGCGCTTATTATTGCCATTATGCTGTTGCCGACGCAAATGGCAGGAGCAAGCCGGTATGCGTCTTTGTTTACCATTGCGCTGCTGTGGGGATATGCACTGCTAACGGGAATGTCGCCGTCGGTGCTCCGAGCGGTGATAATGGCCACGTTTGTGCTGTTGGGAGAGATATCCGGCAAACGCGGCAACACTATGAATATGCTTTGCGTGTCGGTGCTGCTGATACTGCTTTTTGCTCCGACAATGCTCTTTTCAATAGGCTTTCAGTTATCGGTGCTTGCCGTGGCCGGAATCGTGATGTTTATGTCGCCGCTGCTCGATGCCATCAAGCGGCTTCGCATTTACCAATATAGACTTGTCAGGATTATTCTGCCATTATTGAGCGTGCCCATCGCGGCAATGATAGCCACCGGACCGCTTGCTGCATGGCGATTCCATTATTTCCCGCTCTGGTTTCTTGTAGCGAATATCCCCGTATCGCTGATATTGCCCTGGATGCTTGGCGGAGGAGTGATGATGGTTTTGGGCGGCTTCATCGGTTTCCACCCTGTGTTGCTGACGAACATTGTAGAACAGATGTTCCGTCTTATAGACTTTCTTGCCGGGTTTACCGTGATGCTTCCCGGCAGCGAAATAGGCTCGGGCATTTATTACCCGGCGTGGGTAATGCTGCTGATTTATGTCGGAATCTTTATGCTCTGGAGAGGCTGGGTTTGGCGCAGCAAAGTGTGGCTGGTCAATGGAATTGCTGTGATAGTTTTTTCTGTAGCTCTGAATTTTGTAGCCAAAGTGGATTATCCTCAGAATGAGGTATATGCCATGGATGAATCGATGGAAATATGCTTGCTTGAGCGGAACGGCAACCACGCTCGAATTATTACCGATGCTCATCCACGCCACTATGGGGAAATCCGGGAAAGGGCAGAGGTTCGTCTGGCCGATTATCTTGGCTATCGTAGAGCAGTGATAGATACCGTGATGGGGTTTGACGATGCTGTGGCGAAGTGCGGAGGAAGCACAACTGTAGGAAACAGAAGGATAGTGATTATCCGAAAATTAGCTTCCGCACCAAAGCCTGTCGGGCAGCCGGATGTAATAATTATCAGTGCCGGATTCAATGGTAGTGGCGATGAGCTGACAGAATACTTAAATAGGGAGAACCTAATGCAGGCTAAACCACGCATCGTCCTGTCGCCCGCTCTTCCGGCGCAGATACGGCAACGACTTGCTACGGAATTGTCGGAAGCCGGGATTCCTTATAGCCTTAACCTCGAACTATAATTTTTCATCGCAATAGGTTGTCGGCAAATGGCCGAAGCTATTTGACCCGGAGCATCGGCAACCCTTTGAGAAAATGAGGCGCCAAGAGGTCGCGCGGCCTTAGGGCTACGCCGTCGAAGGCGAGAAGGTCAAGATCGATTACCACCTGCGGTGTGCCGTGTTCCCGACCCATTTTCTCCTCGTAAGATTTAAGCAGCCGATTCAGACTCTCTGAAGAATCGGAGTAGTTGATTATTATTATGGCATTGAAATATGGAGCGGCCGTACTGTCGTTGGAGTCCGGAGTGCTGTAAATGGCTGTCATAGAAACGATTTCGCCAATCTCTTCAAGCCATACTATAGCCTCTTCTACCCGATGAAGACCATCGGGTAGGTTACTTCCGGCAGAAATAATGTACTTGGCCATATTATTGCTCTACGCCTCTAAGTGAAAGCGATATGCGTTTGCGATCAAGGTCAACGCCGATAACGCGCACCTTGATGGTCTGCCGCAGTTTGAGCACTTCCGACGGATGCTTCACGCGCCGGTCGCCCATCTGCGAAATGTGAATCAGTCCGGAGGTGTGGACTCCAAGGTCGATAAATGCACCGAAATCGGTGATATTATTGACAATGCCGGGGAGAATCATACCTTCGTGCAGGTCGGAAATGTCGGTTATGGCATCGTCAAACGAAAACTCGGTAGCCTTTTCGCGCGGGTCGCGCCCCGGTTTTCGCAGCTCAGCGATAATGTCGGTGAGGGTGGGCAGTCCCACCTGATCGTCGACATACTTGTTAAGGTCGATTTCGTCGAGCAAAGCCGGATTAGCCACCAGGTCAGCGATTGAGTGGCCGCTTTCGCGCGCGATTCGTTCTACAATGGGATACCTTTCAGGATGCACTGCAGTGTTGTCGAGGATATTGCGACTGTTGCGCACGCGCAGGAATCCGGCGCATTGCTCATATGCCTTCGGCCCCAGGCGCGGCACTTTCAGCAGAGAAGCCCTCGAGGTGAAATCGCCGTGCTCTGCGCGATAGTTCACGATATTTGCCGCCAGTGTATCGCCTATGCCCGAAACGTAGCTGAGCAGCTGCCGTGAGGCAGTGTTCACATCAATACCGACGGTATTTACGCACGACTCCACTGTGGCATCGAGCTGACGTTTGAGCATCGTCTGGTCTACATCGTGCTGATACTGACCTACGCCAATCGACTTCGGGTCGATTTTAACCAGTTCGGCCAGAGGGTCCATCAGTCGTCGGCCAATGGAAACGGCGCCGCGCACTGTCACATCCTGGTCGGGGAATTCGTCGCGGGCGATTTTCGAAGCTGAATACACCGACGCGCCATCTTCGCTTACCACAAAAATCTCCACCTTATGCGGATATTGCAGTGAGCGCATAAACTTCTCGGTCTCGCGCGATGCGGTGCCGTTGCCTATGGCGATTGCTTCCACGCCGTAGCGCTCCACGAGCATAAGCACGCGCTTTTGTGCGTCGAGTATATAATTTCGCGGAGGAGTGGGATATATCACGTCGTGATGCAGCAGATTGCCGTTGGCATCGAGGCAGACAATCTTGCATCCAGTGCGGTAGCCGGGGTCGACACCCATAACCGGACGAGCACCCAGCGGTGGGGCCAGCAGCAACTGGTGAACATTCGAGGCGAAAGCCTCGATGGCACCGCGATCGGCCCGCAGTTTGGCATCGTTTTCTACTTCGGTGGTAATCGAAGGCTTAATCAGACGCTTATATGCGTCGGCCACCGAACGGTCAACGATTTCCTGACACTTCTTAGAGCCGCCCGGTTTCGTGAAGTCCTGGCGGATGCGACCTATCATAGCATCGTCGTCGATTTCCACACTTACCTTCAGCAAACCCTCGGCTTGCCCGCGGCGCATAGCCAGATAGCGGTGCGAGGAACAGTTGGCAAGCGATTCATTCACTTTGAAGTATGAACGGTATTTGTCGGCTTCCTCTTCTTTTGCCTTTACAGCTGCGGAAATAATTCGGGCAGTACGCTGGAAGCGATTCCTCACCTGACGACGTGTGCGCTGGTCCTCGCTGATCCATTCGGCGATGATATCGGCTGCGCCGTCAATTGCTGCCTCGGCATCCTTAACATTGTCGTTGAGAAATTTTGCAGCCTGCTCTTCAGGGTTGGCGCTATGGCGGGCCATAATGATTTTAGCCAGAGGTTCCAGCCCGTTTTCGCGAGCCACCTGCGCCTTAGTACGCCGTTTCGGTTTATAGGGAAGATATAAATCCTCAATCTCCGCGGCATCATAGGAGTTCTCGATTTTCTCGCGCAGTTCGGGCGTGAGTTTTTCCTGTGCCTCAATAGCCTGAAGGATGTAGAGCTTACGGTCGGCCAACTCACGCAACGCGTCGAAGCGTTCGGCGATATTAAAGATAGTCACCTCGTCCATACCGCCGGTCACTTCCTTGCGGTATCTTGAAATGAACGGGATGGTGGCTCCCTCGGCCAGGAGCTTCAAAGTGGCATTGACCCGCGCCTCAGGCAGGTTCATTTCCTGAGCTATGATTTGCTGGATGGTAGGCATAGGATAGATTGAGAGAATTATTTGCAGTGTAAGGTAAGCACTGTGATTTCGGGTGTGGCGCCAAGGCGCATCGGCAGTCCTACAGTGCCGCATCCGATATTTACATACAGTTGATGCAGCGGACCGGATGAGAGTTTGCTGTAATCATCGTATAACCCACCCCAGGTGGCATACCGAAAGGCCGCAGGGGAGAGGCCCAGCACTTCGATCTGCATAGCGTGGGTATGGCCGGAAAGTGTCAGCGACACATTCACATCACTGCGGTTTCGTATGGAGTCGACCCAGTGAGCCGGATTATGACTGAGCAGGATTTTCGTATTGCGGTCGCCGAGCCGGGGATAGGCTTTTTGCAAAGACCCGTAAACCGGGAATGGCGGGTCGCCGATATTTTCCACACCAATCAGCGCGATAGAGTCGGAGCCGTGACGGAGCCACACGGTCTCGTTGCGCAGCAGGCGCATACCGGTTTCACGATAGGCAGAATAGAGGTCTTCCATATTTCCGGTTTTGGCAGCGGAAGAGGACCAGGTCATATAGTCGCCGTAGTCGTGATTGCCCAGAATGGCAAAGGCTCCGTCGGGGGCATTCAGACGCGAGAATGTTTTTATAAATGGACTGATTTCTGCAGTTTTGCGATTGACAATGTCGCCGGTAAATACAATCAGATCGGGTGAAGCTGCATTGATGCTGTCGACAATCTTACTCACAAAAGTTGTGTCGGAATTAAATGAACCCACGTGAATGTCGGAAAACTGCACTATGCGGTAGCCCTCGAACTGAGCCGGCAATTCCGGAATATGCACGTCGACTTCGTTTCGGTTGATATTGAACCGATTGATAAGTGCTCCCCACCAAATTGCAACGAAGAAAACAGCTGAGCATATAATGCCGGTTATAGTCATAGCCCTGCATCTTCTGCGGTGCAGAAGCCGAGGCACAGATGCAATCAGATCGAAGATAACGCCAACATATTTAGCCAGATACACCGAGAGATAGCCGAAAAGAAGCCACATCTTGGTAAGCAGCATATGGTCGTTGCCTTCTCTGGCCGGAAGCAAAAGTCCGGCCAGCATCACTAAGAAAAGCAGTATGCAGCTTGAAAGATGAGCCGTGCGCCAAAATCGACGGTCGCGGCACCGTGCGGAAATCTGATGAAAGATATACCAGTCGGTGGCGATATTCAGCGCCAGAAAGCTCAGAACCAGCAGAATGGGCGTTCTCATTTACTTTGCTTCTTCAGCTACAAGACGGTTGCGCAGCGGGTTGGCATACATCATCAGCATCTCGTGAAGCATAAATTCGCGCTCCTCTGCAGTTACATCGGGCAGACGCACAAGGTTGAGCTGCTTATTGAAGTATTCTTCAAATTTATGCGCATCTTCGGCGGTGTATTTGTCGGCAAACCTGCTGTTGCCTTCCACGCGGTCGTAGGCGTAGTAATTGATAGGGTAGATGTAGTAGCCCAGATGGATGGAGCGGTCGATAAGACGGCATACGGTGTGGATGATTTCCACCTTGTCGGTCGATTCGGTAAGCGGTGTGAGCGCTTCGTTGATTTCCGGGCAGATGGTGTAATGCACGTGGCCTTTATAGCTGAGCAGGCCGGTTTCCATAGACTTCAGGTCGTCGTTGGGCGACTTCTTGAAGTCGGGGTCGCGACGCCGTGCGAGGAATTCCGACGCTTTGAGATAGTCGGTCGGGTCGTACTCGTATGAGATAGCTACCGGAGTGATGTTAAGTTCGAGTAGACGCGCTGCAATGTTCTCCGACTTTCCATCGAGGGCAAGCATTTTGAGCACTGATTCCTGGGTGAGGTCGTTGGAGTCTTTGGCACGGCCCTCGCGCTGTGCTATCCAGACCGATTCGTGCTTTTGATTGATACAATAATGGATATAGCCGCTGAGCTGCTTGGCAGCTTCGAGCGCTTTGGTAAGGCGGAGATTACGCTTCACAATCACACCTTTGTTAAGGCGGACCAGATGCTCTATCCAGTCGTATATGAGAAGGTTATCGCCGAGTGCTACTTCTTGAGCAGGATAGCCGTTGCGAATCATCACCAGCCCCAGGAATGAAGCGTCGAGCACTATGTCGCGGTGATTGGAGATGAACAGTCGAGGCCGGCTCATATCTACATCCTTGATACCCGAGTCGGATACACCGTCGGTGGTCGTTGCTTCCAGGCGCATAAGAATGGGCACCATCACTTTCGACTGGAAGGTGTCTTTATCGCGAATCTGCCGGAGCGAGTCGGCAAGCTGATTGAACTCGGCTTCGGGAAGCACGTATTTAATGGCATTCGCAAAACCGGGTGCTTGCAAGAGAAGCTCCATCCTTTCTGCAAATTCTTCGTCGGCGTAAGGGGCAATATCTTTGTAATCTTCAGGTATCATAATGAAATAATGTTGACTTTTTCGGCTCAGAGCCGGAGAAAACATATGTGTGTGGAGAGCGATTGAAGATATATTATTCGGCAAAGGTAGCTAAATTCGCAGAGTTTGTAAAGCTTTTTCGACGGAATATCTACGGAATTAGAAAATTTTAAGGGTAGCGACGCCTTTACAGATGTCTCTACCCTTGAAATGCTGTTGCATAACATATTTTACGAGGTGCGCGCCTATCGGGCTGCGTATTCCTCAACTGTGGGGCTTTCCACATCCACGCCGAATTCTTTAGCGCGGGCGAGGATGGCGCGTGCAAGCCGTGGTTTCAATTCTTCAGGACAATAGCGGAAATATGCTTCAGCGGCGCGCACATGTGCTGCATCGGGCATAGGATATTCTCTACGTTCCGGCAGACCGAATACGCTGTCGGGGAGTTCTTTCTTTTCTTCGTATGAAATGCGGTCAGACATTGTAGTAAAGTTTTTAAGTGAGTTTTATCTTAATAACAATCAGTTTGCAGGAATTGTTAGAGCGAACAAATTTTATGGATCGGTGAATTATCTCGGATAAAATTTTTACTTTTGTGGCGGAATAAAGAATTTGGCTCAATTTCGTCTCGGAATATGCGATATACAGACATAATAAAATTATGGCTTCCTGCTTTGCTCATGGCATTGTCGGTGGCATTTTTCAGTATGGATGCTGTATGGTCGGGCGATGCTGTGAGTTATGCGTTTTATCATCCGCATACAATTGAGGGTCTAAGCACCTACAGGGTGCAGTCGCTGTCGGATATATGGTATTCGATGGTGAATCATTATCAGTTTACCAATGGCCGGTTCTGCTGTCTGTATTCGGCGATGGTATTTGTGGGTTTGCTGCCGCGATGGTGCACGGCTCTGATGAATGTGATTGCCATTATCGCAGTAGTGATGCTTTGTTGCCGGTTGGCCGGGATTACGGTGCGCAAGCCCGGGAAAAGCGCGATGGTGGCTTGCCTTGTATGGCTGTGTACATTCTATTTGCCTTACGATCCTGTATTTACATCAAATTACACTTGGGCTGCCGCGCTGAATCTGTTTGCCATCGTATGCTTTTTCACAAAGAGGAATATCAATGCGGCGCAATGTTTTTTGCTCGTACTGTTGGGCTTCGTGGTAGGGGAGTGGCAGGAGAGTTTCTCGGTGCCGGTAGCAATGGCAATGCTGGTTTACGCCTGCGCCAAACGCTTCAGGGTAAGCCGTGCGCAATGGTGCCTGGGTATAGCCTACGGAATAGGCACACTGGTGTTGTGTCTGGCTCCGGCACAGTTGATCAGGCTTGAAACTGTAAATCCCGCATCGGTTGGGTTACTGATGTCAATGAAGAGCGTTTGGCCGATGCTGTTTCTGCCGCTTGTCTATGTAATCGTTATAGCTTTAAAGTGGCGCAGTCAGGGATATTTCCCGAAGTATTCTACTATTGAGAAATTTTTTCTTGTGGTGGCGCTGACGGGGTATGCAATGTGTATCGCCCTGAAATTTTCCTCGGGTATGAGGATGATGATCTGTGCGTCGATAGCCACGATTATACTGCTTGCCAAGACAGTGGAGTGGCGGAAGCGCACGCTTGCCGTGGTGACGGCGCTTCTGTGTGTGGCATCTGTGGCGGCTGCTATTGTAACTTATAATAAGATGCAGGTGCGCAATGAGAAATTTACCTTGCTGCCTCGGCTGTATCACGAATCGACCAACGGCCGTATTTATCTGCCCGACAGATTGTTTGCGTTTGAGAGTCGCGACGCCAACGACTATCGTTTGCCTTGGCTTATGACGGAGAGGGTGGTTGACCCCCGGAAACCGTTTTTGCGCATATATCCTGAAAGTGCCCGCAACCTCGACCTTGACACTGACACCAACCGGATTATTCGGTTTATGAATCAGGGGTGGATTATCCTACGCAGCCGCAGCAATCCTGCCGATTTTTTGGTGCATCGTACTTTGTTCCCGGGGTTGCTCGACAAGGAGATTTCACCACGCACATTGAATTTCAATCTGCGGGGCGATTTTGTGGTGGATTCCACCAAGGCGGTGGTAGTTGGCGTTTACGTTAACGATCAGTCTTTGATGCACACGGAGCTTGAAATGGTCACCCATTAGATTTTGATGGCTTCGGATTTGTCCTCGGAAGGAAGGCGGCGGAGCGCGTAGATAATCAGAATTGTGGTGACAAGCGTAGCGGCGACGTCGGAGGTCGGGAAGGTATACCAGATGCCGTCAAGGCCGTAAATGCGGGATAATATTATCAGCAGGGGAAGCAGGAAGAGCACTTGACGAACAAGGCTGAGGAAGATGGATGTGCCTATTTTGCCGATTGACTGGAAATAGGTGGTGGCCACAATCTGGAATCCCACCATCCAGAAGAATAGCATCGCCGTGCGGAGTGCGTGGGCGCTGTGACCGATTGTAACTGTGTCGGAGACGAAGGCGCGCGAGATGATTTCGGGATAGGTGAGACCGAAAGCATATCCGATTGTGGTGATTATTGTGGCGGCAAGCGCTGTGAGCCAGAACACCCGTGCCACGCGGCAGGGCTGCCGGTGGCCGTAGTTGAAGCCGGCGATGGGCTGCATACCCTGGCAGATGCCTAACACAATCGAGCAGAGCATCGAGGTGTATGTCACGAATATGCCGGCAGCTGCTATGGCCTCGAAACCGCCGTAGCGTAGCAGAGAATTGTTGATGAAGATGTTGATCAGACAGGAGGCCACATTCACAATGCAGGGCGCAGCGCCGATGCCGATGATGCCCCAGACCAGTCCGGAGTCGAGGTTGTATATGCCGCGGGTAAATATGATTGGCCCGTTCTCTTTGCGGCAGAAATGGCGCATCACGAAAATTGCCGATACAAGCATTGAGATGTCGGTGGCGATTGCGGCGCCTTTTATGCCGGTTTTTAGGAAATAGACAAAGAGGGGCACAAGCAGGATGTTGCACCCGAAGCCTATAAACATTGTAATCATTGCGCGGGTGGGATAACCCGTGGCGCGCATCATATTGTTGAAGGAGAAGGTGAGGTTGGTCAGCAGCAGGCCCGGAAGAATATACATCATAAAGTCGCGGGCGTAGGGGAGGGTTACATCGTCGGCACCGAAGAGTCGGAGTATCTGATTCATAAAGATGGCGAAGAGCGAGATGTAAATTGTCCCCACCGTTAGAGATAGCACGAGCGAATTGCCGAGCACTTTCCTCGCCCGGCCATAATCGCCGCTGCCCAGCGCAAGACTAATGCGGGCTGTGGCACCGGCACCGACAAGCACGCCGAGGGCTGTGGCGATATTCATCACCGGGAAAGTGATGGTAAGTCCGGCAATGGCTTCGGTGCCGACGACCTGCCCGATGAAGATGCGGTCGATTATGTTGTAAAGCTGCATTACAAGCATACCCACAACCGACGGCAGCGAGTACTCCCACAAAAGTCGACCAATGGGCTTCTGCGCCAGATCGCGGAAGCGACGTGTCTCAACGGCCGAGGTGTTTACGGGAGAATGCTTCATATATTCCGAACTATTTTGTAATTTTGCAATCGCAAAATTACTCAATATTCCGGTACAATCCGAATTTTAGGTTCAAATTTCCCAAATTAAAAATGTCGACTTCGTTCAGTGATACTATTTGCGCCATTTCCACTCCGGCCGGTGTGGGAGGTATAGCTGTTATCCGTGTCAGCGGCCCCGGCGCCCCGGAGATTGTCAATCGTATCTGGAAGGGCAAACCTGTCACTGATATGCTTTCGCATACGGCTCATCTGGGCGAGATTCTCGACAATGGAGCGTTGCTTGACCAGGCGGTCGTGACAATCTTCCGTGCGCCGAAGTCGTTTACCGGCGAGGATGTGATGGAAATTGCCGTTCACGGGTCGAAATATGTGCAGCGGAGGCTGTTGCAATTGCTTGTCGACAATGGTTGCCGACTTGCCGAGGCCGGAGAATTTACACGTAGAGCATTTGCCAACGGGAAAATGGACCTGGCTCAGGCCGAGGCTGTGGCCGATGTGATTGCATCCAACTCGAAAGCTGCGCACCAGCTGGCCGCACAGCAGATGAAGGGCACATATTCGGCGCGGCTTAATCAACTGCACGATAAACTGTTGGAACTGGCATCGCTGCTCGAATTGGAACTTGACTTTTCGGAAGAGGATGTGGAATTTGCTTCACGCAAGCAGTTGCGCTCCATTGCCTGCGAGGTGCACGATGAAGTTACACGCATGTATAAATCCTTCTCGGCCGGAGCAGCTATAAAGGAGGGAATTCCGGTGGCAATTGTTGGTCCGACAAATGCCGGCAAATCCTCACTTCTTAATCTTCTGCTTGGCGAAGACCGCGCGATAGTATCTGATATTCATGGCACTACGCGCGACACAATCGACGGGCTACTCAACATTGGCGACTATCAATTCCGCATCATCGATACTGCCGGACTGCGCGACACCTCCGACCCCATCGAAGCTATCGGTATTGACCGCAGCCGTCGGGCACTCGACCACGCTGCCATAGCGATTCTTATACTCGATGCATCCCAACCCCTCCCGGCCACCCTCCCCGTCTCCATCTCCGACGACACCCCGCTGATTCTGCTTCTCAATAAAACCGACCTGCTCGACGAAAGTATAGCTGAATCCCGGCAAACCACCCTTTCAGCGACATTAAATTCACTTCCGACAGAGATTCCCTCGACATTAAACTCGGTTGCGACAAGCATCTCAGAGAGATTAGATGCGCTTTCGACAAAATTTGCTGACTTATTAAAACACTGCCATCCTCGGCTCATAGACCCTCGAATTATCCCATTTTCGGTAAAAACAAACCTCGGCCTCAACACATTACAGACAACCCTTGTCGACATAGCCGACACACTACGAGGCAATGCCGACGAAGACACCATCATCGTCACCAACCTGCGCCACGCCGAAAACCTCAAAGCGGCCTCCGCCGCCACCCAAGCCATCCTTGACGGCCTCGACGCCAACCTCCCCGGCGACCTCATTGCCCAAGACCTCCGCGCCACCATCCACCACCTCTCCGCCATCACCGGCACCATCACCACCCCCGCCATCCTCTCCACCATCTTCTCCCGCTTCTGCATCGGAAAATAAGCCCAAAAACGGCCTGTGTCAAGACCCGTATAACTCCCGTATAACAGGGATATAAAAGCGGCCTACGACACAGGCCATTTACGTTTTCGGAAATTTTATCGGAAATTTAACTGCTGTTATATCCGAGTTGTCGATTTTTTGTTGTTACTTTGTTACACGAAACGAAAAAGTAACACGAGTAACAGATATGAGTGAATCGAAAGACCCTATCCGTATAAGGCGGCGTAAGCTCGCCAACGGCACCACGTCCCTGTATCTCGACATCTATCTGAACGGGAAACGGACGTATGAATTTCTCAAAATGTACCTCGTCCCCGAACAGTCCCGCAAGGATAAGGAGAAAAACAGGGAAACCCTACGAATGGCCGAGGCCGTCCGCGCCAAGCGCATAGTCGAGCTACGCAACGGCGAGTATGGCTTCAAAAAACAGGACGGTGCGGAGGTGCTGTTCTTTGACTATTACAATGCCCTCGTCGAAAAGCGGCGCGGGGTTGAGAGCCTCGGTAATTGGGGAAATTGGAAATGCTGTCTGAAACACCTCCAACGATACGAGCATCGAAAGAAGATCACGTTTGCCGACATCACGCCCGAATGGGTCGAGGGCTTCCGCAGCTATCTCGAAAAAGAGGCCTATGCCTACGGCTGTGATTTCCGCGAGCGCAAGGAGCTGCACCCCCTGTCCCAAAACTCCCGTCAATCCTATTTCAATAAACTGCGGGCTTGCCTCCGACAGGCTATTGAGGACGGCATAATCATAAAGAACCCTATGCGTGGCATAGAGGGCTTCAAAGGCGAGGAGGGAACGCGAATGTACCTCACAATAAACGAGATTAAACTGGCCGCGCAAACGCCCTGTGACAGCGACCTAATAAAGCGGGCGTTCCTTTTCAGTTGCCTCACGGGGCTACGACGCAGCGACATCTTGAAACTGACGTGGAGCGAGGTCAACGAGCAGAGCGGCTTCACGCGGATAATCTTCCGACAGAAGAAAACGAAAGGACAGGAATACCTCGACATCACGGCACAGGCCGCAGAGCTGTTAGGGGAACGGGGCAAGCCGACCGACAGGCCATTCGGCGCACTCCCCTGCACAAGCTCCACCAACTATGAAATCAAGACGTGGCTCGCACGGGCGGGCATAACCAAGCGCATAACCTTTCATTGCGCCCGACACTCGTTTGCCGTGATGATGCTCGACCTCGGCACCGACATCTATACCGTGAGCAAGCTGCTCGGCCACCGCGAGCTGAACACGACACAGATATACGCTCACCTGCTCGACAAAAATAAACAGGCCGCAGTTGCCTCTATACCGACAATCCTGCGACCCGATGAAACGACCGAGACGCCCGCCGACACAGGGGGCGACAAATAAGCCCTATTTGGGAACAGCTGACACAGGGCGGGTGCTTGATAGCATTTCGCCCTGTCCTGTTAACAGCCATTCGGAGGACACCCCGTAGGCCGTAACGAGGTAACACAGCCACGCGGGCTGAAAGATGTCGCGGCTGTGGTCCTTTTCGAGTGATATAAGGTTCCAACGGTTTATCCCGAACCTCTCTGTAAATGTCTTCTTGCCTTTGATGATTCCAAGGTCTTTCAAACGGTATAGAGCCTCGAAAAATCGGCCTACAATTTTTTGGCTGTCCTCTGTCTGCATAACTCCTTTGATTTGGCCTGTGCGGCGTTAAATATCGCTTCCTGTTCCTCTCTGCGCTCTTTTAGCTGTCTATCCCAAGCGGCTATTCGTGCGGGGTTGAAAACAGGCACACGCGAGTCTGCGACGGCCTCCTCAAATTCCCGTAGCTCGTCGGGACACATAAACGGTATGAACCGCTCCAAGTCGAGTATCGACTGAACCTGTGCGAAAGCCTCGCGTTGGAGGCTGAACAGCTTACCCATTTCGAGCATTTCGCCCTGTCCAAGCAAAAGCCAGCGGGCGTTGATTTCGGGCAGCTTTTCCAACAGCGTTTTCACGGGAGTTATGCCGAAATTCTCGCCTTTCAATAGTTTGGTAAGATACTGCGGCGTCCACCCCATAGCGGCGGCAAAATCGTTCTGTCGCCCGCCTGTCTTATATTTGATGATCTCCTGTAACCTGTTATTCATATCGGACTGTATAATTAATGGTTACCCCTGCGGGATTGCCTGTCATATCAAGATAGAGCGTGTCGCCGACGGTGCGCCCGTCAACAGCCCACACGAAATAATATTTGGCCGTGTCGCTAACAGCGTGAGAGGTTTTGAAACCTCACTCGGCGCGAGCATAGTGCCGCCCCTGTAAATTAGCGAGTGTTCGCTGTCCCCAGTCGTGATAGTGAAATATCGCTCGACGGGTTCATTGGCCGTAGGGTCGTCGGGTTCGTCAGAAGTGGCCGAGGAACAGGCGGCGCATAATAGGGCTATACAGCCGACCGCCCACATTTTCCTTATCGCTTTCATATTCATATCAGTATTTCGGTATTTTAATCTGCCTGTCGCCGAAGCCGACTAACCGACAGCGGCAGAGGTGGCATTGTCGTCCCTCGGGGCAAGAGTTTTTTTGATTAGAGCCGTCTGCTCCTGTAACAACCCTATCAAGTCGTCTATCTGTCTGTCGCGGGCTGACAGGCCGTTTGCCTGTGCTTTTATTACAGCCCAAACGTCGGCGGGGATTGTAACGTCTGTTAGCCCGTTTGGGTTATCGGAATTGAGCAAATTTCCCTCCCCCGTCATTATCCAAACTTCGTTTATATTCGGGTCGAGGCTACATAGTTTTTTCACGAACTTTTCGGACAGGGGCACCTTGCCGTTCACTAACTGAGAGAACGATGATTTGGTGTACCCCATTAAGTTAGCCAAGGCGCGCTCGTTCTCGGCTACCTCTTGGAATATCAGCCAATTTATGGCTTTCCTTATTCTCTGCGTCTGCTCCATACGAGAAGTTAAATTTTGTTAAAATATAACCGTAGTTCCGATTTTGTTGGCACGGAATGAAAACTTTGTTTATATTTGCACCGTGTTACGGTACAATAACCGCACAAAGTTACGAAAAAAGAAATAAAATCGGAAATTTAACTGAAAATATTATATGACTAAGATTTTCAAGACCGACTGCCAGCTTGAACGCGAAAAGCGCGACAGGGCGATATACGACGAGTATAACGCCCTCACAGCGATAGAGGGGCAGAGCCGTACCCGTGTAAACGAGTATCTGATGAAGAAATACGGTATCCACAGCGTGGGTACAATTTACCAAATTCGCGCCCGTGTTGAGCGGGCTATAAAAGAAGAGGAGGTAGCGATATGAAAGCACCACACAAGTATGTTCAATGGGCTATTGTTTCAGCCCTGTTCGGGGTCGGATTCCTCGCGTTTATGGTTATCGCGGGCGACGATGATCCTGCGAACCCCCTGCCGCTCGGCAAATGGTTCCTCATTAAGGCGGTTGCCGCCGCCGTAGCCTACGCCTGTTATCGCGTCGGGCGGTTCCTGTATAGCCTCGGACTGCTCCCAGTGATGGATATATATTTGACCGAGGAGGAAGACCTATGAACGAGCAGCCCACATTACAGGCGTTGAGTGACAAGCTCGACGAGATACACAGCCTCGCGGCCATAGCGGCCAAGACGATACTCGACCTCACGGAGGCGGCTCTATTTACAGGCTTCTCCGAGGGACACCTGTATCGGCTGACGAGCCGCAAGCAAATCCCTCACTACAAAAAGAACCGCAAGCTCTATTTCCGCAAGAGCGAGCTTGAAGACTGGCTCACACAGGAGGCCGTGCCGACCGAGGCCGAAATCAGCTCCCGCGCCGCAACCTATATCGCAACCCGATAACACCGAGGCCAAATGCGAATGGTACATCCGCTTCGACAACAGCAACGACGGCCTATGTGTCCGCTCCCACAAAGGCGGGGGATATGCCAAGGGCGTAGTTTCGCTCGGCATAACCTCGCGGGGCATAACCACAAAGCTGCTCGAAAGCTGCAAGGCCGAGCGCGGCCTATCCCTGCTCGTAGCCAAGACCCCGACAAAAATCAACAGCCAAGAATGGTATCAGCTGATAACCTCCAAGCCCCTTAGAGTAAACTAACAATAGGCAACGCCCGAAGCCGTAAGAGGGCAATAAACACCTATCCGAAATGGAAACAGACATCATCCAAGTTCAACAGGCCGAAATGCTCCAAGCTATTAACCGCTCGGAGATAGACATCCAAGTAGCCACCGCCAAGGCCTACCCCCGCGACATCACGCGCAGCCTCGACCGCATTAAGGCTATCGCCACGCTCGACATCGAAACCGCCGAGGATTGCTTCTATGCCCTCCGACGCGGGCGCGGCAACGACGCTCAGCTGATTGAGGGCGTGAGCGTGCGCCTCGCAGAGATCATCGCGGGAGCGTGGGGCAACCTCCGCGTCGCAACCCGTATCATCGGCAACGACGGCAAGACAATCACGGCACAGGCTGTATGCCACGACCTCGAAACCAACCTCGCCGTCAGCCTCGAAGTGAAACGCCGTATCACGGGCAAGGACGGCAAGACATACAGCGAGGATATGCAGGTAATGACGGGCAACGCCGCCTCCGCCATCGCTTTCCGCAACGCTGTGTTGAAGATTGTTCCGCCCGCTGTGACGAAGAAAGTAATCAACGACATCAAACAGGTAGCCATGGGACAGGGGCTGACCCGCGAAACGCAAATGCAGCGCATGACCGACTACTTCGCCAAACTCGGCGTAACCCAAAAGGAGCTGCTCGGCTATCTCGGCGTAAAGAACATCGTCGAGGTAACGGACGACATGGTGTTCGAGCTGCGCGGCCTTGCCAACGCCATAAAGGAGGGCACAACGACCGTACAGGAAACGTTCAGAGCCACCAAGGCCGAGAGCGAAAAGATAGCCGCAGCCGCCCGCAAAAAGTCCGAGGACAGCAAGAAAAAAGCGGAGGCCGCTATGGCCGCAGCACAGGGAACGGCACAGCCCGCCCCCGCGCCCGCCAAGGCCGAAGCGATAGGCCCCGAAACGGGCGAGGTCATAGAGGTAACCGAACAGGGCTGATTTAAGTCCGTACAACGCTGCAAACGGTTCGAGGGGTGTAACACTACCCTGCTCCCCTCGAACCCCCGTACAACTAAAATCAACTACAAATAACTATACGCGAAATGGAAACAACATCCGAAAACATCCCGCGCTATCATCGTGATAGGCTATGAGCGCGGGGAAGTAACCGAGGACGACATAATGGCCAACGCCGTCCTCGCACAGGGAGGCTCGCGCAAGAACCTCGTAGCCGCTGTTAAGGCCGCGCTGCCTCAGAACGGCAAGAGCCTCGCCAACATCATCAAACAGGCCACGCATGAGCTTTTCGTTGAGGAGCTTATCGACGACCTTATGAAAGATAAACCCAACACCAACAACACCAACAACACCGAAAAAACAGCAGAAAAATGAGCAACACAATCATCCGACCCGCGACCCGTGAAGAATGGCTCGAAGTCCGCAAGAGCGGCATAGGAAGCTCCGAGGTCGCCACAATCGTTGGCCTCAACCCGTGGGAAACCCCCTATCAGCTATGGCGGCGCAAGTGCGGCCTCGACGCTCCCAAGCCCGAAAACTTCGCTATGAAAGCGGGACACTACCTCGAAGACGCTATCAGCCGTTTTTGGGCTGACGAAACAGGCCGACAGGTTATCAAGCGCAGCGCGGGCGATTGGATCATCCGCGACAACGACCGCCCCTACCTCCAAGTAAGCCCCGACCGCACCTATTGGCTCGGCGAGAGCCGCTCACAGGGCGACAAAGGCATACTCGAATGCAAGACAACCCAAATGGCCGTAGATGCCAACGACATCCCCAAGCACTGGTTCTGCCAAGTTCAGTATCAGCTCGGCGTAGCGGGCTATGAACACGGAAGCCTCGCGTGGCTCTGTTCGGGCAGGGAGTTCGGCTATACTGACATCGCACACGTTCCCGACTTCTATGCGTGGCTGATTGAGGAGGTTGACCGTTTTTGGGTTGACAACATCCTCGGCGGGCAGGAACCCGACGCCGTGAACGTGGCCGACGTTCTGCTGAAATACAACCGCCACACGGACGGGCGCAGCATAGAGGTCTCGAACGAGATATACGATGCCTACAAAAATCTCAAAGACCTGCGCTCGGAAATCGACGCGCTCGACGCTCGCAAGGAGGAACTCGAAGCCCGTATCAAGCTCGCATTTGCCGACGCTGAGGCCATAACCTACGACGGGCAGACGATAGCCACCTGGAAAGCCCCGAAGCCCTCCAAGAAGTTCGACGCAAAGGCGTTTCAAGCCGCGCACCCAGACGAGGCCGAAGAATATATGATAACGACACAGGGGGCGCGTCGCTTCCTGTTAAAATAAGCCACACAGCCGATGTACCTTATCAGTAACACAGACCGCGACTATATCATCAAGTATCTCGGAATGATGATAGCCCACACCCCGCAAACAGGCCTACGGGCTGTAAATGCCGTGAGGCTCGCCAAGCAGTTAGTGAGCAAGCTCGAAGCGAAACAGCCGCTTCCCGCCGAGGTTACGGAGGCTCTAAAAAATTTGCCCCGATAGTGTTTACAGAGCAAGCAGTTTAACCGAAATGACGACCACAGATAATAACACAATATGCCCCCGCCCAAGGAGGGGAACGCCGAAAGGCCTCCCGTCGCGGCTGTTATGCGAGGTTACTCCCTCGGGCACGGGCTTACTTAACTCACAGATGATAACACTCCGTGAAAACCAAGCCGAGCCGATAGCCCAAATCCCCCTCAGTTACAGGCAGTGGATGATACGGGCTTTCGATTGGAATCCCCGTAACGAGAAGCTGCGCAAATCTATCCTCGCAACAATGTAACCCCTCTTATCCTATGGCACGACCGACAAAAAACAATGCGGAGTATTTCACGCACGACGCGGATATGCGCAACGACGTGAAAGTGAAAGCCCTGCGCCGAAAATTCTCCCACACAGGCTACGCCGTATGGTGTTACCTGTTGGAATCCCTCACAGATACGGATTTCTTTGAGCTTGACTTCAACCCCATAAACGTGGAGTTGCTTGCCGCCGACTATGACGTGTCGCCCGAGGAACTGACCGACATCGTGGAATACTGCTGCCGCATAAGCCTTTTACAGCGGAGCGACGACGGTAGCCGCCTGTATAGCGAAGCCCACAAACGCCGTTTCGCGGGGCTATTAGCGAAGCGAGAACGCGACAGAGAACGTCTCGCGGCTACAATAGCCAAGCGACAAGAGGCGAAAAATAAGCATATCGCAGCGAAAACCTATGAAAACACGGATAATCGCGGCGATAACCCACATAGTATAGTAGAGAAGAGTATAGTAGAGGAAAGTAGAGAAGAGAAGAGTATAATATATCCCTATCGGGATATTACTGCCCTGTGGAACTCTATATGCAAATCTCTGCCGCAAGTGAAAGCCCTCAATGATGACAGGCGCAAGAAGATTAAGAGCCGCCTCCTCGAAATGGAACCCAACGCCCCGCAGTTATGGCTCGACCGCTGCCGCGACCTGTTCACGCGGGTACAGGCAAGCCCGTTCCTCACAGGCGACAACCCGAAAGGATGGACGGCCACTTTCGACTGGCTATTCAGCAACGGCAATAACTGGGTCAAGGTCAAGGAGGGCAACTATGATCACGGGCGCAGCGGCAACGGACAGGGACGCGTAATAACGCAGGAGGGCATAACCCTCGGCGCGGGCGAATATATCGAAACAACAACAGGCCGACGAACCTACGGAACAGGCAAGGCGACAATCCCGCCGACAGCCCCGCCCCGCCCCTCGGAACGGCACAGCTGGGACGGTAAATCCCAAACATGGATACTGCTATGAGAATAAATTGGGAAAAATACGGCATAGACGCGCCACGCGGGACTTCGGGCAACAAGAAGGTGTTATGCCCCGAATGCCACGACCAACGCCGCGACAAGCGCGACAAATCGCTTTCAATCAACCTTGCGACAGGCGAGTTCAAATGCCATTATTGCGGGTTCAGCGGCTGCGCCGCCGAAAAGGAAGAATGGGAACGCCGCCCGTGGCACAACGCCGCCCCGATACGCAAGGCCAAGCCTGTGTATAAGAAGCCCGCGCCGCGCCCCGCCGCCCCTGTTGACGACAATGTGCTTGCATGGTTCAAGAGCCGAGGCATATCGGTTGAAACGGTGGCCGCACTCCGCATAACTTCTGGTATGGAATGGATGCCGCAGAAGCAGGGACAGGCCAATACGGTTCAGTTCAACTACTACCTAAATGGCGAGCTTATCAACACGAAGTTCCGCACCGGCGACAAGTGTTTCAAGCTCTGTTCGGGGGCGCGGCTTATCCCGTACAATATCGACGCTATCAAAGGCTCCAAGGAGTGTATTATCACGGAGGGCGAAATGGACGCTCTGTCGTTCTACGAATGCGGGCGGCATGACGTTATCAGCGTCCCCAACGGGGCAAACGCCAACCTCGACTATCTCGACGATTTCATAGAGGATTACTTCGACGACAAGGAGGTTATCTACATAGCCTCGGACACCGACACTAAGGGCGTGGAGCTGCGCGACGAGCTGTTGCGCCGCTTCGGCGTTGAACGCTGCCGCGTCCTCGAATATGGCGAGGACTGCAAGGACGCCAACGAACACCTCCAAAAGTACGGGCGGGAAAGCCTGTTGAAATGCCTCGCGGACGCTCCCGAAATCAAGGTTGACGGGGTGTTCACGGTAAGCGATTTTGAACAGAGCCTCGACGCGCTGTTTGAACACGGTATGCAAAAGGGCGTAGTGATAGGCCACGAGAATTTCGACCGCCTGTTATCGTTTGAGACGAAACGCCTATGCGTGGTAACAGGTATTCCAGGCAGCGGCAAATCGGAGTTCATCGACGAGATAGCCGAGCGGCTCAATATGCGCTACGGGTGGCGGTGGGCTTATTTCAGCCCCGAAAACGCCCCGCTCGCCTATCACGCGGCCAAGCTGATAGAGAAGTTCACGGGCAAGCATTTCAGCCCGCAGCACCTAACATACGGGGAGTACAGACAGGTAAAGGAACACCTCGAACAGGACTTCTCGTTCATAGCCCCGACAGATAATTATCGGGTTGACAACATCCTCGAAAAAGCTAAATACCTCGTGAGGCGGCGGGGTATCAAAGGTCTTGTAATAGACCCGTACAACCGCCTCGAAGCGGAACAGGGGCAGCGCAGTGAAACCCTGTATATATCGGAGCTATTAGACAAGCTCACGACCTTTGCGCAAATAAATGACGTATTGATAATACTTATGGCGCACCCGACCAAGCAGCCCAAAAATAAGGACGGCGTGGTTGAGGCTCCAACACTATATGACATCAGCGGCTCGGCCAACTTCTTCAACAAAGCGGATTTCGGCATAGTCGTACACCGCGACCGAATAAATGACACGGTGGAGGTTCACGTCCAAAAGGTGAAGTTCCGACACCTCGGAGAGTGCGGCACAGCCCTGTTCAAATACAACCTTAACAACGGGCGATATACCCCGTTTACGAACGGCATTGACCCTGTATGGGATAACAATAACCACCTGCAACAGGAGGCGGCACAGCGGGCGCGAGAGGCCGAGGAAGCGGCGCGATTTAACTTCGGCGACGACCTGCCTCCCGCCGATGATCCGTTCTCGTTTACTCCCCTCGATGATAACGAAGTTCCATTTTAACCCGACACAGGCCGATGAAAGCGATAATCTATAAACAGAACACGAAGCAGGGCAAGGTGTATCGGACAGCCCTGTATCTGCTCGGGGTCTGTGTCTATGTTGAGGAATACCCCGACGAGGGACAGCCCCGCCCGAAGCCCATAGGCTTCACACAATTTCCCTCCGCAGCCCCTACCGAGGTGGAGGACGAGGACTATTACGAAGATGAATAACCCGTTAAATAACAGCATTATGACAGAGAAAATGAAAACAGCGGCCTACGCCGCCGACGGCAGAAGCACAAGGTGCAGCGAGTGTCCGTTACAGCCCTGCCGCCCCGCCATTTATAAGGCTTGCACACAGGCTTTCGTCGAGGGCTTCCGTAAGGGCGCAGAGTATCAGAAGCAACAATCCAAAACACCCGCGAAATGAAAGAAACATTTTATCAGCTCACAGGCCACGACATCTACCCCGTCGAATGGACGCAGTGTCCTGTAAACCATATTTTCCGCGACAGGGAACAGGCCGTACAATGGCTGTTAGACACTATCGACGAAAACAGGACATACCTCGAAACCGACCGAATGGAACGGGGTATAAACTACCAAGAGACCGAACACAGGGTAAACGGTCGAGTGTGGAACTACGAGGCCATACAAGAGTATGACATCCGAACACCCGAGGGAAAGGCCGCGTGGCTTGAATGCCCGCGATTGTCGGGCTGTATAGACCCCGAATGCTATAATCCTACCCTCGGTAAAAATGCGGCCTGTGTACAGCGCGAAATGGCCGTAAAATTAATCCTCCGTGAAATAGAAGTATGAACCCCCAAAATAAAAAACATTATGACAAAGACAAACGCGGTCGAAATAGCCCGCAAGAGGCTTGAAAACACAGCCTACGAAATCGATGCCAAATACGGCATAGAAATCCACTCGGTACACTTCACGGTCGTTACCTCCGAGGACGACCCCAAACCCCACATCTCGGCTCGGCTGTGTTACACGGACACCCGCGACGAGCAGGTATCAACCACACGCGAATAACAGGTATGGACGCAGACAAAGTAATCATCTACCGACAAGCCCTCGACCAATACGGGTTCACAGCCCAAAAGGAAATGGTCTTCGAGGAAACAGGCGAGCTGCAAAACGCCCTTGCCAAGTTCATTCGGGGGCGCGGTACGCAAAAGGCCGTAATTACCGATCTTGCAGACGTTTCCATTATGGTTGAGCAGATGGCTCGGCTGTTCGGACAGGAGGACTTCGCGGCTGAAAAGGAACGTAAGCTGAATAGGCTCGCCCGCCGCCTCGGAACCACAAACGGTAATAAATCAAACAGGAAAAAGCGATGAACGAACTGACCGCAGGGGTATACCCCCTCGCTCCCGACTGCAAGGCTTTCGTGCGAGGAGGGCAAGTGATAGTGTCAAAGAAGCGTAACACTGTTGACGTTACACCCCGCTGCCGCAACTGCAAGCACTTCGGCAAGGGACACAGCCTATACAACCAACGGCAAGACAGCCCTGTATGCTTCGCCCGTCCCAAGGAAAACGGCAGAATGAATGGCTACGCCGCTGACGTGTGCGCACAAAAACGCTATTATGCCACACAGGGGCAATTCCGCGCCTGTAATAAATACGCCCCAAAAGACCCCGACAATGGAAAGACGACAGATAGTCCGAGCCGCTGAACAATGGCTTCAAAAAGACCTCACGAACCGCGCCAACTTCGTGCTGATGTCCGAGAGTGAGGCAGACGGCCACGGCCACGGCTCGGCCACAATAGGCGGCAACCCCGCACTGATGATAGACAGCCTCGCCAACGCTATGTTGAAAGACCCTGCGGTCGCCCACATAGTCGCGGACGCTGTGGAGGCGTACAACGCCGAAAAGATACAGATGAATTAACCCCATAAACAACAACCAACTATGCCAAACTACGGTATCAAAATCGACCTCCTCAAATTGCGAGGTGCGAGTGTGCGCAACATACAGGGGCGCACCGCAACGAAGCGTTGCCTCATTATCCCTGTTGACGAGTGTGACGGTATGTTCCTCGGTGAAAAGGGCTGTTATCTTTCGCTCACGGCGATTGAAATGCAGAACCCGCAGTATAACGACACTCACTGCATTAAGCCCGACATACCCCGCGAGAAGCGCGAGGCAATGACGAAAGAGGAACAGAACGCTATCCCCATTGTGGGAGGCCTCCACGCGATAGAAGTAAAGCAGCCCACAATGCAAGTAAACGGCACAATGGGGGCTGACGCTTTCGCCGACGAAGATCTGCCGTTCTAAACCTCAATCCTCACAGGCGGGACAGCAAAGACCGCCGACAGGGGGAGCGCAATGCTCCCCGTTTGTCGTCTTACGCGATTTGCGCCCGTATGTCAACCCGAAAAGAGTATGAATAACCAATCTAACGTCTCAAAGCGCAAAACGCGACAGACGGCGAATCAGCAAAAATTAACTGACTTGTTTACGTCGATAGTCAAGGCCGACATCGGCGAAACCTGTGTCAAGGAGTACAGGTTCCACCCGCAGCGCAGGTGGCGTTTCGACTATGCGCTGCCCGAACATAAGATAGCCCTCGAAGTGGAGGGCGGCGTGTGGACGGGCGGGCGGCACACGTCCCCGAAAGGCTTTCTCAACGACATGGAAAAGTACAACACAGCCACGCTCATGGGCTGGCGGGTGTTCCGCACGACCCCCGAAGAACTTGTGCGCTCGGCCACGCTGAACCTGTTGCGACAGGCCATATCGGGTGAGTTACAGAGCTGACAGGGCTATTTTTATGCCCTCACCCTGTTTACTTTATAAACATTATTTGCTAACTTTGCAATTAAAATCAGTACAATATGATTGAATTTTCTGAATATGTGTCGCTCGGACACCCCGACAAGGTGGCCGACTATATCAGTCAATACCTCCTCGACCGATACATAGAGCGCGACCCGAACACCCGTTATGCGGTGGAGGTGCAAATCAAAGGCCACAGGGCTGTCCTCGGCGGCGAGGTGTCCTCGGCTGTCAAGTTCACGCCCCGCGAGATAAACAACTTCGTCTGCGAGGCTGTGAACGAAATCGGCTATACCCGCGCCTATCAAGACAAGTGGGGTGCGGAAAACACTATCTGCGGCGATGACATCAACGTGCAGGAATACATAAGCCAACAGTCCCCCGACATCGCACAGGGGCTTGACGGGTGGGGCGACCAAGGCATCTTCTTCGGTATGGCAACCCCCGACCGCATGACCTACGGAATGCCCTATGACCACACGCTCGCAAAGGAGCTGTGCAAAGGGCTGTTTGAAAGCGGCCTCGGCGGGCTTGACATCAAGACACAGATCGTTACCAACGGCGGCTTCCCTGTGAAAATCATCGTGGCGATCCCCCTCGACCCCGACAGAGGCACGATAACCCCCGAACAGGTAGAGAAGTATGTCCGCTGCCGTGTCAGCAGTCCGAAGCCCTACGAGGTTATTGTCAACGGCACAGGCCGCTATGTTAAGCACGGCACAATAGCCGACTGCGGCACAACAGGCCGCAAGCTCGCTGTGGACTTCTACGGGGGTAACTGCCACATCGGGGGCGGCTCTCCGTGGACGAAAGACGGGAGCAAGGCCGACCTCGCGCTCAACCTCGTTGCCCGTCGCCTCGCCAAGAACTATACCGAAAAGCTGGGCGAGACGACATACACCCGCCTCGCCTGTTGTATCGGCAAGCGTGATGTGGATTTCTGTGTCACTGACAGCGCGGGCAACGTCGTGGCCAAGGGCGTTATGCCGCTCAACCCTGCCGAGGTAATTCGTGAACTTAAACTCGACACCCCCTGCTACGCTTCTATGTGCCGCTGGGGGCTGTTCGGCGAATTTCAAAAAGATAAACCGTGGGAATAATGCAGACCGAAGAAGTAAAACTCAGCCAAGTAACCGTCAACAGTGCGAACCCCCGTACCATTAGCAAGGAGAAGTTCGACAAGCTCATAAACAGCATACTCGTCCTCCCGAAGATGTTGGAGCTGCGCCCTGTTGTCACGGACGACGCAATGGTTGCCCTCGGTGGCAATATGCGTTACAGGGCGTTGTCGGCCATATCCGATATGAGCCTCGACGAAATCAGCAGCCGCCTCGGGGCTATGCGAGATTTTCAGAAGAAAACCGAGGCCGAGCGCAACACCCTGTTAGCCTATTGGGACGGGTGGAAACAGAACCCCGTCGTGCCGATTGTCAAGGCGAGCAGCCTGTCGGCACAGGAGCAGCGCGAGTTCATCATCAAGGACAATGTGGGCTACGGCGAATGGGACATGGATATGCTCGCCAACGAATGGCCAGCAGAAGACCTCGACGATTGGGGGCTTGACGTGTGGCAAGACCCGAAAGACGGAGAGGCCGGCTCGGGCATGGAAACCAACAGCGCGAAAGAGGGGTCAAAGGACGGCTCGTTGAGTGAGCGGTTCGTCGTCCCCCCGTTCTCTATCCTCGACACCCGCAAGGGCTATTGGCAAGCCCGCAAAAAGCTGTGGCGGGACATTATCGGGGACATGGGAGAGAGCCGCAACGACACGCTGATAACCTCTCCCGAAATTAAGTATAAAGACCTGTACCTCAAGACCCGCAAGCACCGCGAGGAACTGGGCATAACATTCGTCGAATACCTCGACAAATATGTGTCCGACGAGGTAAAGGAGCGCGAGGCTTCAAAGGTGCTGTCGGCGGGCGTGTCCCTGTTAGATCCTGTTATGTCCGAAATCGTCTGCAAGTGGTTCGGCACACAGGGCTGCAAGACCTTTGACTGCTTCGCGGGCGATAGCGTGTTCGGCTATGTGTCGGCCTACCTCGGCAACGAGTTTACAGGCGTTGAACTGCGCCCCGAACAGGCCGAAATCAATAACGCCCGTGTGGAGGGTA
The DNA here is from genome assembly GCA_004554255.1 of Bacteroidales bacterium. Lineage (GTDB taxonomy): Bacteria > Bacteroidota > Bacteroidia > Bacteroidales > Muribaculaceae > CAG-873. The sequence continues at coordinate 29,276 of SFNC01000008.1, forward strand.
TGTCAGCCCGCTATATCAACGACGACGGACAGAACGTCGGCAAGCACATAGCGGCCAACAGCCAAGACCTCCTGTTCAGCTGTCCCCCGTATTTCGACCTCGAAGTGTATAGCGACCTCCCCAACGACGCTTCCAACCAAGGCTCATACGAGGACTTCATCGGCATACTTCGCAACGCTTTCACGGCGGCTCTCGGCTGCTTGAAAGACGACCGATTTGCCGTGATTGTAGTCGGCGACGTGCGCAATAAGAAAACAGGATGTTACTACGACTTCTGCGGCGATATCAAGCGCATATTCCGCGACAACGGGGCTGAGCTGTATAACGAAATAATCCTCGTCGAAACGGGCGCGTCAACAGCCCTGCGGGCTGGGCGGTACATGGAGAGCCGCAAGGTAGCCAAGATGCACCAAAATATCCTCGTGTTCTATAAGGGCAACACCAAGAACATCAAGTCTAACTTCCCCAAGATTGAGTATGCAAGCGAAGATTTGGAACAATTCCGCATGGATTCGGGAAACGAACCCGACGGAGATACGGAGCAAGTATGACGCTCTGTTGAAACAGGCGGGGTTCAATATTCTGTGCTTCACAGACCACCATTTCACGCCACAGGGTTACACGGCTCTGTGGCTGCTCACGGAGAGCCATTTCGCGGTACACACGTTCCCCGAATTTGGCCGCTCGTACATAGAGCTCTCGTCGTGCAACCTCGAATACTACCAAGCATTCCTAAAACTGACAGAGAACGATGAGTAAGGCACAATATCAGCGGCGCAACCAAGCGCGGCTTGCAAGGCTTGAAATCGTGTCGCAGCTATACCTCCGAGGGTACAGCGTCCGCAAGATACGCGCCGAGGTTATGCGGCGGCTCGACCTCGCCACCTATTCGACGCAGACCGTCCACGCCGACATACGCCTGTTGTTACAGGAGTGGCACGATAGCCGATTGGAGAATGTCAACGACGCGCTCCAACTCGAACTGACCCGCATAGACGACACCATCTGCGAGCTGTGGGATCAATGGGAGAAGTCCAAGCAGGACTATGTCAAGACCACCCGCAAGCGCAAGGGTGCGCCCGTGCGCAACAACAATAACCAACAGGGCGGCAACGGCGAACAACAGCCCCGACAGAACGAAATCCGCACCCTGTACACCGAGGAAAACACAGCCGAGGTGCAGGGCCTCGGCAACCCAGCCTATATCGCGGAGATACGACAGCAGCTCGCGGAACGCCGTAAGTTGCTCGGCCTGTATTCAGCCGAGAAACGCGAGATTAAGACAATCGCCGAGGAAATAAGCCGCGAGGAATTGGAACAGGAACTGCGCCGCCTCGAACTAATAACCGAATAGCCCCCTATGGCCGAAATCCCCACCGACATATTGCAACGTAAGATAGCTATCCGCAAGCAGCTGTTGGAAATGGACGCTCCGCGCCTGTTTCGGCAGTTCATACCCTTTATGAACCCTGCCTACGACAGACAGTGGTACCACACGCTGATAGCCGACCGCTGCCAAGACCTGTTGGAGGGGCGTATTCGCAACCTTATGGTCTTCGTCCCCCCGCAGCACGGCAAGAGCGAAATCGTGTCGCGCTGTTTCCCCGCCTATGCTTTCGGGCGATTCCCCAATTTGAAGATTGTCGGCTGCTCCTATTCGGCCACCCTCGCACAGCAGTTCTCTCGCGGCATACAGCGCATTATGGATAGCCAAGAGTACAGCCGCATATTCCCGAACACCCGCCTCAACGGGTCGAATGTGCGCACGCTGACACGCGGCTACCTCCGCAATGTTGACCTGTTCGAGATAGTGAACCACAAAGGCTTCTATAAAACACAGGGCGTGTGCGGCGGCTTGACAGGTACGGCGGTTGACATCGCTATCATCGACGACCCTGTTAAGGACGCTATCGAAGCGTACAGCCCCACATACCGAGAGCGCGTGTGGGATTGGTACACTTCCGTCCTGTTGACCCGTCTGCACAATAACTCGCGGCAACTGTTCATTATGACCCGTTGGCACGAGGACGATTTAGCGGGGCGCATCTTACAGCGTGAACCCGAAAATTGGACGGTTATCACGATACCCGCTATTCGGGAGTCTTTGGACGACGGCAACGATATGGACCCGCGACAGGTCGGCGAAGCCCTGTGGCCGAGCAAGCATAGCCTCGAAAGGCTATTGGCCGCACAGACCCGTTCCCCGCGTGTCTTTTCTGCCCTGTATCAGCAGCACCCGACAGCCGACGGCGGCAACATCGTGAAGCGTGAATGGTTCAAGCACATCAGTCTCGCAGACTTCGAGCGTATGCACAACGGCGAGCCGATAATCTTCTTCATCGACACGGCGTACACAGACAAGACGACCAACGACCCGTCGGGTATCATCGCCACCTGTAAAATCGGGAACGACCTGTATATCACTCACGCCCAAAAGGTGTATAAGAACTTCCCCGATTTTATCCGCTTCATCCCCCCGTATGTCAAGGCGCACGGGTACACCTCGCGCTCCACGATACGCATAGAACCCAAGGCCAACGGTATCTCCGTGATAGACCAAATCAAAGACGTAACCGCCCTCAACGTGACGCGCACACCGACCCCCACGGACAGCAAGGAAACCCGCCTCAACGCGGCCTCGCCCTGTGTGGAGTGTGGCCGCGTGGTGCTTGTGGACGGGGCGTGGAACGACGAGTTTATCGAGGAGATATGCGGCTTCCCCGTGAAGCCCCACGACGAGTTCGTGGACGACCTGTGCTATGCTGTTTCGTACCACTTGACAAGCCCGTTCAAGCCCATAGACCGCGACCGTTTGGCTCGCATAGTTCATTAACCCATTAACACCAACAAACAAGCAATGACAATCGAAGAAATCTTACGATCCACGGAGCTGACGGCCACGGAAAAGGTCAACCACCTCCAAGAGAAAATTATCAACGTCCCCGCGTGGAGCGGACCGAAAGGCCTCGTCAACGCCTATGATCCGAAGCGACACCCCGTCATGGATAAGTCGCTATACCCCGACGAAACAACGGGTAAAAACGGCGTAAACAAAGTGTCCCGCATAACCCTCGACCTCCCGCGCCTCGCGGCCAAACGAATGACCGAGTTGGTGTGCGGCATACCTATCAAGCGCATCTATCGTCCCGAAAACGACAAGCAGAAAGAGGTCGCCACATACATAGAGAAAATCTTTGACCGCTGCCGCATTGACTGCGTGAACATCGAGCGACTGAATATGCTGTTTTCGGGCTGTGAGTTTATGACGCTGTGGTATGTTGTCGAAAGCCCGAACACTCAATACGGGTTCAACAGCCGCGTCAAGTTCCGCTGCCGCAACTTCTCGCCTATGCTCGGCGACGCCCTATACCCCCTGTTTGACGAGTACGGCGATATGACCGCTATGTCGGTTGCTTACACCCGCACAGTAGGCAAACGCGAGGTTCAGTATTTGGACGCTTACACGGCCACGAAACACGTTAAATTCAGTTCCGAAACAGGACACTGGGAAATCATCATCGACGAGGATATTTCGGTCGGCAAAATCCCCGCCGTCTATTGCTATCGCCCCACGCCGATATGGGAGAACACAGCCGATAACGTTTATGAAATCGAATGGGCGTTGAGCCGCAACGGCAACTACCTCCGCGAGAACTCCAAACCCCTGTTCTGTGTGTTCGCCGACGAGCAGATAGACTACGGCGACGAGGGTTCGCCCAACGACGGCAAGGGCGTTCTGCAATATCCCAAGGGCAGCACAGCGGGCTATGTGACGTGGGCACAGGCTATCGAGAACCTCAAGTTCTATACCGACACAATCCGCTCCATGTTCTTTACACAGCTTCAGCTCCCCGATTGGAGCTACGAGAAGATGTCGCAACAGGCGTTGTCGGGCGAGAGCCGCAAGCAACTGTTCATCGACGCGCAGATGAAAGTCAAGGACGAGAGCGGGCGTATCATCGAGGCTTGCGACCGTGAAGTGAACGTCGTCAAGGCGTTCCTCAAAATCGTACTCGGCGAGGGCTATGCCGCCGACATCGACGCGCTCCCTGTTGAAACCCGCATAACCCCGTTTGCAATAACCGACAAGACGGAAACCGTGTCAACCCTGTTAGCCGCCAACGGCAATATGCCGATTATGTCGCAGCGTGAGTCCATTGAGGAATACGGGCAGAGCAATGATGTTGACCGCACCCTCGCGGAGATAGCTGCACAGCAGCAGGGGGACGTTTTCGAGAATCCCGACGCGCAGATGTTCAAATAAGCCCGTACAGCCGCGTTCAACCCGCTATGCGATAATTTAGCTATCTGCGACACGAAAGGCCGCGAGAGCCGCCCCAAAACGCCCCACACGGCCTTTTGCGTCGCTTTATCTATTTCCCTATTATGGCAAAATCAACCCGCGCCCGTGCAAAACAGCCCGACAACCCGTTCCCCGACAAGACCTGTCGGGATTGCGCCCATAGCTATGATTGGCACAACCGATCATTCCACGACGGCCATTTAATCCTCTGCCGCTGTCCCCACAACGACAAGAGCCAACACGGCAAGTTCTGTAAATTCCTGTCGGACGCGGCCTGTATCACGTTCAAACAAAGGCAATAAGTTATGGCAAAGATGAACCCTTACGACAGGCGGCACAGGGCGAACCTCACGATGTACCAAAAGATGATCGAGGCTATCTATAACTCGGCGGCTGCGGAGGCCGCACAGATAGCTGCGAACACCCGTGGCATTGACACCGATACCCCGTTCCGCTTCGATGATTACCCGCAGACGCGCAAGCGTGTGGCCGAGCTTATGGCGCGGCTGAAATCCCGCATATCCGTTACCGTCGTGAACGGCATAGACGCGGAATGGACGCTCGCCAACAATAAGAACAATGAATTGGCAAACAGGGTGTTCGGCGACAACGTGGGGCGGCTTTCACAGGCCGCTTACCGCCGCTATTACAGCACCAACGACAATGCCCGCCAAGCGTTCCAAGCCCGCAAGGTCAGCGGCCTCAACCTGTCCGAGCGCGTGTGGATGTACGCCGAGCAGTTCAAGAAGGAAATCGAAATGGGGCTTGACGTGGGGCTACGCAACGGCCTGTCAGCTGATGAAATGTCCCGCGACCTCCGCTCCTATCTGCGCCACCCCGACAAGCTCTTTCGGCGTGTCCGTGACGAGCGCGGGCAGCTCCACCTGTCGAAAGCCGCCGCCGCTTACCACCCTGGCCGTGGCGTATATCGCAGCAGCTATATGAACGCCCGACGGCTCGCGGCCACGGAAACCAATATCGCCTACCGCACGAGCGACCACACCCGTTGGCAGCAGATGGATTTCGTTGTAGGTATAGAGATATGCCTGTCAAATAACCACACGTGCAAAGGACCCGACGGCAAGCCGCACCCATTCTATGACATCTGCGACGAGCTTGCGGGGCGTTACCCGAAGGATTTCAAGTTTACAGGGTGGCACCCGCATTGTCGCTGCCACGCTGTGTCTATCTTGAAGACCCAAAATGAGATTGCCGAGGACACCCGCAAAATTATGAACGGGGAAGCTCCCGACACCCCATCTGTCAACGAGGTTCGCGACGTGCCGCCCGCGTTCCGTGATTGGGTTCAAAACAATGCTGCCCGCATAGTCAAATCTAATTCGCTGCCGTACTTTATGAAGGACAATCCTTCTTTCGTAAGCAAGGCGTTTGGCGAATCGCAAAAGCATACAAGAATTGCATCCGTTATGGGACAGTCGGGAGTTTTCAATTATGCCGAACGGATGAAAAATGATTATCCCAAAATAGCCGCCCTATG
>SFNC01000179.1 GCA_004554255.1 Bacteroidales bacterium
GGGAAACTGAAAAACGCCAAACAGGAATTGTACCGCGACCTCTACCTGTTCTGCGCCTTCACGGGGCTGTCGTTCGCGGATATGCGCAACCTTACGGAAGAGAATATCCGCACCTACTTCGACGAACACGAGTGGATAAACATCAACCGCCAGAAAACGGGCGTGGTGTCCAACATCCGCCTGCTCGACATCGCCAACCGCATAATCGGCAAATACCGGGGACTGTGCGGGGACGGCAGGATATTTCCCGTTCCGCATTATAACACGTGCCTTGCCGGTATCCGTGCCGTCGCCAAGCGTTGCGGCATCACCAAGCATATCACGTGGCATCAGAGCCGCCACACGGCAGCCACGACGATATTCCTCTCCAACGGTGTTCCCATCGAAACGGTCAGCTCCATGCTCGGACACAAGAGCATAAAGACGACGCAGATTTACGCAAAGATAACCAAAGAGAAGCTCAATCAGGACATGGAGAACCTTGCCGCAAGATTGAACGGCGTCGAGGAATTTGCAGGTTGCACCATCTAAAAAGAAAAGCCATGAAACGTGACACAATCATCATCGAGGACAAGGCAGTCAGCGTAACCGGTAACGACGTGTGGATGACCGCCACCGAAATAGCCGGATTGTTCCATACGACCGTCCCGGCAGTGAACGCCGCCATCAGAGCCGTCCGCAAGTCGGACGTGCTGAACGACTACGAGGTGTGCCGCTACATGCAGCTTGAAAACGGGCTGCACGCGGACGTGTACGCCCTTGAAATCATCATCCCGGTCGCTTTCAGGGTGAATACCTACAACACCCACCTGTTCCGCACATGGCTGGTGGGAAAGGCACTCTCACAAGAGAAACGGCAGACATACGTGATGTTCATACAGAACGGAAAAGCCGGGTATTGCTGATTGCACATACCCCATAAGACAAGTAAACGGGTAGCACCACAAAAGGTGTCACCCGTTTACTTTTTCATGAAACCGCCTCACTCCAGCGGCTTGCGGTAGTTCGCTTCCAGTACCCCGCGCAGCCCCGTTTCCGGGTAAAGCACCTTCCCTCCCAAAAGTATGAAGGGCAACACGCGGTTGTTGCGGTATTCCTGCAAGGTGCGCCGGCTCACACGGAGCAGTTCCGACACCTCGCCGTCCGTCAGGTAACGTTCCCCGTCCAGCGGAGGACGGTAGCTTTCCAGAAATGCGGACAGCCATTTCGAGCCTTTGCGCATATCCTGCACCACAGAGGCTATCGGCTCGTCTTCCATCGTAAAAACATCGTTGTTCTCGTTCATCATAACTTCGGATTCAGTGGGTGAATAAATCAAATCATCTGCCGTGCGGATAGAGCGTGCCGACAAGCGGTATCAGCCGCTTCACCTCCTCTGGCTTGTAATAGAACCTGCGGTTTATCTGCGAGTAGCCGATAAGCCGCCTGTCACGCAGCGTCTGCAACGTGCGCGGGCTTATTCTCAACTGCCCGCAGACCTCCTCGCCCGTGAGCCATCTTTCCATGCGCCCCGTGTCGCTTTTGCGCCTCAGGGCGGCGACCTTCTCCGAGAGTGCGCCGAATGCCGCCACCATCATCTCGAAAGTCTTTTTCTCGATAGATACTATTTCCATATTCATGTCATTTAGAGTTTGCCGCAAAGGTAACGAAACGGCATACAAGACGTATCGTTTTCCGCTGAAAGGCTGCCTGTTGCGCCGTTTGACCGGGTTACGGAGCCATCTTCCGCAAAAATCTTACGTGAGTCACGTAGTGAGTTGTTAAAGCCCCTTTTGTTTATTGCCGAATTTTGTCGCAGAAACAAAAAGAAAGGACTGAACATGAAAGTGATAACAATGGAAAGTTCCGCCTACAAGGAGATGATGGCGCAGATTGCGAACATCGCAGGGTACATCCGCGAGGCAAGGGACGAGAAGAAACGGAAGCGGGAAACCGAAGACAAGCTGCTTGACACGGCACAGGCGGCGAAGATGCTCAACGTGAGCAAGCGCACCATGCAGCGTATGCGCACCGACCACCGTATCGAGTATGTGGTGGTACGCGGAAGCTGCCGCTACCGCCTTTCCGAGATACTGCGGCTATTGGAGGACAACACAGTAAGGAACGAGGAAGGGACAATAGACACCCTGTTCCACAACCACACGCTGCGCACGGGCGGCAAACCAAAAGGAAGGAGGACATAGGTCATGGAACTGCTCACACGAAACAACTTCGAGGGCTGGATGCAGAAGCTGATGGAACGGCTCGACCGT
>SFNC01000063.1 GCA_004554255.1 Bacteroidales bacterium
GAGAATCGAATATCCGCACAAATCTTGAAAAATCGCCGATTCTGCCAAAATATCCAATTCTCGGGGCTTTAACCAAGGGCGGTTCTGCAACACCCTCCATTTGGGTAGCGCGTTTCAGATGCAACCCCTCCGGGGTTGGCATGAGCGGGTTGGGTTAGCCCCATGTAGCATCGCTTCGCGCTGCAACATGGGGTTATGCAGGTGGAACCCCTCCGGGGTTATGCAGCTACAGCCCCTTCGGGGTTACGCACTTTATCGTCACAGCCGCATAGCCGGCGCTATAGCCATGCGCCACACTCTCCCCGCGCATGTTTTTTTGCGATGGGTTTGGTTTTCTCGGGGAAATGGCGTATCTTTGTTATTATTTTATTATTTAGCAAATCATAATCAATGAGAAACAGTGTTAAGGCCATGTTTTTGGCAGTGCTGCTGTCGGGCTCGGTATGCACGGGCGCGTACGGCGATGTCGGCCTGGTGGGCGATGCTTGCGAGGCGGGCTGGAACCGTGACATTCCGGAGCTTTTCGACGATGCCGGAAATGGCATCTGGACGTGGGAAGGCTTTCTGACCGGAGGCAAGGAATTCAAGTTTATAGGCAATGTAGGGACGTGGGACGCATGGGTGCCGGAAGCTGCCGGTACGGTGGTCAGCGGCTCGTGCGTGCATAAGCTTAACTACTATACCGCAAAAAATGGCGTGGCAGACAATAAGTTCCGTCTCGCCGCCGACGCATACGTGCGCATAACGGTAAACACGAACGAGCACACGGCGCGGTTCGAGTATCCGTACTTTTATCTGTGCGGGGCGGCAACCCGTAACGGCTGGGACAACGCCAATGCCGAGCCGGTATTCGGGATGGAGTGGACGGGCATGCTGTATGGCAGTGCCAATGAGGTCCGCGACTTCAAGATTCTGCAGGAGCGGGGCAAATGGAACCCGTGCTGGAATGCCGCAGCACCCAATGAGGAGCTTACGGACGGCGACCATGTAATCCGCTACAACACAGGCAGCAACGGCGTGGCCGACCACAAGTTCCGCGTAACAGCGTCGGGTCTTTATACTCTCAAGATAACATTCTCCGAGAGTGGCGACCGCCTCAGCGTCAGCCGTGCCACCGCTCCCGACCTGCGCGGTGCCTTCAGGGCCAATCCCGGACTGATGATGGTTGCCTACGACCATAACGCCTCGCAGGCATGGTTCGGGCGCATCCCTCAGCAGCTGTATATCGGTACCGGTGCCTCCGACAGCAAGGAACTGCCACGCATCGGCGAGGGCGACTTCGAGGGCGAGGTGCAGCTGGAGCCGGGACGCTATCACCTTAGCGGAAACCTGCGCGACTGGTCGGCCGGTTGCTTCAGCCCCGTCGGCGATGTGCCGCTGAACGGCGGTAGCACGGAGGCTATTGTGCCGTACGACAATGACGGCGGGTATTTCGTTGTCGCTCAGGAAGGCAGGTATTTCATCAAGGCACACCTCGCCAACGCCTCAGAGTGGGGCGGAGTGCTTTATCCCGGCACGCCGAGAGTGTCCGGAGTACTCAAGCAGACAAATGGCATTGACGCTGTCGGCACAGACGCGGACGGCCATAACGCAACAGTGTCCGCGGCAAACGGCGTGATAACGGTAACAGGGCACGGCAATGCACCCGTGGCGGTGTACAATATCGCCGGAGTGAAGTTGGGCAGCACCCCGCAGACGCGTGTGGCTCCCGGTGTGTATATCGTCGCCGTGGGTGACAAGTTGACAAAGATAGCCGTAAAATGACGTTTGTAAACCAATGATTATGAGTATTTTCAAGAGACTTACACTTATATTTGCGGCGGTAATGGCAATGGTCCCCGCGGCAAACGCAGATTTATATATATGTGGCGAGAACTGGGGCTGGAACGCCAATAATTTCCCCGCCATGCAGAAGATGGACACCGACGAGGAGGAGTACGTCTGGAACGGCTGGCTCAATCCCGGCGAGGTGAAGTTCCTGTTCGACAAGGCATCGTGGACACCCGGCCTTGTGTGCTCCGAGGGCTATCAGAACGGCATAACACTCGGTCGTGCCTATGGCCTCACAGACTTTAACGGCGATAACTCACGCGACTATAAGTTCCGCGTAAACGAGGGCGGCTACTACGACGTGCACGTGAATCTGTCGCGGCGCACGGTGGTGTTTTCGCACAGCCTGCTGTTCATCGGCCATAGCCGCACCACGGGATTCAATAAGAATCAGGGCATCCGCATGACTCCGGTCGGCGAGGGACGCTTCATGGCCACGGTAGCTTTCGGTAGCGGCACCTCGTATTTCGGATTCTGCCGCGCATTCGCAAGCGACGGATGGTACGACAACCGCATAGGCCCGTCCGATGCCAAGTATGTGGCGGTGAAAGAGAACGCAACGTTCGGTCTCGCAGACTTTAACGCCGACAGCCACGACAGCTTTACCACCGACGCCGAGGGCGCATGGACCATCACCGTGGACCTCAACAGCAACAGCGTGTCCTTCCGCCGCGCAGAAATCAGCGCCATGGGACATGTGAACAACGACAACGGCTGGAGCCCCGTCGCCCTCACCGGCCTCAAGTCCGTGGGCAACGGCATATCCTCGGGTACAGTCAATGTCTCCGGCCACGGCTACTTCATCCTCACCAAGGGCGGCGGAGACTGGAAAAATGTCAACGCCTCGCGCATCTCGCCTAACGGTGACAGCTGGGTTGGTGTCTATGGTAACGAGCAGTGGTCGGTACCGACGGACGGTACGGTAACACGCCCCGCGGCAAAGGTAAAGTCGCATGTGTGGATTCATAATGCCGACCTGTGGACAGACCGCGCCGTGTACGCCCCTGGTGAGAAGGTGTGGATTCAGTTCGCCAAATTCGCCGACTATCCCGATGCCATGGTGCGCTATCGCCATCACGCCGACGTCCTCGCCGAGCATCCCCTGCAGCAGGAATGGTGGGAGTGGACGCCGCCCACAGACGACTTCAAGGGATACATGGTGGACGTTTACACCCGAGAGGGAGACACCGAGAATATCATAGCGACCATCGGCGTGGACGTCAGCAGCAGCTGGACACGCTTCCCCCGAAACGGATACACGGCATGGTTCGAGCCCGGCAAGGAGCAGTATATCCCCGGTGACGTGGCGTTCCTTAACCGCCGACATATCAACGTGGTGCAGTTCCAGGACTGGCACTGGCGCCATCACCGCCCCTACAGCCCGGCAGAGCAGTACACAGACATCTCCAAACGCGCCATCAGCAAGAATGTGGTGCGCACGTTCATAGACACCATGCACGGGTACAACATGAAGACGCTCTTCTATAATCTGTGCTATGGCGCTCTGGGTCAGGACGGTGCCGCCGACGACGGTGTCCGCGAGGAGTGGTACATGTTCACTCGCACTGGGCATGACGGCAAGGACTATCACCCGCTGCTGGACATCGGCTGGAAGAGCAACATCGACCTCACCAACCCCGGAAACGCCGACTGGCAGAACTACATGGCCGACAGGGTGGCGGAAGTGTACGCCAACCTCGGCTTTGACGGCTATCAGGTAGACCAGCTGGGCTATCGCGGCACGCACTACGACTACTGGAGCAATGTGGTGGACGAGCGAGACGGATACGCCCCCTTCCTGCAGAAAATGAAGAGCCGATTCCCCAACAAGTCGCTGATAATGAACGCTGTGGGTGACTTCGGCGGGGACCGTATCGCCAAGTCCGGAGCCGTGGACGCATGCTATACCGAGATGTGGAACGGCGAACGCACTTTCCACAAGCTATACTGGAACATCTTCGACAACAACAACCGCTCGGGCAACACCCTCAAGACGATTTTCGCTTGCTACATGAACTACGACTTCGGCCGCAAAAACCCCGGCAAGGAATTCAACGCCCCCGGTGTGCTGCTCACCGACGCATGCATGTTCGCCCTCGGCGGATGCCACCTGGAGCTCGGCACCGGCGGAAATATGCTCTGCAACGAGTACTTCCCCAACACCAACCTCCGTATCGGCGAGAAACTCATGGATGCCATCACGCATTATTACGACTTTATCACCGCATACGAGAACCTCATCTACGAGTGCAAGCTGTTTGACAACAAGGTGGAGCGTGATGTGACTATCGCAAGCCCCACCAACAAAATCTCGCAGTGGACATACCGCCAGGGCCCGAGGCCGCGTCGCATAAACATCCTTGCCCGTGAGGCTGACAGCGGCAAGCGCGTATTCCACCTGCTCAACTTCATGAACGTCAAAGACCTGTCGTGGCGAGACCTAAACGCAGACCGTCCCGAGCCCCCATACGTAGACAATATAGAGCTGCACATAGACTCGGATGTCCGCGTAAACAGAGTGTGGGCTGCATCGCCCGACTTTCACGGCGGAGCGCCCGTAGACCTGCAGTTCACGCAGTCGGGACGTGTGGTGACTCTCAAGGTCCCCAATCTTAAGTACTGGACAATGGTAGTATTTGAATGATAATCGACAAAATAAACAACACAATGAATTACAGAAAATTATTTGCAGCAGGCACAGCCGTGCTCGCTGTATCGGCGGCAATGGCCGGAACATACAAGGTGCTGGTACCGCTCAGTGACGACGAGGAAGGCGCAATGGCATACCTCAGCAACTATGACACCGGCGAGAACATCGACTCTGTGCTGGTAGCGGACAACAAGGCCGTGTTCACCGGCAAACTGGACAAGGCCATCGCCGCACGTTTGATGCTGGACGGCAAGCGCACCGGCGTGTTCTTCGTGGAACCGGACGCCGAGGTAGTCCTGGATGTCAAGACAAACGAGGCCAAAGGCGGTGCCCTGAATGCCGCCAATGCCGGTTTCGCCGCCAAGGAACGCGAACTCGTCGCAGCCTTCCGTGCAACTACCGACGAGGCAACCCAAAAGGCCATATACGAAAAATACATGTCCCTCAGCGACAGCATGATGCGCGCAAACCTGGATAATGTACTGGGCCTGAACATCTTCCTCGGCCAGGCTTACGAGATGGAGCCCGCGCAGTTCGATGCCTTCCTGGAGCAGAACCCCTCGTTCAAGGAGTCAAAGCGCGTGCAGTCAATCATCCGCAACAACGAGGCTCTTAAAGCCACTCAGGTAGGCTCTATGTTCGTGGACACAGAGGTGACATACGAGGGCAAGACCCACAAACTCAGCGATATAGTAGGCAAAGGCTCGCCCGTCCTCGTTGACTTCTGGGCATCATGGTGCGGCCCCTGCCGTCGCGAAATGCCTAACCTCAAGGAGATTTACGCCGCCTACAAGGACAAGGGCCTCAAGGTGCTGGGAATGGCCGTATGGGACAAGCCCGAGGACACCAAACGTGCCGTGACAGAGATGGAACTGCCCTGGGAAATATGGTACAATGGTCAGCGCGAGAACACTGATGCGTACGGAATCCTCGGTATCCCCACGATAATCCTCTTCGACGGCGACGGCAAGATTGTCAGCCGCGGTCTGCACGGCGAGGACCTCCGTGCCGCTGTGGACGCTTACATGTCAGCCGCAAAACCCAATTGACAACCGGCGCTCCTGTCAGCAAAGCCGTGACAATGCCGGCACTGTCCGCAACAAAGTCAAACATGTCCTTGCTTCGGCCATTGCTCATGGCGCCCTGAGCCCATTCGTCAGCATAGGCAAAAGCAATCATAACAATCCCAAGAACCACATAGAACGTCGGCGTCAATCGTCGGCGTTCCGGTTTTTTAGCCCTCAGCACGTCAAAGATTATAGCGCCGGTGAGCCCTCCGAACATTATAAAGTGAATGACTTTGTCGATGTGCGGAATAAGCGCCAGGTCCCCCACATCCGGAACCGGGTCGGAGGATAACGTGAGCCACAGAACGGCGGCAAGGGTAAGCGCAGAGGGCCAGTAGGCAGCGATTAAACGTTTCAAGGCAGTGGTGGTATAATGTTGCGGTGGAGGTAATATAGCATGAAAAACGGGAGCCGCATGGTGGCGAGACTCCCGTCTGCTGTAAGACCCCGTTAACAAATATTGGGGAACGGGGCCTAGTTTCAGTATACGTTTTTAATTCCGGGACTATTACTTGCCCTGAACAAGTGAGAGAATCAGCTCTTTGGGGTCTTTGTCATCGGCCTGGATGTTGATCTTGTCTTCGCGGGCAAGCCAGCCGATAGCGGCAAACATCTCTTTCTCTTTCAGTTTGGTGACTTTTTTGAGCTGTTTAAGGCCCATGGCCTGTGCATCATTCAAGGCATTCCATACCAGTCCGGCGTTCATGCCGATAGTGTCTGTGTTCATTGTTAGTTATTTTTTAATGTTAGACAAAATTATTTTCCTTGTTAAGGATCCGTCCGCTCTACTAAGCCGGCAAACACCGCGCATCAGTCAGGGAAGGACCCGATACCTATCGGAATAATTAAATTGTAAAATATTGATTTGCAAAGTTATAAAAAATATTTTAAACTTAAATACACTTAGCAAACAATTTTATAAATAATTTTGTTTGCACGCGATAATGGAACTATACGGCTATGGCTCAGCGGCTGACGGCCGAGAACAGGCGATGAGTGGCGTTGGCCAGCAGATCCAGCACCCGCTCAAATCCCTCGGCGCCCTCGTAATAAGGGTCGGGGATATGGTCGAAACCCATTCCCGGGTCAATGAACTCGCCCATGGACACAATCTTGTCGGCGGCCTCCACAGTAGGCGCCAGGCTCTTAAGGTCGCTGATATTGGCGGCATCCATGCCGATAATCATGTCAAAGTCGTCAAAGTCCGCACGCCTCACCTGCCGGCAGATATGCGTCAGGTCGTAACCCCGTCGCAGAGCATGGACACGCATACGTCGGTCGGGCAAGTCGCCTACATGCCATCCACCCGTTCCGGCCGAGTCCAGCACCCATCTGTCGGCCTCGCCGCCCTCGGCAACAGTCTGCCTCATAACCTCCTCTGCCGCCGGAGAGCGACAGATATTCCCTAAGCACACAAACAGCACCCGTATCTTCTCTTTGTGCCTCAGTGAGTTAATAAGCTTCGCTGTCCTGTCGTTTACATTCTGGTATACCATACTCATATATATATATTATGTGTTTTGTCCGCAGACGGGGCGGGGATTATATGTCTTTTGTGAATAGGACGTCGCCGCCGCCGCTGGTGTATCCGGCAGCTGCGAACAGGCACCTTGAGGGCTCGTTGCTAAGCGATACTGCCACCCGCAGATGCCTTACGCCAAGAGTTTTGCAACGGTCCTCCAGCGCGGCCAGAGCGGCACGGGCGTATCCGCGGCGGCGCATGCTCTCGGCTGTGAATATGCTCACGTACGCTGTGGCAGTGGCGGCATCGTAGTCGCAAAGGTCAACATACCCTACGGTGACGGCGATTTCTTCGGGATCATCAGTATCAACCATATACCGGAGCTGACGGTCATCGGCAAGGGAGTGCCTGTAGTTGTTGAGGAACTCCCACAGCTCCATTCGCGATGGTGCCGGTGGCGCATCCTGGCTTACGTCGAATCCGCGGCGCTGAGTATGTTCCCAGCGGAAAAGCCGGTCAAGATCCCGGTGGGTTTCGGGTGCTCGCAAATAAATTTTGGGTAAGGTCTTTGCTTTCATGCTATCCGTTGAAAAGGGTGCGGTCACGCAACGACCGTCCCAGCGTTATTTCATCCGTATATTCAATGTCATTGCCGACAGCCACACCACGTGCCAGCTGTGTAATCTTAACATCGGTGCCCGCAAGTCGCCGGAAGATGTAGAAGTTTGTAGTCTCGCCCTCCATGGTGGCGCCCAATGCCAGTATCACCTCGCTAACGCCACCGGCCTTTATCCGCTCCACCAGGCTGTCTATCTCCAGCTTGTCGGGGCCTATGCCGTCAATGGGCGAGATAACGCCGCCCAGAACATGGTAAAGACCGTTGAAGATGCCGGTATTCTCGAAGAGCATGACGTCCTTTACGTTCTCCACCACGCAAACTACTGATTTGTCGCGGGTTGTGGAGGCGCATATCGGGCACACCACGGTCTCGCTGATGTTGTGGCAGACAGCGCAGTAACGTATGCCGTGACGTAGCTCCGATAAGGACCGGGACAGCGAGTCGGTAATGGTAACGTCCTGGCGCAGAAGATGCAAGGCCAAGCGCAGGGCTGTCTTGCGGCCCACACCGGGTAACCGCGACAGCTCTGTCACTGCATTGTTCAATAATTGGGATTGAAATTCTTCTTCCACAAAAAAGCAGTAAATTTGCACAAAATTACAATAATTTTTCCGGAAACAGAAATCAAACCGACTGCAATTTTGATTGTTGTAATATTTACAAATGAATATATGTCGGGCGGACTGCTAAGAATATATGCCGGGTGGACTGTGAACGCGTCCGAAAGACCTTTATCCATGCGGTATCACGATAAAAAAAGAGTTGTCTCACGACAACTCTTTTCCTTTAAACCTTTATCTTAATCTAATACTATGAAAAACACACATGCAAATATAAAAACTTTTTTTGATACAGCAATGAAATTGCTCTAAAAGTTAACACTCTTTAACGTAAATTCTTACATTTTTTGATATTTTGCCGCTCGTCAGTGTGAAATTTTTAATTTCAAAGGCGATTTTCTATAATAATATTTAGGTCTGCGTTTAAAATATTTACAGCAAGTAAGTGCTATCGCGCAATAATGCGTCATAGCTGAACAGTCCGTCATATCCGGATTCCGCACTATCTGCCCCAGCTGGAATGCTAAAACTGAAAAAATGTTGGTGGGGGGTGCCGTGTCTAAAAAAAAAATTGTAACTTTGTGCCATAATATACATTAATTTAATGCAAGCAATGAAACGTACAAAGATTGTGGATGCCGTCAAGGGCGGCGACCTGATTGGGCAGGATGTCTGCGTAAAGGGCTGGGTACGCACCCGCCGCGGAAACAAACACGTGCAGTTTGTGGCCCTTAATGACGGTTCCACTATAAAAAATCTTCAGATAGTATTTGACATGGAGAAGTTCGACGAAGAGTCTCTCAAGGCCATCACCACCGGTTCGTCTCTGTGTGTTATCGGTAAGATGGTGGAATCCATGGGCAAGGGCCAGAACTGCGAGGTCCAGGCCGAGAAGTTCGAGGTTTACGGCACGGCCGACCCAAATACTTATCCGCTTCAGAAAAAAGGTCATTCGCTGGAATTCCTCCGCGACATAGCGCACTTGCGTCCGCGCACCAACACTTTCGGCGCTATCCTCCGCGTGCGCTCTATTCTCGCTTATGCGATACATAAATTCTTTAACGAGAAGGGCTTCTTCTATCTGAACACCCCGCTTATTACAGCCAGCGACTGCGAAGGTGCCGGCGCCATGTTCCAGGTAACGACCCTGCCGCTTAACAACCTTCCCAAGACCGAGGACGGCGATGTAGACTACAGCAAGGACTTCTTCGGCAAGGCAACTGCACTCACTGTTTCAGGACAGCTGGAGGGCGAGCTCGGTGCAACAGCCCTGGGTGCTATCTACACTTTCGGCCCCACTTTCCGCGCCGAAAATTCAAACACTCCGCGTCACCTCGCCGAGTTCTGGATGATAGAGCCCGAAATGGCGTTCTACGATATCACGGACAACATGGACCTCGCAGAGGAATTCATCAAGTATTGCATAAAGTATGCGCTTGAAAATGCTCGCGATGACATTGAATTCCTGCAGCAGATGTACGACAACGAGCTTATCAGCCGCCTCGAATCCGTTATCAATAACGACTTTGTGCGCCTCACCTACACCGAGGGTGTAAAGATCCTTATGGAGAGCGGTCAGAAATTCGAGTTCCCCGTATACTGGGGCGCTGACCTGGCCAGCGAGCATGAGCGCTATCTGGTGGAGCAGCACTTTAAGAAACCCGTTATCCTCACGGATTATCCCAAGGAAATCAAGGCGTTCTATATGAAGCAGAACGAGGACGAGAAGACCGTCCGCGCAATGGACGTCCTGTTCCCGAAAATCGGCGAAATCATTGGCGGCAGCGAGCGTGAGGCCGACTATGACAAGCTGATGGGACGCATCAACGAGCTGGGAATCCCCATGAAGGACATGTGGTGGTACCTGGATACCCGCAAATTCGGAACTGTTCCCCATTCGGGATTCGGTCTCGGTTTTGAGCGTCTGGTACTTTTTGTTACCGGTATGGCCAATATCCGCGACGTCATCGCATTCCCGCGCTTCCCCGGCAACGCCGAATTCTAAGACCCCAAGGGTCTAAACAATCGTGCGGCGGTTAAACGTTTTAGCAATGAGTGTACGATGCTTTTCGTTCACTCATTGCTTGTTTTATACTATAAAAAGCACGTAATTATGTCTGACAGAATAAGTTACGAGGAGCGAAAAGAGTTGCCGGACTCGGTTTACGGTCTACCCGAGCGCCGCGAGTATCCTATGCCCGATGCCGCGCATGTGCGGGCGGCGGAGGCATACTTCCGTTATTGTCCCGAGGAGCTTAAGACCCCGTTCCCCAATATTTGTTAACGCAGGGGTCGCAGATTTCGGTCAGATTTAGTCTTGCAGGTGAAGGAGCATAGCGGGCTATGTTACTGAACCAAAAGACTAAAGATGGCCGGAAGCTGCGAGAATACGCTAATATTATATTGTTCGCGGGCGCATGTTTGATTTATTAATATAAATTTAAATTACCCCGGTCCGGTGTCTTTTCGGTAAATTTCGCCAAGTCTCATCGGTCATGTAGCCCGCTACACTCCCTCTTCAACTTGCGAAATTTCCTCGAA
>SFNC01000064.1 GCA_004554255.1 Bacteroidales bacterium
AGCATCAACACCTGAATCTTGGCGAGTATGGTGCTGAATATGTCCGACACGGGCAGCCACAGATAGACCTGAATGTAGCGGCATATCCACTGCGTGAGCGTGCTTTGGAAGCCGTCCCACACCGATATGGCGAAGGCTATCGGACCGAGTATCGCCAGCACCACGAGGAAGAACGTGCGGATGGTGTCTATCACGAGGGCGGCGGCTTGGAACATCAGTTCCAGTATCTCGCGGAAGAAGTCGCGGATGCCCTTCTTCATCTTGTACATCCCCCGGTCGATATACATCCCCGCCATCGTCACCATGTCGGAGGGCGACCAGCCCAATTCCTCCAGTTGCTTGTCAAACTCCTCGTTGGACACGAGGTAGGCGGTTTCGGGATTGCGCACCATCGCCTCGTATTCCAGCCTGTCCTTCTGCTCACGGTACTTGTTCATGTCCAAAGTCTGCGTTTCGAGCAGTTTCGCCGTACCCTGCACGACGGGCGAGAGGACGCTGTTTATCGTGCCAAGCACCACCGTAGGGAAGAACATGATGCACAGACCGACGGCAAAGGGACGGAGCATCGGGAAGACGTCTATCGGTTCGGCTCTCGCCAGCGACTGCCATACCCGGTAGGCGACATAGAAGAGCGCGCCCAGCCCGGCGATGCCTTTCGCCACGCCCGCCATGTCGGCGCACAGCGGCATCATCTGCTCGTAGAGCGAGCGGAGAATCTGGTGAAGGTTGTCGAACTCCATAGGCTACCAGTATCTTTCGTTCATACTGCCGTACAGCCCCATGATGCGGTCAAGGTCGTTTTTCTTCTTCGCACGCAGGTAGCTCACGCTGATGTTCTTGTTGGTGTAGTAGCTCACGAGGTTGCGGTAACGTTTCATCTTGGAGTGGCAGCGTTCCACCACGTCCATGCGCTCCTTGTCCGTCATGGAGAGCGTGGTGATGTTCACCACGTTCTTCAGCTCCGTCAGCACGTCGTTGGATTCCTCCAGCAGCTTCGTGTACCCGAAGGCGATGGCTCCGAGTTCCTCCACCGTGAAGTTGTCGTCGCGCAGCATCTTCTGGAAGCTGGTCACGTAGATGTCCGTGATGTCGCCCACCATCAGGATGGTCTGCTGCACCTTGCGGGCGTCCTTGACCAGATTGTTCACCGATTTGAGGGCGTCGTAATACTTCTTGCCCTGCTCGTATATTTTCACCGTTTCCTGAAAGTTGTTCACCATGTTCGTGGCGGTCTTCGAGGTGTGGATGATGTTCTTCGAGGCGTTGATGATGCCTTGCGCCAGATTGCCCGGATCGCTCACGACCCATTGGGCGGAAGCCCTGCCCGCGAAAAGCAGGCACAGGCAGATGACGAATGTTATTCTTGTTCTCATGTTTCTTTGGATTTTAGCGGTTCTTATTTTTCTGCCGGAGTTTCCGGCTGCGGCTTCACACGCACGTAGTCCCCGTTGGGTGAGAAGGTCAGCACGTCGGTGGCTTCGTTATACGCCACGTCGATGCGGAAGCCGGTGTTCATGAACAGGTTGCCGTTCTCCTCCTGCAAGAGATAGGTTTCCGGTTTCAGCCTGCGGCGGATGCCGCTCCGTTTGAATACCGTCACCTTGTAGGCTTCGCCCTCCTTGTAGATAAGCACGTCGGGCTTGCCCTCCACGCTTTCCCATTTCCCGCACAGCAAGTCGCGGCGGTTCTCCGCCACGTCGCAGGATTGCAGCACCATGACCGCCAGTCCGATTAAACACTTGCTGACTTGCAGCATTTTAATTTTTGATATGCTCATACGCTTTTCTTTTTTTGTTGATGATTGGTTTATTGATTGTTCTTGTTTCTCCGCCTTTCGGCAAGCTGCCGGATGGCGGCTTCGATGTCGCCGCCCAATTGCTCCGCCAGACGGTACACCTCCACCTTTTCCGTTTCCTCGGTGGTGTACGCCAGATATTCCTCCGCGCTCACCTCGGTGGCATAGACCGCCGACTGCGTGCCGCCCAAGCCTATCCACACCTCCTTGTAGAGCCGTGAGGGGTTGTTCGCCATGTTGATGGAGAGTATCTGCGACTTCTCCTTCTCCGTCAGTCCGAGCAACGCCTGAATCTGGTCGAACTTGTTCATGTACTTGCGCTGGTCGAGCAGGATTTTACAGTCCGAGTTGTTGATGATGCTCTCCTTGACAACGGGTGAGGAAATGATGTCGTCCACCTCCTGCGTCACCACGATTGCCTCACCGAAATACTTGCGCACCGTCTTGTACATATAGCGCAGGTAGTCAGCCATATTTGCCGAAGAGAGAGCCTTCCAAGCCTCTTCCACGATAAGCTGCTTTCTCACACCTTTCAGACGCCGCATCTTGTTGATGAAGGCTTCCATGATGATGATGGTCACTACCGGGAACAGTTCGCGGTTGTCCTTGATGGAATCAATCTCGAAGACGATGAACCGTTTGCCCAGCAGGTCGATGTTCTCCGCCGAGTTGAGCAGGAAGTCGTAGCGTCCGCCCCGGTAATACTGCCGCATGGTGGTGAGCATGTTGTCGATGTTGAAGTCCTCCTTCTCCACCTTGATGTCACGCTCCGCCAGTTCCCTGCGGTAGTCGTCGCGCATGTACTCGTAGAAAGTGTTGAACGACGGCACGATGCTCCGGTCTGCCCTGATGCGCTCGATGTAGGCACTCACGGCACTGCCCAATTCCCCGCTTTCGGTTTTCGTCACCTTGTCGTCCTCCGACTTCCAGAGCGTCAGCAGCAGCGTCTTGATGCTGTCCTTCTTCTCCACGTCAAACACGTAGTCGTCGGTGTAGAACGGGTTGAAGCTGATGGGCTTCTCCTCCGTGTAGGTGAAATACACGCCGTCCGTGCCGCCCGTCTTGCGCCGTATCATCTCGCACAATCCCTGATAGGAGTTTCCCGTGTCCACCAATACCACATGCGCGCCCTGCTCGTAATATTGGCGCACCAAATGGTTCATGAAGAACGACTTGCCGCTACCCGAAGGACCTAATACGAACTTGTTCCTGTTCGTGGTGATGCCCCGCTTCATCGGCAGGTCACTGATGTCGAGGTGCAGCGGTTTTCCCGTGAGCCTGTCCACCATCTTGATGCCGAAGGGCGAGAGCGAGCTGCGGTAGTTGGTTTCCTCCGTGAAGAGGCACACCGCCTGTTCAATGAAGGTGTGGAAACTCTCTTCCGCCGGAAAGTCCGCAGCATTGCCGGGCATCGCCGCCCAATAGAGTGTCGGGCAGTCGATGGTGTTGTGGCGCGGCACGCACTCCATGCTTGCCAGCTGGCTGCCCACGTCGTTCTTTATGTGCTTCAGCTCTTCCGCGTCGTCGCTCCACACCATGACGTTGAAGTGCGCCCGCACCGAGGTCAGACCGTAGGAGTGCGCCTCGTTCAAGTATCGGTCTATCCACTCGCGGTTGATGCTGTTGCTCCGGCTGTATCGGGATAACGACTGCATATTCCTCGCGGACTTCTCGAATTTTTGAAGGTTCTCCTCGCTGTTGTCGATAATCACGTACTGGTTGTAGATGTGGTTGCAGGAGAGCAGCAGCCCCACCGGGGATGCAAAGGAGAGGCGGCAGTCCGAGCGGTCGGTGGAGAGTTTCTCATACCGGGTGTCGGTAGCCACCGTGCCGGGCAGGTCTTCCGCGTCGGACAGGGTGTGCAGGCACAGGCGGTTGTCGCCGATGCGCATCTCCCGTGCCGAGAGGTCTATGTCCTGCAACGTGGCATCGCCTTCGGGCATGAGCGAGAAATAACGCTCTATCAGTCCGGTTTTGCCTTCCGTCCCCACAATCTCGTCGGTGGAGAGGCGGCGCAGCCTGACAAAGCCGCTGTCGTTGATGATGCGCTCGAACTGTTCCGCAGCCTCCATGAACTTCGCGGCGGTTTCCTTGTCCAGCTCCTTCGGGATGATATGCCCCCGGCACAGCGTGCTGAAATTGCTCTGCATCCGGTTACGCTCCTTCGTCGTCTTGGTTAGGTAGAGGTAGCACGTGTGCTTCAGGTACGGTCGCTCGTTGAAGTGACGCTCGAAGCTCCGTGAGAGGAAACTCATGTCCTCCTTTTGCAACTCCGGTCTGTACTTCTCCTTGATGAACCAGTCCTGCTTGTGGACAACGGAGAAGTCCGGCAGCACCTTGATCGCCTTGCACCAGCAGCCGTGTATCGCCTCGTACTCCGCGCCCGTCACGGTGTAAAGCTCCGGCAGCTCCACCTCGAAAGCCACCGTGATGTCGGCGTCTTTGGAGATGATGCAGCCTTGCTCCACCGCTAATAGCGGGAACTTGTTTTCCAGTGTTGTCATTTTGGATGTATTCCTCATGTCGTTTCTTCCTTTCGTTTACGTTTGAATAATCGGGTGATCCGCCGCCGGTTGATAAGGTATCGGGGATGGCTCCTTGTTGCCCCTAATTTCATCAGTCCGTGTTCGCCGTACCGGGCGTTCAGTGCGAAGGTCTGCCACACGAGGACGGAAGACGATGCCACGCCGAAGCCGATACATACCCACTGGTCGATGCCGACCATGTAGAGGATGACGAACAGGACGAAGAGAGCCAGCAGACCTCCGCAGAAGATGAAGAGGTACTGAGCCTTCAAGCCCTTGAATTCTACCGGACGGCCGATACCCTTGTTTATCGGGTATTCAGCCATACATTGGTTTATTAAAGGAAGAATGAGCGCAGGATGGTGGCGGCGACAATCAGGAAGATGCACGCTCCGAACCAGCTTGCCGCTGTTTTGGAGGTATCGGGATCGCCGGACGAGAATTTCCCGTACACTTTCACGCCCCCGATAAGCCCGACTACCGCGCCGATGGCGTAGATGAGTTTCGTGCCGGGGTCGAAGTACGAACTCACCATAGAGGTGGCTTCGTTGATGCCCGCGATGCCGTTCCCCTGCGCGAAGGCGGAGGCGGTTACGGCAACCAGAAGTGCCGCTGAGAGGATAAGTTTCTGTCTGTTGTTCTTGTTCATAAACTGTTCTTGTTTTGTGCCGTCAAAAGGGTGGATGGTCCTTTGTCGGGCGGTTGATACTCGGTTACTTTTCTTTGGTTTAGTGGGTTGCCCGTTTGTTTCTACGGACTTGGGTGTGTCCGTTGCGGACCGGCTGTACCTTGTACCGCCGTGCGCGTGGGTGATGCCGTCTTACGTTTTCATTTTCATTCTTTTTTAGTCGTTATACATAGTTGCGGATGTCGAAGTCCTCAATATTGTCCGGGACGACAAAATCCTTTTTCGGTTTCTTCAGCCGGATTTCGATAAGCCCCTTGATGCGGATGCTCATTTCAGACGAGCCGGTCATCAGCTTCTCGTACAGCTCCGTCCCTTCCATGTCGGTGAAGACCTTTGCCGCCCGCTCCCGTTCCGTCGTTGTCGCTTCCGGGTTCTTGGCGGTTCTGACCGCATCGTCTATCTCGTCGAAGCTGCTTCCGGATGCCCTCGGCGCGTCGGGCGTTTCTTCCTCCGGCTCGTCCTCCCCGAACTCCAGTTCCGAAGGCGTGAGGCTCGTGAAGGTTTCGTCGAGTTTATCCTCCGGGATTTGGGCGGGACGGGACACGGTTTCCGTGTTTCCGTCGTCAAAAGTAGCCTCTTCCTCCGTCAGCTCAATGCCTTTTTCCGAAGTGGCGGCTTCTTGCGTCGGTATGGCAGCGGTTGTCCGGGTCGATGCCATCCTGAAACGGCTCTTGCCGATGATGTCCGGGGTGTCTGCGGGCGGTATTTCCCTTACCGCTTCGGGCTTTGCCGCCGTGCCGCCCAACGACCGCCACACTCCGGCTATGCTTCTGAGGAAGCGGACAAGTCTGGTTTCCATGATCCTGTCATAAAGGAGCAGGAACAGGAACCACAGGTTGCAGCCGACCGATACGGTCAGCAGAATATCAGTCATGCTTATTGTTTCACTCATGCACGTTCTCTTTTTTGAGGGTTAAAATACTGCGTCGTAATTCCGGGCGTAAAGGCTTTTTATCGCCTCCTCGCACTGGTTGAAGTGGTGCGTAAGCACATGGTCGATGTAGGCGGACAGCGACAGCCGGTCATGCCCGATCACACGGGTGATGCGCATGATGCGGTCGTGGTACTCCGGGCGCACATACGCCATCTTTCCCTCGCGTGCCTTCACTTCGGCTTCACGGATGAACAGCCGTTCATAGTCCTTCTCACCGCATTTGCCGCATAACGGCACGGGGGACAGGATTTCCACACTCGCCTGCACTTGGGCAAGCATACCGCCGCCGTCATGCTGCGGACTTCTGTTTTTCTGGTTCTTTTCCATATTCAAATCAAGTCTTCACGTTGTTTCTTGTACAGTTCGTTTATTTTCTCCTTGTGCTGTTCCAGATGTTGGCGCAGCACGGTGTCCACGTAGCCGCCTACCGAGATTTCACGCCCGGCGATGTCGTTCACGATTTTGAGAATCTTGCTGTGGACGTCGCGGCTGATATAGACGCACTGGCGCGTCTTTATCTCGTTGCGGCGGAGGAACAGCCCGGAATAGTCGTCCTCCTGCCGTTTGCGGCGGACGGTGTCCCTCTGCGGTTTTTCCTTTGCCGTGTATTGCACGGGCGGCGGTTCCGTTTCAGGGACGCTTTCTTCTTCGGGAGCAGGTGCGGGCGGCTCCTGCGCGTGGTACAGGGTCCCGTCCTGCCTGCGTCTGCCGATGGAGGCTATCAACAGTTCCTCGTCAATGCCTTCGGTGTTCACTTTCCTGCTGCCCATGATTATTGAGGTCTGATGATACGGCTTATCTCTTCCGAGAACTCACGGATGCCGCTCCCTTTCAGCAGGGACGCATCCATCGGGAAGATGGTAGAGCGGAACACGCTCTTGCGCTCTTCCGAGAGGTCGCGCCGGAACTTCTTGCTGTCGGGCAGGCGGGTGGACAGCACCGGCAGCCCCATCTCGGCTATCACATCCCCATACAGGTCGTAAAGCCCGTTCTTCTCCCTGCCGTCCACCATCGTCCAGAAGAGGTACAGCCCTTTTGTTTTCGCCTGTCCCGTCGTCATGAGGTTGTCGCGGAACATCACGGCGAATTGCAGGGTGCTTTCCACGACAAAACGGTCGGCACTCATGGGCGCGAAGATGTAGTCCATCTGCGAGAGGGTCTTGACCACGCCGTTGCTTTTCAGGGTTCCCGGCATGTCGAAGAACACGACGTCGGGTTTCACCTTTTCTTCGGCAAGCATCCTTTCGGCATCATCGAGGGCGTTAAGGGCGTCGCTTGCGATGACCGGGTAGGCGTTCTTCCTTATCTTGCGGAAGTGGTCACACGCGAGTGCCTTGAAATAGAGGCTCCCGCCGATAAGTCCCGTTTCACGCTCACGCAACCCGTGTATGCTGTGCTGCGGGGCGTCGCAGTCTATGACGGCGACATTGTGTCCTTTCACGTTGTGGAGGTAGTTGGCGGCAAGTGCCGTGACGGTGGATTTGCCGATGCCCCCTTTCTGTGTTGCGAATGCAACGAATGTTTCATTACTCATGGTTCTGTTGGTTTTAATGGTTGATGAATTGTTTTCCTGCTCCGATACGGAATCGGTGACATGTATATCCGCGTCCGCGAATCTCCGCCTGTCCGGTTCGTCACGTATCCGCTTCAACGGTGAGGCAGGGATTCGGATAACTGGTGAATGACGACATTGCGTCATGAAGTCATTGAATCCGTGAATCACCGCGTCATTGGAAAGCCGGGCATCCGAAGGTTCGGGTATCCGGTCTGGCAAATAGCCGCCGAAGCGGTTTGCCGGGTATTTGAAAGCCTCATTTTTCATATCTTCAAATCGTTCGTTTCTTGAATCATGCTGCAAATAAACAAGGATATTTTTGAATCCGCACCACTTCCCCGGCAAGTGGCGGCATGTTGCGCCGGTTGGCACTGATGGTCCGGGGCAAGCCTCTGTCCGATACCGCTTTAAGGGCGTAACTTTGCACCCGAACGGCAGGGTTCGCCGCAGGTGGCGCAGCCCGGAGTTTGAAAGGTATTCCCCCAATCCGTCCCCGACGGATTTTTATGTTCGTCTGAACATAGCAAGATGTCTTTTCAGCCGCTCAAAACGTTTTGAGCAGCCACGAAAAGCACTTGCCCTTGCAGGGGGCGGGCTTCCTCTCCGAAGTCGGGAAGCCTTTCAAACCTGCGGTGTCTGTGCCAAGAAGCGGCGGCTTATGCCGTCCATCCGCTAAATCCAAAGTTTATATGAAAGAGAAAAGAAACAAGACCGGGAGAAATCCCAAACTTGATCCGGCGGTGTTCCGCTACACCGTCCGTTTCAACGAGGAGGAACACAACCGTTTCCTCGCCATGTTCGAGAAGTCGGGCGTTTACGCCAAGTCGGTTTTCATCAAGGCGCACTTCTTCGGGCAGCCGTTCAGGGTGCTGAAAGTGGACAGGACGCTGGTGGATTACTACACCAGACTGTCCGATTTCCATGCGCAGTTCCGCGCGGTAGGCACGAACTACAACCAAGTCGTGAAGGAACTCAGGCTGCATTTTTCCGAGAAAAAGGCGATGGCGTTGCTCTACAAGCTGGAGCAACAGACCGTCGAACTCGTGAAACTGAGCCGTCAGATTGTGGAACTTTCAAGGGAAATGGAGGCGAAATGGTCGCAAAAATCAGTGTAGGAAAGTCGTTGTACGGCGCGCTTGCCTACAACGGGGAAAAGATCAACGAGGCGAAAGGGCGTCTGCTCACCACCAACCGCATCTACAATGACGGCACGGGGACGGTGGACATACGCAAGGCGATGGAGGGCTTTCTTGCCTGTATGCCGGAGCATACGAGGGTGGAGAAACCGGTACTCCATATCTCTCTCAACCCGCATCCCGACGACGTGCTGACCGACACGGAATTGCAGGACATCGCACGCGAGTATCTGGAGAAACTCGGCTACGGCAACCAGCCGTACCTTGTTGTCAAGCACGAGGACATAGACCGCCACCATCTGCATATCGTGACAATCAATGTGGATGAGAAAGGCAGGCGGCTCAATCAGGATTTCCTTTTCCGTCGCAGCGACCGCATCCGGCGGGAACTGGAACAAAAGTACGGGCTGCACCCGGCGGAACGTAAGAATCAACGGATAGAGAACCCGCTGCGCAAGGTGGACGCTTCGGCGGGCGACGTGAAGAGGCAGATCGGGAATACCGTCAAGGCTCTGAACGGACAGTACCGTTTCCAGACGATGGGTGAATACCGCGCCCTCCTTTCCTTATATAATATGACGGTGGAGGAAGCGCGGGGAAACGTGCGCGGACGCGAGTATCACGGGCTGGTCTATTCCGTCACCGATGATGCCGGGAATAAGACGGGCAACCCGTTCAAGTCCTCGCTTTTCGGGAAGTCCGCCGGCTATGAAGCCGTGCAGAAGAAGTTTGCCCGTTCCAAGCAGGAGATTAAGGACCGGAAACTCGCCGACATGACAAAACGCGCCGTCCTTTCCGTGCTTGAAGGCACGTATGACAAGGAGAAGTTCGTTTCGCGGCTCAGGGAGAAGGGTATCGACACCGTGCTGCGCTATACGGAGGAAGGACGCATCTACGGAGCCACGTTCATCGACCACCGCACGGGCTGCGTGCTGAATGGCTCGCGCATGGGCAAGGAGCTTTCCGCCAACGCCTTGCAGGAACACTTCACGCTGCCTTATGCCGGACAGCCGCCGATTCCGCTGTCCGTTCCGGTGGAAACAGGAGAGGATATGCGCAGACAGACCGCATCCGACCACGAGGACACGGTGGGCGGTGTCGGTCTGCTCACTCCCGAAGGTCCGGCAGTGGATGCCGAGGAGGAAGCCTTTATCCGGGCGATGCAGCGCAAGAAGAAAAAGAAAAGGCGCAAGGGCTTGGGAATGTAATCGAGGTATCAACAATCAAAAATTTTCAATCTATGTCACAACAAGAAGACGATTTGAGGGCATTGGCGAAAATCATGGATTTTCTGCGTGCCGTGAGTATTATTTTAGTGGTCATGAACGTGTACTGGTTCTGCTATGAAGCCATACGGCTATGGGGCGTGGACATCGGCGTGGTGGACAGAATCCTGATGAACTTCGACCGCACGGCGGGGCTGTTCCGTTCCATCCTCTACACGAAACTGTTTGCCGTTCTCCTGCTTGCCCTGTCCTGTCTGGGGACAAAGGGTGTGAAGGGAGAGAAAATCACTTGGGGAAGAATCTGGACGGCACTTGCCGCAGGGTTCGTGCTGTTCTTCCTCAATTGGTGGATACTGGCATTGCCGCTGCCGATAGAGGCGGTGACGGGACTGTATATCCTGACCGTTGGCGCAGGCTATGTCTGCCTGCTGATGGGCGGTCTGTGGATGAGCCGCCTGTTGAAGCATAACCTCATGGATGACGTGTTCAACAACGAGAACGAGAGCTTCATGCAGGAAACACGGCTTATCGAAAGCGAGTATTCGGTCAATCTGCCCACACGCTTTTATTACAGGAAACGTTGGAACAACGGCTGGATCAATGTCGTGAATCCGTTTCGTGCGTCCATCGTGTTGGGTACGCCGGGCAGCGGAAAGTCATACGCGGTAGTAAACAATTTCATCAAGCAGCAGATTGAGAAGGGCTTCTCGATGTATGTCTATGATTTCAAATTCAGTGACTTGTCCACG
>SFNC01000065.1 GCA_004554255.1 Bacteroidales bacterium
GTTACACTAATCGCGAATCTATTGCTCTCTGTGTTGCTAAGCAAGCTAAAAAGGCATTGGAGCTTTTCAGGACTCGCTACAATCGTGCAGATTGTGCTTATGTATTACCTCAATCTTGAAAAGTTCCTCAATCAACCTGATGCCGATCTGATAAAGATGCTCGAAGAAGCCTCCGAATCGCCGCCTCAGGAGCCCGAAACTCACTGACGGGGCTTGTCATACACTAAAAGTAAGCCCAACTTCTGCCTTTCAAGAAGTTGGACTCACTTATTTGTCATTTAGCGGACAGTAATAAGACGATATAAACAAAAAGGCGGTGAGGCTATTGCCCCACCGCCTTTTATTTTAGGACGGAATTCCGTCAGCGAACTACTACACGGTGAACCTCCGAGGTTCCGTCTGTCATGGTTACATGCAGCAGATAAACTCCTGCGGATACCGATGCCACATTTACTCCGGTAATGTCTCCGCTGTGCAGTTCAACAGGAACGCTAACCACTTTCGAGCCATTGTCGCCGTACAGCTCGGCGGTAGCCTTGCCGCTGACGTTGGCGCGAAGTCTGAGGGTCTCGGCGGCAGGATTGTCCACAACAGACACAAGTGTGTTGCCCGAATCGGCCACGATATCCTCGATGGCATCCATGTCGGTAACCTCTACACCCAACTCTGCCTGTGCCGACAGACCTTCGGGATCTGTCGCAGTAACAATTGCCTTGGTGGTTCCCAGCTCAACACCGTAGAATACCACGGCATCACTGGTGGTGAACGCTTCGGCAATACTGCGGTTCTCAAGCTCAAGCGTGAAGGTCAGGTCCTGTCCGTCAGGCTCGTCAAAGAGGTCGTAAAGGCTTTTCGGCTCGGATACTTTGCCTACTTTCACCACAACATTTTCCACATCCAGCGCTATGGGTGCGCGATTCACGCGCTCCACCTCATAACGTACCGTAGCTTCGGCCTTATGGCCGGCAACATCCGTGGCCGTTACAGTGAATTTATGGCTGCCGTTGTCGCCATAATCCGGCGTTAGAGCTACGCTCAGGCCGGCATTTCCGGCTAATGTCAGTGTTCCGTCTTCGTTTTCTGTCACATTCTCAGCGCCATCGGCTACTTTGAACGCGGCCAGGCCCGAGGGATCGGAAAGCGAGACTGTAAGAACGTCATTATCGGGGTCGGAAACTGCTATTTCCACATTTGTCACCTCGCCTTCACGGGCATATACCGACGATGTCGGAGCCTCCAGCACGGGGCTGCCGTTCTTGTCAAGGTAGATGGGGAAATTAAGCAGCGGAAGCGCGGGATCGTTGGTCTTCACTACCAGCATTGCCTTGTTGCCCTTCTCCATACGGGCAGCGGCGGCGTTGAGCTTGACCTTGACCACGGTATTGCCCTGAGGCTCTACGCTGCCGGCCTCGGGAGTATCGGTCAGTGATACCCAGGGCGAGCCCTCGGTTGTCTCAAGACAGGTAAGGATATAACCTAACGAACCATAGTTGTCCTCGAACAGCTGGGCAACATCAAACCATCCTGTCCCCTGTGTCCAGCCAAGATAGCGGCCGGCGCTTACGGGCTCTTCCTTATAGCAGATATAGGCCGGGAATTTGATACCCTCAGGATATGTCACGACTACGCAGAATTCCTCGCCGGGATTCATGTATACCGGACGCTCAAGAGGCACCACATAGAAACTGCCCGACTGTGCGTTGGCCTGTTTCTCTATATACAGTGAGCCTCGGCCAAGAACGGTGGCGTCTTCGGGATCGTCGCCTTCCACAATCTCTATCTTCACTCTCACATCTTTTGCCGTCTCTATAGTCACGGGCATATAGATGTGCGAGATATTGAATCCGGACGCCGGGGCCTTGTAGTACACCGCGGCCTTGTATTCGTCAACAAGACTGTTGGCACCGTAATTGAATACCTCGTTGCGGCCGGGCATGGCGTCGTAGTACAGTGCCTTGGTATAGGTAAAGTCGGCAGGAACGTTATACGACTCGTTGCCGCTCTGGTCCTTGGGTGTCAGACGCTTGCATTCCACAAGACCGGGAGCGTTCTCGGGCTTCGTATTGGCCCACGGAGCTATGCCGCCGCCAATATCTTCGCCTTCTTCTCCTACTCCCGTCGGATCAAGGGTAAGGGTATAGTCAAGGCCATATTCGCCGAGGTTGCTGATGGTAAGGGTCTCCACGGACTCATGATTGTCAAGGACGCCTTCCACGCGGATTTCGTCCTTGTCAATATCCATCAGCGGCGCGGGGGTTACCACAAACTTGACGTTTACGGTCACCGTCTTCGGATTCTGATCGTCAATACCGCTGCCGTAGGTAATATGCACGGGCACTTTGTACTCGCCGGGAGTAATCCAGTACTCGCCCTCCATCATCGGTATGCCGAATTCAAGCGGGGTTTTACCAACTTCCACAGGCGTGAAGAAGCCCGGTTCAACAGCCTGCCACTGATAATCGCCGGTGGGTTCGCCTGTTATCCAGTCTATCGCCGGGAGTTTGGCCATAAGCATGAATGCCGGCATTGATCCCCACTCGTCCTCGATCATCGGGGATTCGTAGCTGACATCGGTAACAGTGAAGGTTGCGGTGCCTTGGTTCTCGACCTTGAAGGTCGCGCCGTAGCATGCGCCCTGCTGCACCATGGGATCCTCAAAGTCCGTCGACCTGTAACCCAGCACGTTGGTGACAGTGACGTCCGCGGGGATTACCGGTTTAGCCTCGCCGGTTATGGTCAGCGATACAGGGATGACAACGGTCTCCTTGCCGGGAACGTTGGTAGATACTGTTATCTCGCTTTCGTAATGGCCGGCCATGCGGTCGGTATTGAGCGCGATGCCTATCTCGTCCTTGGCGTTGGGAGCAAGAGTGTTCTGTTTTACAGGGGTGAACACTACAGCGTTATTGAACGCGATATAGCGTTCGGGGAGACGTATCGACTGGCTTGCGTCCAAATTAGAGATTCCCGCAAGACCGAAGGCCGACATGATGGTGGCATTCTCGTCATAGCCCTTGTACTGGAACTTGAAGCTGCCGTCTTTTTCAAGAATAAGCTGATAGCATACTCCGTAGTTCATGGAGTTGCCGTATTCCATAAACGATATTACCGCACGCTCGTCGGTGACATAGTGATATGTTCCGCCGGTTTTGGTGGTGTTCATGGTGTGCAGGCCCCAGTAGGGCGCGATGATGTTGGTGTACAGGGTCTCGCTCGGGAACTGCGCCGGGGGCTCGGGCCAGATTTTATCGTCATGACGTTCTGTAAACGACACAAATCCGGTGTTGTAAATGTACATCTTTCTGTACTTCTGACCATAATACGGGAACTCGAACGGCAACTCTACGGCCACATAGTCGTGCTGGTTGTAATAGCGGAACGAATTCTGTTCGCCCAGTCCGGTTGTCTCTATGTCAATCCAGTCGAATTTAGCCTTGTTGTCCACCGCAGCGGCGTAGGTATATGCCACAAAGGTATCATCCCTTTCGGGGACGGTGATTGCGGTGTTCTCGTCTGCCGAGAAAATATAGGTCAGAGGCTCATTGCCGTTATTGGCAATCTCAACGGTCTTGGATACCGGTGTGCCGGACGCTACTGTCTCCTCGATGGCGTCGACGGTCAGTGCCACTTCCGGGCAGCCGATGACTTTACCGCTGACTGCAACTTCTATGTCGCCGTCCGTGGTGCTTATGGTCAGCTTGCCGTTTATGGCGCGCTCCTCGGCGGTAGGAACAGTTACAAGAATGTCCAACGAGGCGCCCGGATTTACTTCGACCGGGAACTTATTGGTTACCGTAAGGCCGTCGGTAGCTGTTGCGCCGTTAACGGTCAGCATGTTGCGTCCGCTATTGGTAACGTTTACGGGTACCGTGACCTCGGAGCTGCGGAATACTTCGCCAAAATTAACGCTCTCGCTCTCCACCTCGGCTTTTCCGCTTAGATTATCGCCCGAAACTGTGGCG
The DNA here is from genome assembly GCA_004554255.1 of Bacteroidales bacterium. Lineage (GTDB taxonomy): Bacteria > Bacteroidota > Bacteroidia > Bacteroidales > Muribaculaceae > CAG-873. Next base: position 3,963 of record SFNC01000065.1, read on the forward strand.
TTGAAGCGTACTGCGGAAACCGCCGGAGACGGGTCATTGCTTACTATCGCATACTGGTTGAAGGTATCGCCGGCATTCAGAGCATCGATGGCCGATACTGTTGCCGTAACTGTTACTTTTTCGCCCGGCGACAGCAGGCCGTAGGCCGGGGCCAGCGAGGTTATGAATTGGGCTTTAGGTGCCTGGAACAGCACTGCGGTTCCGCTGCAGATCTGTTTGTAGCGCGAATTATCCGCCGTGGGCTCCTGGGTGCCCCAATAATCCGACATATCGCTTGACGTCAGCGTTACAACGTCACTGACCTCCGGGTCGTTGATGCCGCAGAACAGCGTGGAGCCGCCCTGGAAGAACCCGTCGGGGGTATAATCGTCATACAATATTTCTATGTCGCCGTTGGGCGAGAGGACTATACGGAAAGATACCGGGGCATAATCGCTGTCGTAAACCACAGCAAGTACGTTCTTGAAGCTTACCACGAATTTTCCGTCCTGGGTCGCGTATTCTACCTTGGAATTAGGACCCATCTGCAACTGACTGCCGTAAGCCGAAATCAGGCCCGTGCCGGGGACTCCGTAGCTGTCAGGCGTCAGCGGGCTGCGGAAGGTGTTCTCGTTAAGCGCGAACATCACGCCGCCGAACGAGGTTATGTACAGTTTGTCGTAATTCTTTCCGTAATACGGGAACGAGAAGCCCGGACGGATGGCTGCGCTTACGTATACATCGTCACTGAAGGTGGATGTTATATCCTTGCTATTCAGCAACTGCGTCGGAGCGGTATACTCGTGGGCGCCATAGCCCTCCAGGGTGGATGCCACTGTATAGCCGAACTTATGCTGGTCCGATGCGCCTTCCACGCTCTTGTCCGAGAATTTGGGGAACACGTACTCCAGAGGATATTTGCCATCGTTGGCGATGGTGAACTCTACCTCACGGGGCTCGTCGCCCACAGTGATTGTGCCGGCGTCCACCACTGAAGGCTCTACGGTCAGACGTGCCGGATCAGTGGAAACTCCCTGTACCAGAACTTTAACCACGTCGCCGTTGTAATCGGTAAACGATACCACGCCGGAGTGCGAACCGGCCTCTACAGGCGCGTATGTCAGCTCTACAGATACTTTTGTGCGCGCGGGGAAGCCGGCGCTTACAGATTTCGGACCCTGGAAATTTGCGTTGGATACAGAGATCTTATCGCTGTATATGCCCGCGCTCCAGCTCGAGCCGCGGAACGACCCGTAACCGGCGTTGTAGAACTCTACGCTCACGGTCTTGCTCTGGCCCACAAGTACTGAGCCGAAATCAACTACATTGGGGACACGTACGTCGGCCTTGTTGCCGCTTACGCTTAATTTTGCCGGAACTTTCGTGACTTTGGAACCGGTCTCGTTGCCGCTAAGCAGGATATTGAACGTATATGAGCCGTTTACAAGCTTGCTGCCGTCGGCCCGCACTGTCACTTTCTGCTCCTCGTTGGGGGCTACTGTGCCCTCCGAGGGGTCAAGCTCCAGGAAGGTGCTCCAGTCCGGATTAAGCGACCGCGCTTTGATGCCCCATACAAATTTCGCCGCCTGGCTTTCGTACGGTGATCCCTTCAGCGCCTCGGACAGCTGTGTCCACGTTTTGCCGTTATCGTTACTCATATATGAATAACCGGCTGTGTTTTCTCCGGTTGTAAGTGCCATCGGCAGCGGATATCTCTCCTGGCCGCCGTCAAAATGAACTACAACCCAGAAGGATTCGCCCGGTGCGAAATACAACTGCTCCTTCAGCGCTATGTTGTAATTATACATAAAGTAGTCGTAATCCACACGCTGTATCAGCGACGCCTGCGATATAGACACATCGCCGCGGTATATTTCTATAACGGGATTTGTGCCTCCGTTGCCCGCCGATGTCAGCCACAGGCTGGTAAGATTAAAGCCTTGCGGATATTTCTCCGGGTCTACCCGGAACCACTGGGCCATAGAGTTTGGCAATGTGCGGTCGGTATCACCGATCATCGCCCATATCTGCTCATAGTAAGAGAGTTCGACAGGATAATCATCCGCATTATACTCCGGTGCGGCCGATACTGCTGCCTTTGCTTTGGCGGTAGCGCCGGCTAATCTGCCTTTATATGCGGAAAGAACGCCCGGGCGGGGACGTACCACCGACTGGGGTCTTGCCGAAACGGTGCGCTTGCCGCTCTGCCATTTCAGGATTCCTTCGGCGCTGTTGCCGATAGTCAGGGTTCCTTCGGCTATCGGCTGTGCAGCCGTGCTGGCAAGCTCTACTTTGCTCTCGGCTACGGTCATCTTCGGTCCCGCATTGGTGGAGATTTTCTTGACGGCCGACAGGGCCGACGAGGCACCCCAACGGCTTACGGCCTGCACGGCAACGTAATATTCCGTGAGATTCTCGAGATTCTCAAGGTCTGCGCTAACCACATCGCCGGTCTTGTAGAATTTTGTATCCACGACCTTCGACTGCAGTTTGCTCAGGTCGTCCTGAGCCGTAAACGCTTCTTTGCTATAATATATAATGTGGTTGTTGACGCTGTTTTCAGGCGATGCGGGGATTGTCCACGTCACACTTATATAGTCCTGAGCGGCCTGCAACGTAAAGTCGGATACCGCTTCCGGGCCTCCCGTCTGATTCATCTGCACCGCTTTGCCGGCGTCAAGATATCCGCTTCCGAAAAGCCCTTTTACACGATAATTGTCGCCAAATCCGTAAAAATCATTTACGGATGTCAGCAGCTGAGTGCGGAGGGTCTCGTTCAGGAATGTAGGAGATCCGTACTTGGACAATATCAGCGCGGCTGTTCCGGAAACATGCGGCGTCGCCATGGACGTGCCCTCGTTATATCCGTACTCATTGTTGGGAAGCGTGGACAGCACGCCCTGCTGCTCTCCGTAATCCATCAGTCCGCCCGGCGCAACTATGTCGGCCTTGGGCGAGTGGGTGGAATAGGACGCCGGGGTCAGCTCGGAGGTCATCGCGGTCACTCCCACCACTTTGTCGTAGACGCCGGGGTAGTAGTCGCCGTTCTTGCCATTGTTTCCCAAAGCGAAGATACAGAGGCCGCCCTTCATCTTGTCGGAGCTCGCTGTCTCGGTGAAATAGTCTATGGCATCCAGCACGGCCTGCTCATAGTAACCCTCTGAGTCCCAGCCCCATGAGCACTGTGCGATTACGGCGCCTTTCTCGGCGGCATACACCAGTGCGGCGGCAAAATCGCCCTGGCCGGCACCGGATCGCGAGTCAAAGACCTGACACGAAAGCATTTTTACTCCCGTACCGGGGGTCCCGTTGCCGCCCGCAACGCCACAAACACCTATACCATTGCCGTTTACAGCGGCAACAGTACCGGCCACGTGCGTTCCGTGGCTATGCGGGTAAATCTTGGCCTCGTTTGTACAGAAGTTCCAGCCGTAGACATCATCCACATAGCCGTTGCCGTCATCGTCAACTCCGGACCGCCCGTTAAGCTCGGCCTCGTTTACATATACATTCGCGGCAAGGTCCTCATGCGTATAGTCGATTCCTCCGTCAATAACGGCCACCAGGACATCCGAACTGCCGGTTGTCTGGGCCCAGGCCTGATACAGGTTAATGTCGGCACCGGCTACCGAGTACGGTATGTCGCCGTTGTTCTTATAATGCCACTGGCGCGACAGCAACGGGTCGTTGAAGGGTAGCCCCGTGCCCGGTGCCGCAGCCTTTATCTGGCTCCGCGGGATAACACGGAAGGGCTTGCGGCCTTCCTGCAGAGACATTGGTGTCACTACCTCCGACCGCTCTACGCCGGAGGTCCCGGCAAACAGCTTACGGGCCTCCTCGGAGCCTACTGTCTCGTCAAACGATACCACATACCAGCGGTCCAGGCCATACTTCTTTCGCTGCGCCGCAAACTTCTCCGATGGCGGCAGCATCGGCCGGATACTTACTGCATTCACCTTCTGCGCCGCTCGGTCAAGGGGCTGTGCTCCGGTGCGCATAACCCCGTTGGCGCGCATTCGCACCTTTGTCCCTAACTGCTTCGCCAGTTCCGGCTGAAGCTTGATGCGGATCTCTCCGCGCTTCGCCGCAGGAGGCGCGCCATAGGCACAAAGGTCTGCCCCGACAAATATCAGCATTGTCAGAACAAGTGCTTTCTTTAAAAATCTGTGCATAATTTTGTGATTATAATTGGTGTTGTTTGGTGTTGTTGGTTTTGGTATGAGTGTTTTGATTTATTGCTATTCCTATTGCCTTATGTTTAAATTTGTAATTCGACTGGCAAATATAATAATAATATTTAATATATTCAAACATTTTAATTATATCCGTAATTTTTTTCGCCATTATTGTCCTTCTGTCATTTTGTCACTATTACCTTTTTTTCTTTTTTATCTCCATTTTTAATTTTTTTTTGCCAAATTCTGCAAAAATAAACCCCGCACTATTGCCACACTGCCCAAAATACGCTATATTTGCACTGTAAAAATGTATTTATCACATTTTTCTCGTTTCAAAGCATAACCAACTCTTTTTTACACGGAAAATCTAACCCCTAAATAATTTTAATATGAATAAGAAACTTTGCTTAACTCTTACCGTCGGCGCAGCTGTAATGCTCAGCTCCTGCGGAAAGAAACTCGGCCAGTTCAGTTCAGACTACTTCACCACAAACCCCAATCCCCTGGAGGTTGTCGGCGAAAAAGTACCTGCCACTGTAACCGGAAACATCCCCGCCAAGTTCTTCGTTAAGAACGCAAGCGTTACCGTTACCCCCTACCTGGTTTACAACGGCCAGGAAACCGCCTCGCAGGCTTACACCTTCCAGGGCGAAAAAGTACAGGGCAACGCTCCCGTTGTCAGCTACCAGTACGGCGGAACTGTTACTATTCCCGTTTCATACAACTACGTTCCCGATATGGCCAAGAGCGAGCTCATGCTCGACTTCGTCGTTACCCAGGGCAACAAAACTTATGCGCTCCCCCGCGTGAAAGTCGCTAACGGCGTCGTTGCCACAGCCGCTCTCGCTGATGCAGCCACCGTCAACCCCGCTCTCGCTCCCGACAAATTCCAGCGCATCATCAACGACAAGTATACCGCCGACATTCTCTTCCTTATCAACAAGGCCAACATCCGCGCCGAGCAGCTCAAAACCGACGCTATGGTCGAGCTCCAGAAGGAAATCGCTGCCACTTACGGCGACGACCGCCGCGTGCTTAAGGAAATCAACATCAAATCTTACGCTTCGCCCGACGGTACTATCGAATTCAACACCGCCCTCGCTCAGGACCGTGAAAACGTAACCAAAGGCTACGTTAACGACCAGCTCAAAAAGGACAAAATCAAAGAATTCAAAGACCTCACCGCCGAATTCACTCCCGAGGACTGGGAAGGCCTGCAGCGCCTCGTAAGCCAGAGCGACCTCCAGGATAAAGACCTTATCCTCAGCACTCTGTCTATGTACAAGGATCCCGAACAGCGCGAACAGGAACTCCGCAACCTCATCAGCGTTTTCGACGTCCTCGCCGACAAGATTCTTCCCCAGCTCCGTTACTCTCGCATCACAGCCTCTATCGACGCTATCGGCAAGAGCGACTCTGAAATCCAGGAAGCCTACAAGAACGATCCCAAATCGCTCACCGTCGAGGAACTCCTCTACGCTGCTACACTCACCGACGATCCCGCTCAGCAGCAGGCTATCTACGAATCTGCTACCGCAGTTTATCCCTCTGACTACCGCGCCTGGAACGACCTCGGTATGGTTCAGTACGCACGTGGCAACTACGCCGGCGCTAAAGACTCTTTCGCCAAAGCCGCTCAGCTCGGCGGTGGCGCCGCAGAGCCCCAGATGAACCTCGGCCTCGTTGAACTCATGAACGGCAACTACGCTTCTGCAAACAAATACTTCGGCTCTGCTGCCGGCCAGAACGGCCTCGGCGACGCTCTCGGTGTTTACTACCTCAAACAGGGCGACAACGCCGCCGCAGTACGCGCTTTCGGCGACTCAAAGAGCAACAACGCCGCTCTCGCTCAGATCCTCACTAAGGACTACAGCAAAGCTAAATCTACACTCGCAGGCATCAGCAAACCCGACGCTGTGACTTACTACCTCACCGCCGTTCTCGGTGCCCGCACCAACAACGAGTCTATGCTCACCAGCAACCTCCGTCAGGCTATCAAACTCGACAACAAGCTTGCTGCTCTGGCCGCTAACGACCTCGAATTCGCAAACTTCAACATCGCTAACATCGCTCAATAATTCTTATTGACCGTCACCTTTCGCGGCACGCCCGGTTTTCTACTCGGCGTGCCGCATTTTTAAATTAGTCAAAGTTTCGCGAGAATAGTATTTGATTATAAGCGGGATAACAAATCGCATTCGCGATTTATCTCTGCGAACTCCTTAAAACTTCGCAACAACCGTTTATTTATATCTCGCGGCACAGAGTACCATTGAGATTTTGTCCCGAACCGGTAGCCTCAACGTTCCTCTTTCCCTCTCCGAGCATGCCCTCCTCCGCGTGCTCTCCCTCTCCAAACTACTCCTCTGCGCGAGTTCTACAGAACTCCCTCCGCGCTCTCAGCGTTCTCTGCGCGAGATATAAAAAACATCCGCGCGAGCCCTACAGAACTCCTCCGCGAGCTCTCCCTCTCCAAACTACTCCTCT
>SFNC01000066.1 GCA_004554255.1 Bacteroidales bacterium
GTTCAGTCACATAGCCCGCTATGCTCCTTCACCTGCAAGACTAAATCTGACCGAAATCTGCGACCCCTGCGTTAACAAATATTGGGGAACGGGGTCTTAGCGAATAAGAATCAGCGCACAGGTCTCCGGGACGGTGAGTGTGCCGCCTGCGCTGGTGCCCATGCCGGCGGGGTTGATATTGCCGTCGTTTGCGACAATCGTCCATTTTCCTTTCGGAACTTTTACGCTGACGGGGTGCGTGTTTCCGTTGAAAATCACCTTTATTTCCTCGGCGGAGTCGCCGTTGGCGTGATTTTTCAGCGAATAGCTGATGACATTGTCCTCTTTAGTCTTGTCAAAGACGAGATTGCGGGCAATCATGGCGGGGTCTGTCATGCGGAAAGCGGAATGAGCCTTGCGCAGTGCGATAAGCCCGCGATAATAGTCCATCTGGTCGGCGTTTTTGTCCAGCAGAGTCCAGTCTATGGCGTTAATGCTGTCGGGCCGGTTGTAAGAGTTATGAACCAGTTTCTTGCTGCGGAACACCTCCTCGCCGGCAAACATAAAGGGTATGCCCTGCGAGGTGAAAACTATTGTCTGTGCGAGGCGTGCGGCGCGTTTGCGCGCAGCTTCGGTGGAGCCGGGCATGCTCATCGCCAGCTTGTCGGTAAGGCAAAGGTCGTCGTGACATGAGACGTAATTCACTACCTGAGAGGGGCTTTTGGCGTATGGCTTGGTGGAGTTGTTACCCTTGGAATAATCTACCTGCGGGTGGGCAATCGCACCAACGATACCGATTTTTACGGTCTCCTCGTTGCCGGCTTTTCCAGTGGCAAAGCCCTGGTCCTCAGCGCGTGAGTAGTGTCCTTTCACCGCATCGCGTATGTCATCGCTGAACACTGCCACGCCGGGGATATGGTATGCGTTGTCCTTGAGTGCGCGCTGCTCCACGGGCAGTGGCGAGTCGCTGGCAGTCCATCCTTCACCATAGATGATGATGTTCGGGTTTATGGCATGCAGTTCCTCGGCTACGCGGTTCATTGTGGCAATGTCGTGAATGGCCATAAGGTCGAAACGGAATCCGTCTACATGATACTCTTTGGCCCAGTATTTCACGGAGTTAACTATGAAATCGCGCATCTGTTGGCGCTCGGAAGCTGTCTCGTTTCCGCAACCCGAGGCATCGCTGTACGACCCGTCGGGACGGTGGCGATAGTAGTAGCCGGGTGCGGTGAGCGAGAAGTTGGAATCGTCGTTCTGCGCAGTGTGGTTGTACACTACGTCCATAATCACACCCAGGCCGGCGTCGTGCGCCGCCTTAATCATCTGTTTCATCTCGGAGATGCGGACAGCGGGGTCGGAGGGATTGGTGGAGTATGAGCCCTCGGGGGCGTTGTAGTTTACAGGGTCGTATCCCCAGTTGTAAGTGTTTGCGGGCAGATTGGCCTCGTCCACGCTATTGTAGTCGAAGCTCGGAAGGATGTGTATGTGTGTGACACCCAACTCTTTAAGGTGGTCTATGCCGGTGGCCTTGCCGGACGGATTAGTAGTTTCGTTCTCGGTGAGAGCCAGGAATTTTCCTTTGTTGGCGATGCCCGATGAGGGATGCACCGAGAAGTCGCGGTGGTGCATTTCGTAAATTACGGCATCGGTATAATTTTTCAGAACAGGACCGCGGTCGTTCTCCCAGCCTTCGGGATTTGTGCGGGACATATCTATTATCGCGGCACGATTTCCGTTGATACCCACGGCCTTAGCCCATACGCCGGGTGTCTCGGCAAGCCATTTGCCGTCGGCGAGAACGGAGAATGTATAGAATTTATTGTACAGCTGCTGAGGAGCTGAAACGCGCCAGACGCCTTTATCAGTTTTGACCATGTTGAGGGTGTCAACCGGTTTGCCATTGCGTCCGGTGTTATATATGAACACGCGCGCGGCCGAAGCCTCCGGGCTCCATAGCGCAAAATGCGTGCCTTTGCTGTCAAGGACCATCTCCAGGTCGGTGCCGTCGTAGCTTGGATAGGAGTTGTAATCAGTGTTCATTTGTGCGGAGAAAACATAAAAAGGCGAGGCTAAAGCGCATACAGCGATAGCCGCGGCAGAAAGAAAATGTCGTTTTGGAGTCATTTTACGTCAGCAATAAAAACTTGAATTTCAGAAAGACCGGTATTTTCGTAGTACGGCGCAGAGTGGGGGTCAGGCACACTGTCGTCGGGAATGTAAAGAATGGTATTAGCGAACAATAACGCGCTGCGACAGGCGGTCGCACTTCACGATATAGTAACCTGCGGGGAGGTCTATTACAGTAACGCCGGGGGTCGCTGTAACGGACTTAACGACCTGTCCGGTAAGTGCATACACAATAACCTGGCGGTTTTCGTCGCCGGGGATGTGTATTTCCACATGCCCGTTGATAACTTTCACAACAGGCATAGCGGCCATTTCGCTTGCCTGGCGGGGAGCGTCGGCAGCGGCCGGAGTGGCATAAACTGCTGCTGCAGAGAACAGAAGCAGGCCGGCTATAAATATGTTGCGAAAAATCTTCATTTTAGAAATAGATAGAATGGTTCTATGTCAGTACGCAAAGGTAATGCTTTTTTCTCTTTTTTGCAAGAAAATCCGTATAATTTTTTTATAAGATTTATAATTCCTTACTAAGTCTTATATTTTTCAGAGCAGGGAGAGTGCGGCGGCACGCCCAAGCAGGTCTCCGAGGATGGCGGAGGTGTCCGATGCCGGGACTGCAGTTGTTTTGCCGTCCGGCGCTGTGATGGTAACATCCGGACTCTCAACGGCTTGCATGCGGATAAGGTTACGCAGCAGCGGGGTGATGCGATGGTGCCATATTCCCGGCTCTGAGACGCTTTGCGAGTACCGGTAGTACAGCATTGACGCGCAATAGCGTATGATTACGGGGAAATGTGTGGCGGTGTGTTCGTCATCGGGATTCAGCTTGTCCGACATAGCATCCAGCGCAAGGCATGACAGCGACAATAATGCCACAAGTTGCTGACCCATAGACGTTTCCATGCCTTCTATGGAGATGGGCATTATGGATGTAACTGCAGTCGCGAATGCGTCCTGGAACAGCCCTGCGCGCATGAGCATATCGCAATGGCAGACAGCCATATCGGTGAGGTCGTGGACAGCACTGCTGACATTGTCGGTGTGTTCGTTGTGGGCATGTCGCCAGATGTTGTCATAGCGGGCAAGCTCTTCGCCGCTGAGTCTTACGGCGTCCTCAATGGCTCCGGAGTCGGCAAGGCCTTCAACCTCAGTTATCAGTTTCTTCATTTGCTGTGGTGTTCAGTGATTGAGGCATAGATTCGGGCTGGGTGGCTTCGGAGTCGTCTGTGGGTGAGGCGGCTATCACCTCGTCTATGGCGGCCTCAGCCTTAGGCAACGCGCCTCCGGGAGTAGAGTTCATCAGCTCCTCCATTTCCTCGGGAATGACAAAAATGTCATCCGGGTCTTTTGGCCGCAGTGTTCCGTACCACTTGAATTTCGGCAGATAGAGCATGGAGCGCTTAGCCAGATATAAGGGAGTGGCTTTACCGTTGCTTGCCGGCCACATCTTCATTCGTGTCAGTTTGCCGTCCTTGAAGTCGGCAGTCATGAATGAAGACTCCACATTCACCATCTTGTTTATTGTGGAGTCGTTTTCCTCGGGGAAAAATATCGCCTCCACATTACCGTTTACGTCCAGCCGGCGCAAGGTGCCGTTGTCTATATACGCGAGCATCTCCTTGCCTGACAGCTGATTATAGTAATCCGGCTCAATTTCCTGGGCAGAGAAGGCAAAGTCGGGAAGGTGCACTAAATCTACGGTTGAATCGTTAAGGTGCACATTTATGAGGTTGCCGAAAATCTGCCGGTTCTCGCTCCAGACTATCGGGTTGCGGTGCATGTGCAGGATGGAGTCGCGCTCCACAAACGCCAAAGAGTCGCATAGGCCCTGTAGGTCCGTGCGATAGAAACGCACACGGGGCCAGCAGTTTATGATGTGTGTGGTGTCTGGAACCATAACTGCGATGCTGTCGGCAATGCCCGGCTGTTTTATGGTGTCTACGGTTATCACCGATGTGATGTAGCGGCCGTGCATGTACAGTGTGTCGCCGCGCGAGTATTCCATAGCCATGGCTCGCCCGGTTACGTATGCGCTGTCCACAATCTGGTCATAATATCCGTAATCTCCGCTGAGCGTGGACTGCCTCACGGAGTCGATAAGCATCATGTTTCCGAAAGCCTCGCCACGTCCCAGCTTGCGGTCGTAGAAGAGTGTATCGCCCTCCAGCGTGGTTCCGCGTTTTGTAAGGACGCGTGAGTGGCCGAAAAGCTCGGCATACTCGGTGTTTGTGTTGTAGCTGCCGTCGTAAGAGACGATGCGTCCGTCGCGGTTGAAAATCTGAGTGTAGGAATTGAAGTCCGCGATGTGGGTGTTTGTGTTATAGAACAGCGAGTCGGTGTAAATGTCCAGCGTGTCGTTGTCTCTCAACGACTTAAGGTGGACATTGGTATAGAAATTCGCCTCCTTGGTAGAAGGGATATATTCGCCCTCGGTGGAGGTAAGGCGGTTGTGCAGGTCGGTGAGCACTCCGCCGGTGTTGTAATATCCTATCTCGCGGTATAAGTCGTAGGTAAAGATATCCGTCTCCAGCTTCACGTCGCGGTTTATCAGTCTCACCGGCTGAGACATCTCGTCTGCGTAAAGGTAGGCAATTTCCTGAGGGCCGTTATAGTTGAGCTCGTCGCCATATACAAACAGGGTATCGCCCTGCTCCATGTGCACGTTGCCGAAAGCGTCCAGCGACCCTAAGTCGGGGAAATAATGGGCGCTGTCGCAGAACATCAGCATGGGGCCTTTTGAGAATTTGACGTTCCCGGTCACCACCATGTATTCGTCGTTGAGCGTGCGCGTGAGTTTGTCGGCGTGCTCAAGTATAACTTGACTGTTGCTGCCGCGTTTCGCCTTGGGAATCTGAGGCTCTATCGCCACATGCGGACGTGCGTGTCGTGTAGTCTGTGCCAGAACACCGGACAGCACAGGCAATGCCAGCAGCAATAATATCAGAAAACGTGAGCGTCGCACTTTCGGGGCAGAATGAGCTTAGTTGTTTTCGTCGGTGCGGGAGCTTTTTCCTTCTTTAATCCAGCCCTTGTGCTCGAAATCGCATCCGCGCCAGCCGTCCTCGATGCGTACGTAGGTAGAAGCGATTTTATTCTCGAGCCAGTCGGTAAGAATCTTCTGCTTGGCAGAGTTTTCGTACATGTTCTTGATGAGCTGGTAGTCGTTGGACAGATTTGCGGGGTGGGGGTCAAAGCGCTCGGTGAGTTTGACCAGAGCCACGATGTCGCGGTCTCGCTTGGGGTCCTTCATTATTATGGGCGAAGAAATCTCGCCGGGCTTAAGCGATGCCACGGCACGCGAAATCTCCTGCGGGAGGTCCTTCATCTCAAAGTGTGTGGTTCCGGTTTCGGGGTTTACCATCACGCCGTTGCTGAAACGGGTGTCCTTATCCTGCGAGATGAGGCGTGCGGCCTCCTCAAACTTCACTTTTCCGGCAAGGATGTCGGAGCGTACCGAGTCAAGGCGTACCGAAGCATCGGTGAGGTCCTTCTCGCTGACTTTCGGGCGCAGGAGGATGTGGCGGGTATTGATGCGGTCGCCACGTTTTTCTATAAGCTGAATGATGTGGAAGCCGTATTCGGTCTCTACAATCTTGGATACTTTCTTGGGGTCGTTGAGGTTAAAAGCAACGGCGGCATATTCAGGTGCAAGCTGTCCGCGACCGATAAAACCGATCTCGCCGCCACGTGCGCCCTCAGGAGCCTCGGAATAGAGGATGGCCAGTGTTGAGAAGTCGCTTTCGCCGCGGGTCACGCGGTCGGCGTAGTCGCGCAGACGTGCCTTTACGTCATCTATCTCCTGACGCGGGATGTTGGGGTTGATGGTGATTATCTGCACCGCAACGTTGAGGGGCACATTGGGGATAGAGTCCTTGGGCAGCTTGTCAAAGTAGCGGCGGACGTCAGAGGGCGTAACCTTAATGTCCTTTGTCAGAGCTGATTGCACCATCTGCACGCGATAGCGGTTGCGGATGCTCTCGGCATAGTAGTTGCGCAGGTCTGGCATGGATTTGCGGAAGTATTCCTCCACTTTTTCCTTGGAGCCGAGGTTGGAGATCAGGAAGTTTATCTGCGCGTCTACCTGTTGGTTGACCTGTGCGTCGGGAACTTTGATAGTGTCTATATCGGCCTGGTGGAGGTAAAGGCGTTGGATCGCAATCTGCTCGGGGACAGCGCAATACGGGTCTCCTTTTATAGGCATGCGGTCCTGGAGCATATCCTGGTAGGTATGCTCGATGTCGGATTTGTATATGGGGTCATCTCCGATGGTCCATGCCACTTCCTCGGCGATGTTGTTTTTTGCGAAGGCTAATACTCCGGCGGCTGCGGCAACAGAAAATGCCAGTATGTGTTTGATTTTCACGATGTGATGATTTTTTATCTGTTTGATTTGCTTTTGGGGACAAAGTTACGTGAATTATGCAATATAATCAAGAATAGCGTGTCCCGAGGGCAAATATTTATATTTTTTTATATGGTAATAAGCGGTGATTGTCAGTCAAAAATTTCCGAAACAGTGGTTTCCTCGGTCTCGTCCTCGGCACTGCCCCACGAGTCGCAGATGGTAACATCGTTGGGGAATACGAATGCCGACTCCTGGCTGTATGGCAGAGTCTTGTCCGCATAAATCTTCTTCATGAATTTTCCGAAGATAGGCAGCGCCATTTCGGCACCCTGTCCGTCCGCGCCGGAGTTGAAGTGTATGTATCGTTCCTCGCCGCCGACCCATACGCCGCTAACCAGGTCGGGCGTGAATCCCATGAACCATCCGTCCGAGTTGCTGTTGGTGGTACCTGTTTTGCCGCCTATCTGTGCTGTAAGGGCGTAGGGGGCGCGTCTCAGACGCGAGCCGGTACCGGAGTCCACAACGTTAAGTAGCATTGACAGAATGCGATAGTAAGCCTGTCGGCTGATGGCCTCGGTCTGCTTGGGGGCGAAGCGAGCCAGGACATTGCCGTTGTTGTCCTCGATGCGGGTTACGTACACCGGGCGCGAGTAACGGCCCTCGTTTGCAAAGGCAGAGTATGCCATAACCATCTCGCGCAGAGATATTTCGCACGGGCCGAGCGAGAGCGACGGCACGGCGTCGAGCTTGGAGGTGATGCCCAGCGAGTGCATGTAGCTAACCAGGCGGCGCGGCTGTATGCTCGGGTCGGTGATGAGGCGTGCCGAAATCCAGTTGTTGGAGTTGGTGAGTGCCCAGCGCAGGTCCACGTCGGAGCCTATTCGCGATTTACCGGAGTTGCGCGGCGCCCATGTCTTGCCGTCGGGCAAGGTGATAACCGGCTGAGTGTTAGGCAGTGTGCTGCAGGGGTTGAATACTCCGCCTTCCATGGCCAGAGAGTAAAGATACGGTTTGATGGTGGAGCCCACCTGGCGGCGGCCCTTGGACACCATGTCGTACTGGAAGAATTTGAAGTCGGGACCGCCGACGTACGCCTTTACCCATCCCGTGCGCGGGTCCATGCTCATGAATCCTGTGCGCAGGAAGTGCTTGGTGTACAGTATGGAGTCCATGGGAGTCATGGTTTTCTCCTCGCTGCCGTCGTACGAGAAAATGGTCATGTGCACCGGAGTGTTGAATTCCCTGTCAATCTCGCTGTCGCTGAGGCCGCGGAGTTTAGCCACGCGGTAACGCTCGCTCTGAGTCTTTGCGTTCTGAATCAGACGTTTGCGTGCCGATGCAGGCAGCTCCGACGCATTGGATGTGTATGGCGCTGTGGGCGATCCTTTTTTCTCGCGGAAGAAGCGTGCCTGCAGGTTTGACATGTGCTCCTGTACGGCCTCCTCGGCGTACTGCTGCATGCGGGAGTCAATGGTGGTGTATATGCGCAGGCCGTCGTTGTAAATGTCGTAGAACGAGCCGTCTGCTTTCGGGTTCTTGGCAATCCATCCATACAGCGGATTCTCGGCCCATTCGGTGGAATCCGTGATGTATGCCTGCTTGTCCCAGGAGGGATAATCGTCTATATCGGGCTTGTTTGCGGTAAGGTACCTGCGCAGCTCCTCGCGGAAGTAGGGAGCCACACCGTCCTTGTGGTCAACGCGGTGGAAGTCCAGCTCAATAGGCAGCTGAGACAGGGATTCGGCCTCTTCGCGGCTAAGCTTGCCGGCCTTTACCATCTGGTCGAACACCACATTGCGGCGCTCGCGGGCGCGTTCCGGGTTCCGGCGCGGGTTATAGTACGACGGGTTCTTTACCATTCCGACAAGCAGCGCCGCCTCCTGAATGTTGAGGTCGCGGGCGTCCTTGTTGAAGTAAACCTGTGCCGCCGACTTGATGCCCACCGCATTATACAGGAAGTCGAACTGGTTAAGATACATCTTTATTATTTCCTCCTTGGAGTAGTATCTCTCCAGCTTTATGGCAATCATCCATTCAATGGGCTTCTGCATGGCGCGCTCCATGAATCCGTCGCTTTCCGGGCTATATAGCTGTTTTGCAAGCTGTTGGGTGATGGTAGAGCCGCCACCGGCGCTCTTCTTGCCCATCAGCACGGTCTTGAACATGGCACGGCCGAGGGCGCGCACGTCAATGCCGCTGTGGTCCTCGAAGCGGACATCCTCGGTGGCGATAAGGGCGTCAATCACGTTCTGTGAGATTTCGTCGTAATCGGCATAGACACGGTTTCCGGTGTGGCGATAGAATCGTCCCATTTCCTTGCCGTCGTCGGTATATATTATGGATGCAAAGCGGTCTTTCGGGTTCTTGAGTTCCTCCACCGGAGGCATATATCCGATTATACCGTTGTAAACCAGCGCCATAAGGAGAATGAAAGCGGCGAACATGGCGCCAAGCACCAGCCATGCCGTGCGCACAATGCGGCGTTTGCGCGTTATTTTTTTGCGCTTTTGGGTAAGCCGTCGGCGTTCCTCGGCGCGTTCCTTCTCTATATTTGCGCTGTTTTTGTCAGTGTAATTATAATTGCGAAAATCTTCGTTCATAAGTTATTCGTTTTTGGAAAAGCGCGAAAAAGCCTTCCGTTCCAACTGCAAAATTAATACAAACCATGCAAATATCCGCATTTTTTGGAAAAATATTTAAGACCCCGTTCCCCAATATTTGTTAACGCTGGGGCGGTCAAGCGTCGTGCAGATGTGTTCGCACAGTGAGGGAGCAATGCGGTTGCATTGTGACCGAAACAAGCGGACGCAGATGCATGACGATTGGCCGGGGCGATGGTAATTTCTTGCCACGGACAACTGAAAATATATATGACTGTGAAGAATTCGGAAAGGATCGAAATTATATGAAGCGCAACATAAATATCGCACACACCGCCATCGCAATCCCTTTGGCGGTATGTAGAAAATGTTCGTAATTCTTTCCTCCGTCAATTCCCTTTATCGACTGAGCCAGACCCGTGCGTATGCTTTGGCTGTCTATGACGGCAACTGTCGGTTGCTTTGTTTTCCCTTGCGAATCCCTTGCCACAGCATTCAATTCCCGAATCAGGCGGTCAAAAAATCCTATTGAAATCCACTTGCGGAAAAATTCATGCACGGTTCGCCATTTTGGAAAATCATTGGGCAGAAGTTTCCATTGACATCCTGTTTTAATTATGTAGAACAAGGCATTAAGAATCTCAAATATGTCAAATCTGTTGAATATCTAAATCTACTCCTGTCAGTTATAAATGGTTAAAATCATATAACCAAATCCGGGTGCGATTAATTGTGTGTCGCGCATAAAATTACCGGAGCACCGCATCTCTCTGGCGCTTTTTGCCTTGTTCTTCAGTCACGTAGCTACGGCTACGCTCCTTCATCACAAGACAAAAATCGCTCAGAGATATGCGACCCCAGCGTTAACAAATATTGGGGAACGGGGTCTAAGTCGCAGATAACCCTATGAATATTTAACCGAAAATCCTTACCTTTGCAACCGTGAAAGAGCGTACGAGAAAAATAATAAGCATGTTCCTGCTGGTCGTATTCGTGAATATGGCCGCCGGAGCCACGCTCTTTTATCACTCGCATCTGGATGCCGACGGACAGCGTACGGTGCACTCACACCCGTTTATACCGGGTAGCCACCATACGCACACCGGCGACGCCTGCGAGGCGTTGCAGCTGGTGGCCGGCTCCATCCAGACAATGATTGTTGCACGGACGGTGCATGTGGACTGCAATCCTGTGTTTATCAGGATTATAGCAGCCGTACGTCCGGTTTTGAATATGTCGCGCACCGTGACGGTGCGTATTGGCCGTGCGCCGCCGTACATGGCAGCGTGAGACCTTAGACCCCGTTCCCCAATATTTGTTAACGCAGGGGCGGTGTATTTTCGAGGAAATTAATAAATAAAACATGCACCCACGAACAATATAAGATTAGCGTATTCTCGCAGCTTCCGGCCATCTTTAGTCTTTTGGTTCAGTCACATAGCCCGCTATGCTCCTTCACCAGCAAGACTAAATCTGACCGAAATCTGCGACCCCTGCGTTAACAAATATTGGGGAACGGGGTCTTAATCATATTCAAAAAATACAAACAATCAATCCCCAACATGATAAAGAATTTTATTGTGTCGGCGTGCGTATGCATGCTGGCACTTGTTGCGCAGGCCGCTGAGCCTGTGCGCTCCGATGCCAACCTTTCCGGCCACGTTATAGACGCCGAGACCGGCGAACATCTCCCTTACTATGGTATAATTATTAAAGGTACACATTTAGGAACACTTACCGACGCCTCGGGACATTACGTGTTCCGCGACCTCAAACCCGGCAAATACACCGTGGAGGCGCAGTTTACCGGATATGCCACCGAAAGCAAGACTGTGGATATTCCCGCAGACTCCACTATTGAGCTTAATTTTACAGTGCGCCCGGATGCGTTTCTGCTTGATCAGGTGGTGGTTACGTCCTCTAAAAGCGAGCTTAAGCGCCGTAACAGCCCGTCACTTGTCAATGTCCTCAACGATAAGACTTTCAAGCTGGTGAGCGCATGCTCGCTCGCCGACGGCCTGAATTTCCAACCTGGCGTAAGAGTAGAGAACGATTGCCAGAACTGCGGATTCACGCAGGTGAGAATCAATGGTCTTGACGGCCATTATTCGCAGATTCTGCTTAATTCGCGGCCGGTATTCTCGGCGCTGACAGGCGTTTACGGACTGGAGCAGATTCCAGCCAATATGATAGACCGCGTGGAGGTGATGCGCGGCGGTGGTTCGGCGCTCTTCGGCTCCAGTGCCGTTGGCGGAACCATCAATATCATCACCAAAGACCCTGGCATAAACAGCGCGCAGGTGAGCCATTCGCTTACCTCGATAGGAATAAGCGGCGCGCTGGACAACAATACGACGGTGAACGCATCCGTGGTTACTGACAACAACAAGGCCGGCATATTCATCTATGGCCAAAGCCGTTATCGCGACGGCTACGATGCCGGCGATGACGGATTTACCGAGATAGCCCAGCTTAAGACCCAGACACTTGGCGCGCGCACATTCCTGCGTACGTCAGACAATACGCGCCTCACCATGGAATATCACAACACGCATGAGTATCGCCGTGGCGGCGACCGCCTGGACGAACCCGCACATCAGGCCATGGTAGCCGAGCAGGTGGACCATAACATCCACGGCGGCGAGGCGACTTTCGACATCTGGGACGGCACAAGAGACAATCACGTAGCCATTTACGCCGCTACGCAAGCTACCAAGCGCCAGAGCTATTACGGCAGCGAGATGGACCCCGACGCATACGGCCGCACCTCGGATGTAGTGGTGGCATCGGGCGCGCAGTGGACCCATAACATGAAGCGGTTCCTCTTCATGCCCGCCGAGCTTATCGCCGGTGTGGAATATAATTATAACCGTCTGCATGACGTGACCTTAGGCTATAATCACGATATAAAGCAGACCGTTAACATCTACAGCGGCTATCTGCAGAACGAATGGCGCGACGACCGCTGGGGATTTCTGCTCGGTTGCCGTGTTGACAACCACAGCATGATTGACAATCCCATATTCTCGCCGCGTGCCAATATCCGATTTAACCCGGCGAAAAACCTGAATCTGCGCATGAGTTTCAGCACCGGTTTCCGCAGTCCGCAGGCATACGACGAGGATTTCCATGTGGCGATAGTCGGCGGCGAACGCGTGGTGACAGTCCTTGCCAAGAATCTGAAGCAGGAGAACAGCCGCAGCCTCAGCGCGTCGGCTGACTGGTACACACGCATTGGTAATACCCGGGCAAATATCTGTGTGGAAGGCTTTTATACGGACCTCAGCGATGTGTTTGCCTTGCGTGAGCTTGGCGAGACAGACGTCATGGGCAATGCCGTGCTGGAGCGCTACAACGGCAGCGGCGCACGCGTGGTGGGCGCCTCGCTGGAAGGCAAGCTGGTGCTCCCGATACACATGCAGCTGCAGGCGGGACTGACGTGGCAGCGCTCGCGCTACAAGGAGCCGGAGGTATGGTCGTCGAATCCCGATGTTCCGTCAGTGAAGAAGATGTTCCGCACGCCGGACATATACGGCTATCTCACACTGGATTACGATATTACCAAGCACCTGTGCGCGATAGTTACCGGAACACTTACCGGCCCGATGCTGGTGCAGCATCTTGAGGGCTCGGGCACACCGGTGGATGTCGCTGTCACCACGCCTACTTTCTTTGATATGGGTGTGAAACTCAGCTACACATGGACCGTGATGAACCGTGTCAAGATGGAGGCCTCGGTCGGTGTGGCAAATATTTTCAACAGCTACCAGAAGGATTTCGACACCGGTTACCTGCGCGATTCGGGCTACATATACGGCCCGGCGATGCCCCGCTCGCTGACGGCATCGCTGTCCATATCCATTTGACAATTATTCCCAGGCCTGTTTGGAAACGTCAACGAGATGTACGTTGCGCACTCCCAGACGGGCCTGGAGATATTTACGCAACTTCAGTGCTGTGGCAGCGGGGATGCGCTGTGAGTATTTTATCATGGCAATCTCGAAAGTGTCCAGCTGCTGGGTGCGCACATTGCAGAATACGTTGCGCGAGATGGCTATGTCGGCGACTTCCGGGAATACCACACGCAGTTCGGGAGCCATTGCCGCTCCTATGGTGTCGCGGAAGTTCTCGGCGGCGATAATGGCTGACAGTGAGTCAATTGTGGCCTGTCTTGAGGCTATGGCGTTTTGCGAAAGATTGTAGATGTCGGCCGCCGTGGATGATGAATTCGCGGCATTCTGCGGCAGGGAGACATCGCCCTGGATTATGTTCAGATGTGCGCCGGCAAGGCCGTATTTAGCCAGCCGCGGAGTAAGTGCCATTTTCAGCGAATCCGTGGGGAGGAGTTTGCCGAGCAGAGTAACGTCTATACACTTGTTGCCGTTGCTGAAATAAGCGTTTTCGGAAAGTACTTTCGTGTCCGGGAACTGCATTTCCTCATCAACAAACCGTTCTGCGTTGATGACGAACCGGCTCTCCTTGAACATGTTGTAAGTGAGATAGATACTGGGCAGGAGAGTTGCTATGGCAATGGCGTAGACAATTCTGCGGACGCGCTTTGCTCTGACGGGGTCGGTGACTTTTACAGCCGTGAAATTCATGGCCTTGACGCCAATAAAAGTTGCCAGAGCGATAAAGATGCTGTTTATCAGGAAAAGGTACATGGCGCCGAGGAAGAATGTCGGCTGCCAGGTGGCGATGCCGTAGCCCACGGTGCACAGCGGCGGCATGAGGGCGGTGGCGATTGCCACGCCGGGCAGCACGTTTCCTTTTGATTTTGAGGCGATTCCTATTATTCCGGCGCCGCCGCCGAAGAATGCTATAAGCACGTCGTAGATGGTGGGCGATGTTCTCGCAAGCAGCTCGCTGTGTCCCTCGCTGACAGGAGAAATCAGGAAATATATCGTAGAGGCTATCACACTGAAGACCGCCGCCATTGCCAGATTGCGCAGGGACCGCCGCAGCAGCACATAGTCCATGATGCCTATGCCGAGGCCTATGCCGATAATCGGGCCCATCAGCGGCGAGATAAGCATCGCACCGATAATGACGGCTGTGGAATTGGTGTTAAGGCCCAGCGATGCCACAAGGATGGCCATTACAAGGATGATGATGTTTGTGCCCTTGAATGATATGCCACTGCGGATGTCGGTCTCAATTTGGGTCTGGTCCTCTATATATTCCCTCAGGGAAAAATAGTCCACAAATGTTTTTTTGAAAGCCTGTGCGATGCGGTTAGCCATGGTGCTTTAGTGGTATGTATGTTGTTTGTGCGTGATGCGATTTAACAAAATAAACATAAAACAGAGGAAAAGTGTGTATCTATTAACTAAATTTAACTATGTTTGTGTTTTTTAACGAACATATTCTGCCTAAATTTGTAAATAATTATAAAATCATTAAAAATTTAATATTTTAGATTATGGAAGTGAAAAAATTAGAGAGTCACATCCGTCCGTTGGCAATGGCTGCAATGATAGTTGCAATGGCAGGTGCCGGACTGGTTTTACTGCAGGACATTTTTACCGCAGTAATATTGAGTAACCCCTGGAAATTTTACAGTCTTTCCGCATTCTCGTCTGTTCTTGGTTTCTTTGGCAATGTTGCCATGTGGGGTGGCCTTGCAGTGTTTGCGTTCGGCATGGCCAATTCTGCAATGAAGAATTATGTGGACGCCGGCATACTTAAAGCGCTCTTTATCCTCGCATGCTGTGTAGGCGGCCTGTACATGATGGGCAGTGTGATGCCTGCCGGAGCTGCTTCGCTTGTATTTACTATTCTTGGCTCCATTGCAATGGTGGGATATGTGGTTCTGCAGGTCCTGGTTTATGTAAAGATTTGCAAACTGCCTGATTTCAAGTCGTTTGCGCTGTGGACAATG
>SFNC01000180.1 GCA_004554255.1 Bacteroidales bacterium
CGATTTCGGTACCCGCAAACACCAACAATGACTATGTCATGAAAAATGACGAGTGGAGTTTGCAGGTCAACCTCAAGAAAACCGACAGCGAAACCGGCAATCAGATTGCTGCCGACGCGCAATATGAGATTTTCCAGTGGGATACTGTAACAGGCAAATTTCAGCCCACAGGTGGCTACAATACTTACAGTGTGCAGCGCCAAGGCAATGGCACTTATGCGGTCATCAACAGCGCCGCCTATGCCGTCAATGACGCGATGCGCCACACGCTGTATTACACCCAGCGCAATCAGGGCAAGTTCATCCTTGTGGAAACCAAAGCCCCAGCTGGGTATTTTGGCGACTGGACGGACATCGACCACCCCGGCACGGCAGGAACACCCCTGGGCAAGCGCGCCTATTACATCGAAATCACCGAAGCCAACGACAATGCGGTGCTTTGGCTGGACAATGCTGACTACAATGCCGACATCCTGACAGCAGACAAGGGCGGCACCAAGCTGGTGACCAGCGGCGGTGTGGAAACCACTGTCACGATTTCCAATGTGTACAAGAACCCCACCCGCATTTACAGCACCGACAACAGCGGCAAAGCTGCCAACGAGGACAGCTACACCACCACCGCCACGGACGGCGTAATGAAAAACGACCGTACCTTGGGCGAGATCAGCATTCCCAAGGTGGACTTAGACGCGGGGAAATATGTGAAAAATCACGGCAACGCCGCGCTGGACGGTGCCGTGTACGACCTCTACGCCGCCGAGGACATCGCCCACCCGGACGGTGTGACCGGCGTTGTGGACTATTCCAAAATCGTGGATGCAGACGGAAACCCCATCTGGCACACGACCATCCGCGACAACAGCGGGCAGTGGGTCAATGACTATCTGCCAATTCTCAAAAAAGACCAACTGGTAGCCAGCGCAAAAATCGAGGACGGCTGGTTGACCTTCGCAAACCTGTACCTCGGCAAATATTATGTAGTAGAGCGCTCCACCGGCACGGTCATTCCGCTGCGTGAGGGCGCTCTTGCTGTTTCCGGCACCTATCCTACCGTGGACAGTCGCACCAAGGCTGCCACCGGGCAGGTTGCGGCACTGGCAAGCAGCGGCGGGCGGTACACCGATTGGGTGTACAAAAACCAGTTCAGCACCATCACCAAGGGCAAGGCATTGGACGGCACAGTAACCTACGATGCCTATTTTTTGTCCTTTGCCAACGGTTACCTGTGTGATGAACACAACTATTACATTACACCTGCTTATTCCGATGAGGGCTGGTATATCGAGAAAACAACCTTTGCCAAGGACAACACCGTGTATAGGGCTAACTGCCACATCCACCGCGACAATGCCCAAACCGAAAGCCAAGACCAAATCGCCAAGGGAAATGTCGAAATCAGCAAAATCATTTCTTCTAGCGGCGAATCCAACGGGCAGGAGTTGGAGGACGCGGGCTTTACCTTTTATCTGGTGTCCGACTTGTCTAAAGCCGCACAGTTTACCCAAAGCCAGACGGGCGCTTACAACCTGCAAAGCATTTTGGACTGCTACCTCGACAAGAACTACAACAATGACCATCCTAAGTGGGATTTCTCCGACGAGGGACAGGCGGTTGCCAAAACTTACGAGGTCAACGCCGCCGAAATTGCCGCCTACAACAAGACGTTGACCGCAGCGGGCGACAACAAAAACGGCAAGGGCGACGGCTGGCAGCCCACCGGTACCGCCAACGAGTACCGTTTGGCAGAGATTTTCAGCAACGACACGGGCAACATCCGTGTGCAGGGCTTGCCCTACGGCACCTATCTGGTGGTCGAAACTACCGTACCCAAGGATTTGTATCAGGCGGAGCCGTACTTGGTGGTCATTGACCGCAACAGCCCGATGAGCGCGATGGCAACGCCCAAGGGCAGCGAAATTGTTGGCTCGGATTCCTACCAGAAATTCACCGTACTGGACGAGCAAATTGAAGTATATCTGCGCATCACCAAAATTGACGAGGAAACCGGCAAGCCTGTGCTGCTGCCGGGTACGGCATTCCAAATCTACTATCTGGACGATGACGGCAACTACCGCATGGAAAACGGCGCGCCCAAGCTGGTGCGTATGACTGACACCGTAAACGGGCATCTGACCAAGAATGTCACCACCTTTTACACCAACGCCGAGGGCATTCTGTGCCGCTGGGTAAGTATCGCATTGTGGAAACCAACGCACCCAACGGATTCTATAACGAGTGGCTGGACGCAGAAAGCCACTATGTTGATTTTACCATCACCACCGACCGCATTTATCAGGCGACCGGCGATAAGAACGAGAACGGCATGGATACGCTGGTGATTGGTGAGAAGTATTCCAACCACGAAACCCTCGGCAAGCTGACCATCCGCAAGACCGGCGAGGTGCTGAACGGCTGGCAGTCTGAGCCGGGCGGCATTGACCCGTGGATGACCGACGAAGCGGAGAATGGCAATTTCACCTACGAAACCCGCCCGCTGGCAGGTGCCGAGTACACCATCACGGCAGCCGAGGACATCTACACGCAGGATCGCCAGCTTGACAACTACGGCAACCGCACGCTCTGGTACGCCAAGGGCGATGTGGTGGCAGTGGTAACCACAGGCGACGGCACCGCCGATACTGCCGTGTTTGCCCCTGCGCGCACGGCGGCTACCTATGATTTCCTGAGCGTCATCCACGACGGCACCATCGGTGAAGTCAGTGTGACCCTGCCGCTGGGCAGCTATCACATTGCGGAAACCCAGCCGCCGTATGGCTATGCAGGCACGGATGCAGTCTTTGATGTGACCCTTGCGTGGGACAACCAGACGCAGGAAATTGTTGCAGCTGACGTTGTTGAATTCCATAACGAACGCGAAAAGGCAAAGGTCGGCATCTACAAAACCGACTTGGAAAGCGGCAAATACCTTGCAGGGGCGGTGTTCAACCTGTACACCGCCGAGGACATTTACGATGCGGACGGAAGCCTTGTTTTTGCAGCCGGTGAGCTGGTAGCCACCAGCCCCGAAACCAATGCGGACGGGTACACCTACTT
>SFNC01000067.1 GCA_004554255.1 Bacteroidales bacterium
ATCACAGTGCCACCGAAAATGTTACATTTAGCGGCAATGTAGGTGCAAAATAAACATATTTTTGCGAAACAATAAGCATTTTCGCGACGGAAAGTTCTATTTTTAACAATCATTAACATTTTTACGGCAACATGCCCTTAGACCCCGTTCCCCAATATTTGTTAACGCTGGGGTCTAAATGGGCACACTGCCGTCAAAGGTATCCTTGCGAAAGGGTTAAGGAATGTGTTCTTATCAGAAATTTCGCCGCACAAGCCGGCGTATTGTGAGCAGATTGGCCAATGTCACCACTATCATTATAGCGAATCCGGTGGCTACTGCCGGCCATGGCGAGCCGTTTACTATGCCGATGTCGGCGAGGCGGGGAGCCCACCACACGGCAGCTATCTCCATGATAATAAAGGATATAACCAGCACACATACGTTTACTGCGATAACGAGGGTGTAGTACGGACGCGCCGCCTGCGACGGCGAGTATCCCAACAGCATCAGGTCGTGGAGCTTCTGCCGGTTCTTCTGCAGCAGCAGGAATATGCTGAGCATCAGTATAAAGAAGGCGAGCACCGAGATTATCGCTCCGATGGCGATAACTATGGCTGTAACCAGCGTCAGGAAGTAGTTGGCGCGGGAGTTGTCGGCCTTGTCGCCGGCAATCTCGTAGCCGTATTTGCGCATAAACTTGTTTATCGCGGGGTCTCCGGGGGTGTTTACCTCCACGATAAGCCGCGACGGGTCGGGGCGATTGGCGGGATCGGAGAATCTCGCGTTAGCCCATTCCATGAACTGCTCGGGCACAGCGAGAGTGTTCAGCCGCGACGAGAAGCCGACAATACGTCCCGGCAGCGACATCTTTTGGCCGTTGCCGCTGAGCGTGACGGTCAGCGGCACGCGTGCCATGACAGTCTCGGACAGCTGCGGCATATTCCGCGAGGCGGCAAAGCCGAAGTTGTAAAGCGTGAGATAGTCCTTGCTCATGATAATGGGCACCTCGGGGGTGTCGGGGTTGAATTTCCAGTCTTCGGGGCTTATATCCAGGAAGTTATCGGGGATGCTCTCGAAGAACATGTAGGTGGACATTCCGCGTCCGCCCAGCTCCACGGACATATACACATTAAAGTCGGCAGCGGTGAAGGCGCCCACATTGCGCACCCACGGCTGGTCCTCAATGCGGCTTACCTCACGGGGCGAGAAGGTGGTCTCGCCCCCCATGCCGATGGTCTTGAGGGCCGACACCTGCTTTGAAATCACCAGGTAGTCCTTGCGTACAAAAGAATCGTCGCTCTCGAAAGCCGAGCGTACATCGCCGTAAAAGCGTACGGCACTGAGTACTATGGCCAGTCCGATAAGGTTTGCCAGCGCATATCCGGCAATCTGTCCCGCCGAGATGTTCTTGCGCAACAGACGCCACAATAGGTTTCCTGTTTTCTTTGTGCTCATAGATGTATTGTTTGGGGAGAGTCAAGGCGCAGGTGGTTGCCCACGGATGTGGCGATAATCGCGGCATCGTGGCGGGCGGCGACCTCGCTTACGAGCTGAGCCACAATGCCGTTGTTGCGCGTATCCAGGTGGCTTACCGGCTCGTCCAGGATGATAAAATCGAAAGGCTGACACAGGGCGCGCACAATAGCCACGCGCTGCTGCTGGCCTATGGAGAGAAGGCCGGCGCGCTGGTCGGCCTTATGGTCTATCTCCACGCGTGCCAGCAGGTCCATTATCTCGCGTTGGGTGTAATGGTCTGTAAGCCTGTTTTTTATCAATATATTCTCCATAGCCGTAAGCTCGGGGAACAGGCGCATTTCCTGCGGGAGCAGCGAGATATGGCGGCGGCGCACCTCGCACCAGTCGCGCACGGACAGTTTGCTGATATCCGTGTCATTGAAGCGGATAGTGCCGTGATAATCGTGCCGCGAGCCGTAAATAAACGAGCACAGCGAGGACTTGCCCGTGCCGGACTCGGCGATTATCAGGTACTGCCCGGGGCGACGGATGTCCAACCGGCGCATCCAGACCTCGCTGTTGCACACCGGCTCGTCATTTTCCGCGCCGAGAAAAACCGCCGGGAGGGCGGTTTCAAGGGTTATTGTGTTGATTCTTTCCATCAGGAGAGTATATTTGGGGAGGGTGTCGAAAACCGTAGTTTATCAACACCCTCCGCGAGTTTCATGTCGGCATGGATGCCGGTTTCTCAGAGGTTGCTGCCAATCAGTTTGATGATGGCTTCCAGGAAGTTATCCTCGGTGTCGGTGAGGGTGATGGTGGCTTTTACCGACGAGGCGGTGCCCACTACGTTACCCTGTGCGCCGAAGGGCGAGTTGATGGCGCCCAGCAGCTTGCCGCCCTTGCGGCAGTCGAAGGCCATGGCCGAGATACCGTCCTTGAGCAGTTCGGCCTTTACAGGCGAGCCCTTGCCCTGAACATTGGCGTTGCAGACAACCAGATTCTTGCCGTCGACCTTCAGATAGAACGGGATTTCAATCTCGCGGATACCCTCGTACTCGTAGGTATCGTAGTTGAAGGTAGCATCGGAATAGTCCTTCTTCACAGCCTTGATTACCAGCGCTTTGCCGGCATTGTGTCCGCCCACGCGCAGGTCTTCCATAGCGGCTACATCGGCGAGCATGTCCAGAGCCTTGCCGGCCGAAGCGTTGTCCTTATAGGAAACGGCGGCAGTGAAGTTCCAGCCGGAGACATCGTCCCAGCTGTTGATATCCGACGAGGTGGGACCGGCCATGAACACAGCCGAGCCCTGAAGGTTGCCGATGAGTGTGCTGAACATCTGCTGCTGTTCGGCAGGCATCTCGGGCAGATTTTTCTTGATGAGGTCAACCATGGTTTTGGTGTCGCCTACAGCGGCCACGAAAACATCGTCCGAGTTGCCGTATTTGAGCAAGTCAGTGTTGATTTTGCCGCCTTCGTAAACCTTGAGGTCATTGCCGTCCTGGTCGTAAATATTGATTTCGGCCGAAGCAGTCTTGCCTTCAATGTCGAAATAGCCGGTCATTACGCTGTTCATCAGCTTTTTAAGGCTCTTTTCGGCATCCGGGAACTGTGCGCGCAGAGCACGGAGCTCATAGCTTTCGTTCTCCATGAATTTCTTTATGAACTTGGCATTGACAAGCACATTTACGATATGTTCAGCTGCGAGTTTTTCTGCTTTCCATCCGGCCAGGGGATTCTCCTTGGCGGCCTGCTCCCAGCTCTCTATGGCGCTGATGGCGCGGGAAGCCTTGAGGGGCTCGCCACCTTTGATGACAAACATACCCATCTTGTCTTTCAGGACAATAGCGGCCTTGTCGTCGCCCACGGTTATATAACCGTCCTGGTCGCGCATGTCAAAGTCTGCGTCCACCTGGTCCATAAATGCTTTGGCGAATTCCTTCTCGTCGGTTACGCCCCATACAAAGATTGCATCAGGCTGATCGCCCTTCATCTTCATGGCAAGCATACCGTTCGACCAGTCTATGCCTTTGAAGCTGAGAAATTCATCAATTTTATCGCTTGCGCGGCCGCCGAGGGTGGAGATTATGTCCTCCAGCGCGCTGCTGGGCTTTACCGCGCCATTCTCTACCGTGCTGCCGGTAGCCTCAATGAAGCGGTGAACATCACCGGTCAATACGATGTCTACATTGTCGGAAACAAAACGCTCCACTTTGCCGCCGGCAGAGTCGGAACCGCCGCATGAGCAGACAGCTATGACTGCGGTCATGGCCAGCATCCATACGAAACTCTTTAAAATTTTCATGATGATATAAGGGGATAATTAGTGATTGATTAACAGTTTAAGTGTGTCGTGTCGCAATTTTTTGCAAAGATAACACAAAAATCGTAACTTTGCAAAATAATATATTTTAAAGAAACAAAATAACACTAAGATATGGAACAGAATTCATCTTGCCTTTCGGCACGCATACAGTCGCTGGCGGTATCTGCCACGCTGGCAATGTCGCAAAAGAGCCAGGAGCTTAAGGCTCAGGGCATTGACGTTATCAACCTCAGCGTCGGCGAACCGGACTTCAACACTCCCGACCACATAAAAGACGCCGCGAAAAAGGCTATAGATGAGAATTTTACGTTCTATAGCCCCGTGCCCGGATACATGTCTCTGCGCCGCGCCATCGCCGACAAGCTGTCGCGCGAGAACGGCCTGGCTTTCGCTCCCGAGCAGATTGTGGTGGGCAACGGCGCCAAGCAGGCAATCTGCAATGTGGTGCTGGCTGTGGTAAATCCCGGCGACGAGGTTGTGATTCCCGTCCCCGCATGGGTAAGCTACGTGGAGATGGTGAAACTCGCTGAGGGCAAAGCCGTTACCGTTTCGGCCGGCATAGAATCCGACTTCAAGATTACTCCCGCGCAGTTAGAGGCGGCCATCACCGACAAGACACGCGCGATAATCCTTTGCTCGCCTTCCAACCCCACCGGCAGCGTATATTCCAAGACAGAGCTACAGGCTCTGGTAGACGTCCTGGCGCGTCACCCCCGCGTGATTGTTATCGCCGACGAGATTTACGAACACATAAACTTCACGGGCTCGTTCACCTCGCTGGGCAGCTTCCCCGAAATCGCCAACCGCGTAGTGATAATAAACGGTGTATCAAAGGCTTACGCCATGACCGGCTGGCGCATAGGCTACTGCGCCGCGCCCCTCTGGCTGGCAAAAGGCGTTACCAAACTCCAGGGCCAGTACACCTCCGGAGCGTCATCCATAGCCCAGAAGGCCGCCGAGGCCGCATATAACGGACCGCAGGATTGCATCGCCCGGATGCGCGATGCCTTCGAGCGCCGCCGCGACCTGGTTGTGGAGCTTGCCTCCGCCATCCCCGGCCTGAAGGTAAACCGCCCCGAAGGCGCTTTCTATCTCCTCCCCGAGGTTACCGCATATTACGGCAAGAAAACGCCCGACGGCAAGGTTATAGAGACCTCGGGAGACCTGGCGATGTTCCTGCTCCAGGACGCTCACGTGGCAATGGTGGACGGCGCAGCTTTCTGCGCGCCCGGGTACATCAGGCTCAGCTATGCCACCTCCGACGATAATATCCGCGAGGCTATGCGTCGCGTGGCCGAGTCCCTCGCAAAACTCAAATAAACAGCTTATATACACGTAGTTGCTTGAGCCGACAGGCATTTTTTCCGGCCGGACCAAAAAAACTACATTTTTATCGATAAACTTTTTTACAACCACCCTTCATAAAATGGACTTTATTCAAGAACTGCAATGGCGCGGCATGATCCACCAGATGATGCCTGGCGTTGAAGATCAACTTAAAAAAGAAATGACAACGGCATACCTGGGTATTGACCCCACTGCCGACTCTCTGCACATAGGACACCTCGTGGGCGTGATGATGCTCAAGCATCTGCAGCGCGCCGGACACCGCCCCATCGCTTTGGTGGGCGGAGCAACCGGAATGATTGGCGACCCCTCCATGAAAAGCCAGGAGCGCAAACTCATTGACGAACAGACTCTGCGCCACAACCAGGAGGCTATCAAAAAACAGCTGGCAAAGTTCCTGGACTTTGACAGCGATGCGCCCAATGCAGCACTGATGGTGAACAACTACGACTGGATGAAGGACTTCTCCTTCCTCGGTTTTATCCGCGACATCGGCAAGCACATCACCGTTAACTACATGATGGCCAAGGACTCCGTGAAAAAACGCCTCTCCGGCGAGAGCCGCGAGGGCATGTCCTTCACCGAATTCTCGTACCAGCTGCTTCAGGGTTACGACTTCCTGCACCTGTTCACCGAAAACAACTGCCGCGTGCAGCTCGGCGGCTCGGACCAGTGGGGCAACATGACCACCGGCACCGAACTTATCCGCCGTATCACCGGCGAAGAAGGTGCTTACGCCATCACCTGCCCGCTGATTACCAAGGCCGACGGTGGTAAATTCGGCAAAACAGAGAGCGGAAACGTATGGCTGGACGCAAGATACACCTCGCCTTACAAATTCTACCAGTTCTGGCTGAACGTCAGCGACGCCGACGCCGAAAAATACATCAAGATTTTCACAGAGCTCACCCGCGAGGAAGTGGCTGAATTGGTTGCCGCACAGCAGGCCGACCCCTCTCAGCGCCCCCTGCAGAAACGCCTCGCCAAGGAGATTACCACCATGGTGCACTCTGCCGCAGACTATGAGGCTGCCGTAGAGGCTTCGCAGATTCTTTTCTCGAACAAAGCCAAGGACACCCTCCACAAAATCGACGAGGACACTCTGCTCGCCGTATTCGAGGGCGTACCCCAGTTCGAGGTCAGCAGAGCCGACATCGAAGAGGGCATTAAACTTGCCGACCTCCTTGTGGACAAGGCGCCCGTTTGGCCCAGCAAGGCCGAACTTCGCAAACTGGCTCAGCAGGGCGGTTTCTCCATCAACAAGGAAAAAGTTGCCGATGTATATGCTCCGGCGTCAACAGATATGCTGCTGAACAACAAGTACATTCTGGTACAGAAAGGCAAAAAGAACTACTTCCTGCTGATTGTAAAATAATCGTTATGGATACCGAAACCCTCACGGAAAGCCGCATTCCGCTGTTAGGCATGACTTTGCAAATGCTGCGCGATGTTGTCGCGTCCCTGAATCTGCCGGCTTTCAACGCCGGGCAGATAGCCCGCTGGCTGTATGTTCGGCGAGTCACGGATATTGACGCCATGACAGACCTCAGCAAGGATGCCCGGCGACGTCTCGCCCTGAAATATTGCATAGGACGCGAACAGCCCATCAGCGCCATGCGCTCCGTGGACGGTACGGTTAAATATCTGTTCGACAGCCACTGCGGCCTGGACGTCGAGGCCGTATACATCCCCGACCGCGACAGGGCTACGCTCTGCATTTCCTCGCAGGCCGGTTGCAAGATGCGATGTGCTTTCTGCATGACTGGCCGGCAGGGTTTCCACGGAAATCTCTCCGCCGCAACGATTATAAATCAGGTACTTAGCGTGGAGAACTCCGAGAAGCTCACCAACATCGTCTTTATGGGCATGGGTGAGCCTATGGACAACATTGACGCTGTGCTGCAGGCCATTGAGGTCCTCACCGCCCCGTGGGGACTGGCGTGGAGCCCACACCGCATAACTGTCTCTACCATCGGCAAATTGCCCGAGTTAGAGCGCCTGATTACCGACACCGGCGTGCATGTGGCACTGAGCCTGCACTCGCCGCGCCCGGCTCAGCGAGAAAGGCTGATGCCGGTGGAAAAGGTGTGGCCGGCTTTCAAGGTCCTTGACGTGGTGCGCCGATTCGACTTCGCACACCAGAGGCGATTCTCAGTGGAATACATTATGTGGAACGGCGTAAACGACACGCTGGAGTACGCCGATGCGCTGGCGAAAGTGCTGCGTGGAACGTCGGCGCGCGTAAACCTCATCCGCTTCCACGCAATCCCCGGCTCGGACCTCTCCACATGCCCGCGGCAGAGAATGGAGGCTTTCCGCGACCGGCTGAACGACCTCGGCATCATCGCCACCATCCGCGCCAGCCGTGGCGAGGATATTATGGCGGCTTGCGGAATGCTGGCCGGTGCCAAAAACCAGAACCCGGATTCCGGAGATTAGCGGACCTCTGCAACCCATGACTTTTCTAAATACCCATAATGAGCGACGCGTTACACTGGTCCTGTTCGGACTCTTTGTGCTGTGGCAGCTTGTGGGTATTTTGCCGTTTACGGCCTACGAGGCAGATGCCGTAAGTGTCTGTGCCGGTTGCGAATACACCTACTGCAACGGTTGGTCAACGCTTGGCGACATGGGCTACGGATACTGGCTGCAGCCGCTCTCCTACGCCGTAATCGTGATGTTCAGACATATCCTGCCGGGGCTGCCGTGCGAGACCGTCTACGCTGCCCTGTCTTCGCTGTCTGCGATTGTGTTTCAGGCACTTACAATCGTTTTCGTCACCCGGACAACGCATATCCGTCCCGTGTTCGTGCTTTTGGCGCTGATGCTGTTGCCGGAGTCCTACGCGCTGGCGATGTATCCCAACACCACCGCCTTCTGCGCCGCATTATTCGCCGGTGCGCTGTGCCTGATTACCGCCCGCAAATACATCCCCGCGGCAATTCTGCTGCTCGTAGCACCGCTAATGCGCATAGATGTGCTCGTTATTTATCCCGTGATACCGTTTATACTTGCGTCCTCCGGCATGTCATGGCGTAAAAGCCTGGCTCTGACCGCGATATTCGCTGTAATCGTCGCCGGATTTACATGGCTGATATACCGGGCAATGGGTACCGACGCGCTCTTTGCATTAGGCGAGCACAGCAGATGGTCCGACAAACTGCCGGCATCAAAAAATCTGCTTGCTGTATTCGGATTCTACGGGATTGTCTCCGTGATACTTGTCCCCGCGGGCCTGATAATCGCCGCACGGCAGAGGAAGCGTATGATTATCGCAATGACGCTGTGCGCCATTGTGTTTGTCCACCTCGTACAGCTGAATTTCGCAAATGCGTCCAAGCACTTCGCCTTGCTGATTCCTTTCGTAATTATTCTCTCGGCATTAGCCCTCGGGAAATTAGCGGCGGTACGCAACCGGCTTCCGGCAAAAATCGCCATCGGACTTATTGTTCTGTCCCAGTTAACGGGAATACGGCTTACTCCGGCGCCGGACGTTACTTCCACCTCACTGTTCAACAGCGACATCCCCGCACCCCTGGCCGTAGACGTATCATTAATCGGGCATAAGGCACAATTAGTAATCGGCGGCGGACAAACTGCGATGACAGCCGATGAGGCTGTCATCACCTCCGGAAACTTCTTCTACCCGTTCTTTATACACAACCTGAAAACCAATGGGATAGAGCGGCAGAGCAACTTTATAACCTGCGTGCGCAACAACCCGACGGCGGTGTATGTATATCCCTCATGGGAGGAAATGTCCCGCGTACACCTGCTGGAACAGACCGGCGATATTCCCGACGGCATAGCCATAAAGGACGACCGCCTGGAGGAATACCTGCAGGACTGCGAAAACACCGGAAAAAACAGTGAAATTGCGGAGCATATCCGCCGCACATACGGCGACCGGCCCGCGTTCCTGTTCATCACCGAGCCAATCTCGCACCGCTGGCGCAAAACCATAAACACTCTTGTAGAATCAGGGATTGCAGCCCCCGAGGGCACGTCCCGCACTGTCTACAGAATCACTCACTGCGAACCATTTACAGCCGTTCGGCAACAGCCGCACAGCTCAATATAAACTGATAATTAACGAACTTAGACAACCGAAATATGAAACTCAAAATAGCTATCACTCACGGAGATATAAACGGTGTGGGTTATCAGGTTATCCTCAAGGCTCTTGAGGACAACCGCATCCTGGAACTGTGCACACCCATAATATACGGGTCGGCAAAAATCGCGTCCCAGTACCGCAAACAGCTTGGCCTGCAGGACTATAAGCTTAACATCATAGAATCGCCGGCCGATGCCCGCCACGACGCCGTAAACATCATAAATGTTGTGGGCGAAGACGTTATGCCCTCTCCGGGACAACCCTCGCCCGAGGCCGGACGCGCTGCCGTCGCCGCCCTGGAGCGCGCCGTGACAGACTTGCGCAACGGCCTGGTTAACGCAATGGTTACCGCGCCGATAAACAAAAAAACGGTACAGAGCGACACTTTCATCTTCCCCGGACACACCGAATACCTGCAGAGCAGCCTCGGTGAGGATGGCGACAAGGCTCTGATGGTGCTGTTCAACGACCGCATCCGCGTGGCCCTGGCCACCACTCACATTCCGGTATCGGCCATTTCGGAGGCTCTGACCCGTGAGAACATCGCCGACAAAATCCGCGCTTTTGCCCGCTCACTGCACCGCGACTTCGCCGTGGACAACCCACGCATCGCCGTTTTGGCGCTGAATCCGCACTCCGGAGACGACGGCCTGCTCGGCAAGGAGGAACAGGAGGTCATCGCCCCCGCAATACAGGATGCTCGCGATGAAAAAATCGCCGCTTTCGGACCCTACCCCGCCGACGGATTCTTCGGCGCCGGACTTTTCAGCAAATTCGACGGCGTGCTGGCCATGTACCACGACCAGGGTCTGGCCCCGTTCAAGACTATCGCAATGGACAATGGCGTAAACTTCACCGCCGGTCTGCCGTTTGTGCGCACTTCGCCCGACCACGGCACCGGTTACGACATTGCTACTCAGAATGTTGCATCGGCCGACTCCATGCGCTCGGCAATCTATGCCGCAATAGACATCGTACGCGCCCGCGCCAACGAGGACTTCGCCCACAGCAATCCTCTGAAACGCCAATACCACGACCGCAGCAACAACGATGCAACTATCAACATGACTGCCGACTGACAGTAAATCCCTTTAAGACCCCGTTCCCCAATATTTGTTAAAGCAGGGGCGGTGTATTTTCGAGGAAATTTCGCAAGTTGAAGAGGGAGTGTAGCGGGCTACATGACCGATGAGACTTGGCGAAATTTACCGAAAAGACAC
>SFNC01000181.1 GCA_004554255.1 Bacteroidales bacterium
CATATATTATTTTCTAAATTATGAATACATTCGAATTTACGGTAGATGGCGTGCGCTACAGCGTCAATGACGACAACACAACTGTTACGGTAGCGGGCTATCCGTCAGGCAGTAAGCCGATAGGCGACCTCACCATCCCCGAGTCGGTCACTTATGGTGGTATCTCATATCCCGTCACCTCAATCGGCAACAAGGCGTTCTTCTGTTGCTCCGGATTGACGAGCGTCACTATCTCCAACTCCGTCACCTCAATCGGCGACGGGGCGTTCTGGGCTTGCGACGGCTTGATGAGCGTCACCATCCCCAACTCCGTCACCTCAATCGGCGGCAAGGCGTTCTGCAATTGCAGCGGCTTGACGAGCATCACCATCCCCAACTCCGTCACCTCAATCGGCGACGAGGCGTTCCGCTGTTGCAGCGGCTTGACGAGCGTCACCATCGGCAACTCCGTCATCTCAATTGGCGGCGAGGCGTTCTGGGGTTGCAGCGGCTTGACGAGTGTCACCATCCCCAACTCCGTCACCTCAATCGGCAACTGGGCGTTCCGCAATTGCAGCGGCTTGACGAGCGTCACCATCCCCAACTCCGTCACCTCAATCGGCAACTGGGCGTTCTGCGGTTGCAGCGGCTTGACGAGCATAAAAGTGGAGAGTGGCAACTCTGTCTATGACTCGCGCGAAAACAGTAACGCCATTATCGAGACTGCAACAAACACATTGATTAGCGGGTGTAAAAATACAATAATCTCCAACTCCGTCACCTCAATCGGCGACGGGGCGTTCTGGGCTTGCAGCGGCTTGACGAGTGTCACCATCCCCAACTCCGTCACCTCAATCGGCGACGATGCGTTCGACGGTTGCAGCGGCTTGACGAGTGTCACCATCCCCAACTCCGTCACCTCAATCGGCGGCAAGGCGTTCTACAAATGCACTGGCTTGACGAGCGTCACCATCCCCAACTCCGTCACCTCAATCGGCGACGGGGCGTTCTTCGATTGCAGCGGCTTGACGAGCGTTACCATCCCCAACTCCGTCACCTCAATCGGCGACGATGCGTTCTATGGTTGCACCGGCTTGACGAGCGTCACCATCCCCAACTCCGTCACCTCAATCGGCGACGGGGCGTTCTACGATTGCAGCGGCTTGACGAGCGTTACCATCCCCAACTCCGTCACCTCAATCGGCGACGAGGCGTTCCGCTGCCGCAGCTTGACGAGGATTGATGCCTATCCCAATCCTGAAAAAGTCAGCACTGGGGCGAGAGTTTTCTTTAAAGTGCCCAAAGATGGGACTCTGCATGTGCTACCCAAGTATCTGAGTGCATACCGGACGGCGAGACAGTGGAAGAATTTCACCAATATCAAGGGGGACCTTACCGAGATTGGCGCATCAACCTCGATGGAAAGGTGAATGTGACCGACGTGACAACCTTGGTGAATATGATTGCCAACGGCAATACCGCTAATCTTGTGCTTGCCGATATCAACGCCGATGGCAAAGTTAACGTATCGGACGTAACAGCCCTCGTCAATATCATCCTCGGCTAATTCCCGCACGCCAATCCCCAAGGCAAAAATCCATCATAACAGACACCTATTCCACCCATCAAAAGAATAGGTGTCTGTTTTTATTTTGTAATATCCAGTGGGATGGAAGAGAATAAAAAGTCGGCTTGCCGAAAATAAACTGCGCCTATGGGCAGCAGTGAGAAGGAGCCTCGGAGGAATCGCTGACACTCGCCTGTATGTGTAGTCTGAAACTTTTGCCACAACCGACCCTCCGAGGCTCATCGCTTTGGATGCAGCAGTCTCCAAGCTGCGCTACAGGCTACGCCTTTCGCTTGCATGGAGTTGTCCACGATATGCCATCTCCGATGGCACTTTCGCCCTCGCTTCGCCAGCTCTGACCCCTACCTGTGGGCGGGCATTGTGTGTGGGTGTGTTTTAAATGAATGAACCGTGAAGTTTTTTGCAAAATAGATGGTTAGGATACTTACGATATTGCAAATTATTATTATATTTGTAACGTGGATGGGCAACATTCCGCACCGACACCGCCAAGGGGCGGCGACCCAACATCGCACTTAGCGGACAGTATCCAATCCTGCCGTGGACTATAGCCAATATCGGCCGGTTGAATAACGGCTCAAATGTAACTCCTTTTTTAATTACAC
>SFNC01000068.1 GCA_004554255.1 Bacteroidales bacterium
TTACATTTTTTTTTAATAGCCCTTGCGGTAACGATGCCGAAAGGCCTTGTCGACCCACATAATTGCCCCGGTGTTATAAATAGAAACTTAATAATCTACCACGTTGCCACAGAATTCTGTAATAGGAATGATATTGGTCGTTGACGAAGAACGATACATAACAGACCTCCTTAAGTATAACCTTGAGGCGGAACGTTACGGTGTGCAGGTGGTAACCAAGGCATCGGAGGTGCAGAAACTGGACATGTCGCCGTATCAGCTTGTCATTGTTGACGCGATGACACAGAGCTATACCGGATTCGACCTGCTGCATGACCTCAAGAACAATCCTGCCACATCCTATATCCCGGTGCTGATACTGTCGCACAGCGACAGCCAGGACGATATTGTGCGGGCTTTCGACGAGGGTGCCGACGATTATGTTTTCAAGCCGTTCTCTTTGCGTGTGCTTATGGCGCGTGTACGGTCGGTATTACGCCGTCACCAGGCCATGACAGCCCCCAAGGCGGCTACTAAACTGGTTTACAGGACACTCGAGGTGGACCTTGTGGCGCGCCAGGTGCGCGACGAGGGCATGCTTCTGCCGCTCACCAAAACCGAGTATGCCATTCTGATGCTGTTGCTGAAAAACAAAAACAGATTCTTTAACCGCGCGCAGATTTATGACGAAATCTGGCGCGACCAGGACCGCCCGGCCAACGACCGCATTGTGGATACCAATATCTCGCGGCTGCGCAAGAAACTTGGCGCTGTTGCCGAAGGTCTTGTGAACCAAACGGGTCAGGGTTATGCCATCATCGACTAAGCGGGTAAGAGAGCCGTTGCCGTGCTGCCATATAGCAGGACGGCACGAGGCCGGTTGCGACGAAGCCGGGCGCGGATGCCTGGCGGGGCCGGTGTATGCCGCCGCGGTAATATTGCCGGACGGGTACAGCCATCCGTTATTAAATGATTCCAAGCAGGTAAGCGAGCGCCGCCGCGATGAGTTGCGTGCGGTGATAGAGCGCGATGCCGTGGCATGGGCCGTGGGAATTGTGGAGGCAGAGGAGATAGACCGTATAAATATACTGCGGGCGTCCATACTCGCCATGCACCGTGCGCTGGATGCGTTGGCGGTGATGCCGGGCGGGATTATTGTGGACGGAAACCGTTTCACTGACTGGCGCGAGGGTGTGGAATGGACCACCTTCGTAAAGGGCGACGGCCGTTTCGCAAATATTGCCGCAGCGTCCATCCTGGCCAAGACGCATCGCGATGAACGCATGATGGAGCTTGCCGCCGAATATCCGCAATATGGCTGGGACGTGAACAAGGGTTATCCTACAGCGGCGCATCGCGCGGCGATACGCGAGTACGGGCCGAGCCCGTGGCACCGCAATAGCTTCCGTCTGTTGCCGCCGCCTACGCTTTTTGACTAAGAATATTTGCTAAGGGGGACTATTCTGCGGTCTGTCTGATTAATCTGCCGGAAGGCGAGAACAGGTAGCTGCGGGGTATGCCGCGCAGCGCGAACAGAGAATATACCGAGCGGTCGGGGACGGCAGCGTAAACAAGGGTAAGGGAGTGTTCTTCCCAGTATTTCCGTATTTCTTCCCGGCCCTGGGCCCGCGATATGCAGATGATGCGCGGTGCGTGCGTGGCCTGTTGCCGTTGCTGCAGATTCTCCAGTTCTTCGCGACAGTCGGGGCACGTGGTGTTGAAAAAAACGATGAGCGTGCTGTCCGACTCGGTAAAATCCGCGGGAGATGAGAACGTGGTGTTGTCGCTGAGTGTCACCGTAAATGCCGGTGCGGTATCGCCGGTTTTCAGACGCGAGTCTCGGTCGGAAATCTCCGGTTCGCCATCGCCTACGCAAGCTGTGCATAGGGCTGCGATGATGCCTGTACAAATAGCGGCAAA
Source organism: Bacteroidales bacterium (assembly GCA_004554255.1). GTDB lineage: Bacteria > Bacteroidota > Bacteroidia > Bacteroidales > Muribaculaceae > CAG-873. The sequence continues at coordinate 1,900 of SFNC01000068.1, forward strand.
ACGTTTCATGGGACTATTTATAGATAACTTCGCCCTGAATGAGGAAACGGGTGGGGGAGTTGTCGGCGTTTGAGCGTATGCGCATGGATTTGACAAATCCGCCTTCCAGGCGTCTGTGCGAGCTGAAAGATACCTTAATCACTGCGGTGTCGCCGGGGGCAATCGCCTCGCGGGGGAAAGTGGCTTTAGAGCAATGGCAGTCCGAGAATATGGTGCTGATGACCAAAGCAGAGTCACCGGTATTGACAATCCTAAAGTCGCGTGTTGCGACGGTGTCTTTTTCCATCGGGCCCATGTTGACAGCCGAGTGCCCGTCAACAAACGAGATATGAGGACCGCTGCCGGCGGCAGCCGCGATAATTGCGACGGAGCCGGCAGCGACCATGAGGAGGGTGCGTATTTTGCGAAAAATCATCTGATTACAATTTTCTGTGTGTGTTGTTGTTTACCGGCGGCGGCATTGATGATGTAGACGCCACGGTCAAGAGTGAAGGTTGCTACACCCGAGGGCTCGGAAGCGGTGAACACATTGCGTCCGACGGTGTCAAAGGCCTGAACCTCAAGGGACTCATCAGCGAAGGCAGCGTTGACAGTCACCTTGTTTCCGTTAACGGTAACCGAGATGGTTGATACCGCTTCGGTGTCTGCGGCAGCGGAGGTTATGAACAGTCTCTGTGCCACTGCGCCGCGAACATTAACCGACAGCCCGTCGTGCAGGGGAGTGAAGTCTCCTGTCTCTGCATCGTAGAGGCCGAGGCCGGTACCGATTGCGTCAACATTGGTGAAAGTAAGAGTGACATCGCGGTCGTCATTTACGAGGCCTACCTCCACGCTTTCCACATTGTCAAGCGCATTGATGGTTACGGCATTGTTTCCGGCGATGGTGTAGACGCGGGGAATTTTGCTGAGGCCGTCGATGAAGAGCTCTACGTCCTCACCGATGCGGTAGCCCTTGTCGGCCATGCCGTCAATGGTTACGACAGCAGTGGAGAGCACACCGTCGGCATCCGATGCAGTGACGGTCATTCCGGCGGGAGCCTGTTCGTCGGCCTCGCTGCGTGCGGCATGGAGGGGAGTGGACGGAGTTCCGAGGCTACCGGGATATCCGGCATTGATCATAGCGGTGTTAAACGTTACATTCACAGTTTTAACAGGGTTGGCGGTCACCACGAAGAAACCTTGCATGGGCGGGAGCCATCCGTTAAGATTGAGTGTTCCGGTCTCTATGATATTGCCGTTTTCGCATTTGATTTCGGCGGTACCGTTGCCGTTCATGACATAAATCTGTTTTACCAGACCTGAATTATAGTCAAGGAATTTACGGACGTCCAGATACCCGAGGTAGGGGTTACCGGCCATGAAGTATTTGCCGTCCACGGCACCGGATAGGGTGACGGTGGTAGCATCGTTGTCAACGAAACGTCCGGCATTGGTGCGGCTGATAGCCTGTGTTGTACCGGTAACACCGGCCGCGCCACCGGCCTTATAGTCGTACGAATAGTAATTGTACTGAGTGTCGGCCTTGGGCAGACGGAACGAAACCTTGCCGGGCTTGTTGGTATCGAGGTGGTTCGCATCGGTCTTGATGGAGAAGCCATGGCCGGGAGCGTAAGCCTCCTGCACGTCGTTGTACGCGTTGGACCATGTGGAGATAATCGCTACGTTCTTGACATCCGGAGCCTGTCCGGGGAGGTTATACACGTTTGCCTGTCCGTCCTTGTTCCATGAGCGCTGATAAACAGCGGGGCGGAAGCGGTGGTACTTGGTGTCGTCGAAAGTGATGGGACGGAACAGCTCGGTGTTCTGTCGTGCACCGGCAGTGGGGAGGTACATGTCTCCGGCGTAAACACTGTTGAGGGGCGAGGCCAGCGAGTACCAATAGTCGGGATCGGTCTCAAAGTCCACCGAAGCCGAGCGGTAACGGAGCTCCTTCTGGTTGTAGATAACCGAGCCGGAGTTGAAGTGCATCTGCTCGCAGGTGTTAGCCTGCCAGGGACGGCATACCACGTGTATGCCGGCAGGGTGATTCTCGGCAACCATGTCGAATTCAATATCAGTGGTGGTGTTGCCGGCGGCGATTTCGTCATTGTTCTTTATCCACTGTTTGGTGACATTGGCGTTGGCGATGAAGTCGTGGTACGAGATATTCTGCGAGCTTACGCCGTTAAGGGCGATATAATCGGGCTGAATATTGTTTATGGCCTTAACAAAATGTACGGGCGCGTACGAGCGGCGGGTGTTGTTGCGGTGGTTTGTGGAACCGGAGGGCACATTTTCGGGATTAGTGGATCCGGGCTGATAAGAGAACTCGTCGGTGGCGGAATCTGCACGCAGCAGGTCGTCGGACGATACACGGCTCCAGTTTGCGTCGTTGTTAAAGCAGGTATTTATCTTGCCGGTCCACTTCTGGAATTCGGGCACCACCTTGATGGTGAGCACATCCTGGCCGTCGCAGATGGTCTGCGACGAGTTGTACTTGTCCTCCTCGTAGTTGAATCTCACCTTATAATAGTAACCTTCGCGGAAGACGAAGTCGCGCTTGAACTGCAACATTGCGTGGTTGGACTGCTTGTCGCCATCAACGATAGCCTCCAGTTTGCGGAGACGTCCGATTGCGCGCATGCCGGCGGGGCTATCCGTGGGAACGCCGAGGGCCTTGTATGCGGGGTCGTTGGTCTCAACCAGGTAGAGGTAATCGTCGTCGGTCTTCTGCAGCAGGCGGGTAACACCGGGAGTGGCGGCCTCGGTCCAGCGCAGAGGTATACCGAGCATCTTGGCCGATTCGAAGCCGGCGGATTCAATGTCGCCGGACACATCCTTGAGCATATTCAGGGAAATACGCAGGGGAACATCGTCCATAGTCTCGGGGTAGGGGAACGACGGGCTGTTGATACCGTGTTTCAGGAATGGGGATTTGTTGGTTATGATAACGCGGATTTCGGAGGGCTCGGTACAGATAACCATGCCGCCGCTTTCCTCCTCCTTGTAACGGTTGATGGGTATTGCGGTGCAGTATTCCACCTTTTCCAGCACGCCGTCGGGCAGAGTAAGGTAGGGGAAGATATACGAGGCCTTGTGCAGCTGCAGAGGCGGGCGGCGGCGTTCTGTTTTGTCGAAGGTGGTGGAGTAGTGTATAAGGCACTGTCGCGACAGCTCGGTATAGCGGTCTTTGGCGGGAACAGTGGGGTCTTCTTCCTCAAGGTATTCGGGAACACTGCGGAAGTTCTCGATAGCCTCGGGGAGAGTGATGGTGTTTACACCGTAGGTATAGGTGTAGGTGTTGAACTGACGGATGGGGCCGTCGAACCAGTCCATGAAGGTGTTCTTTTCCAGGAGCTCGTTTTCGGGCTGCTGGTGGATGTCACTCGGCTTGTGCTGGCCGTAGATGTCCACCTGTACCATCGGCCACTGGTTCTCGCATACCTGGATGTTTGTCATATCCGGCACGGGAACACCGTCAACCTTTACAACACCCGAGGAGTGAATGATGAACGAGCAGACCTTGGCGCATTCGCCGGTGATGTCGAAGTTGCGGGCTGTGGGAGTGATTGTCACATCTTCGTCCACATACATTGCCATGTAGTACTCACCGCCCACAACAAGTTTATCGTCGGTAGGCAGAGTGTTGAAAGTGAGACAGCGCTCACCGTTGATGGTCATGCGGCTTACGGGCACGCGGGGCTCATCCCAGTCTTTGTTGTCGAATTCGGGATTGTTTTCGTAAACAGTATGGAAAGTGGCGCGGCCGAAGTAAGTGATGCCTCCCGGTTTGTTGTATTCATATCGGAGAACAGCATCATCAAAGGCCTTTTCGTAAGCGTAAGCATCGCCTGCGGCGCGGTATTCGGCGAATTTTTCGTCGAAGATACGCTTGTTCAGGAAGGTGTAGTAGAAGTTGATCTGCTCATCTTCGGGAGAATCAGGAATTTTACCCATTGTGGCCATGATAACCTCGTAGGGTGTGTGTACGCGAACGGTGGTGGAAGTACCGCCGGCGCAGATGGGCATGGTCTGGTTTGCATACAGACGGGGTTTTGCCACATATACGCGGATGTCGTCAATGGCGTAGTCGGCACCGCCCGAGTCGGAACAGTTATTTTCTATCGAGAGCTCGTAGTGGTCAATGTCTGCCGAGTTGATGCCAATGGCGTCAAGGTTGGGCACGAAAGAGTAGTAGAAGTAGCACCATTTTCCGTCAGTGGGAACGTCGCCGGAAACGAAGCTGTGCATGGTGACACGTGTACCGTCCTTTTTGATAGCGTCGAAGTTGAGGATAACATTTTCCACTGTACCGCCGGAGCATTCGCAGAGCCAGCCGGTAACAAAGAGTGTGGAGCCGGAGCAGAGGTCATCAATCTTCATTCTCGCCATCATACCGGGGTCGGAGGAGGCGTTTACGTAGTAGAAGAAACCGGTCTGTTTTCCTTTTGTATCGTAGAACAGACGGTCGTACAGGTACGGGCCTTTGCCGAAGTTGGCATCAATTTCGGACTGCTGTCCCGAGCCTGTCGCACCACGGTACGGAACGCCCAAGGTGTTTGTGGCGAGGACATACATGTTATAGTCGTTGCGCTGGTGGTAACCGAAGCAGTAGTTCGATGTCTCCCAGGGGCGCGGCCACTTGTAGTTGTAAACGCCCCAATTCTGATCAATAGGTTTGGTGTAATTGCTGTTACCGATAAGGGAGCAATATTCGTCGAAGTCAACCTTGGCACGGGGTTCGCCGAGTTTAAGGCCGTCCTCGCCGGAGATATACGAGTTGAGGGTGTGTTTGTATCTGTCCTCGGTGAGAGAGGATTCCGGCACGAGTATGGCCGCTTCCGGGTTCATGAAAGTGATTTCATACTCGGCGATGGCCAAATTTTCCTGAGTGCCTCTGATTTTTACGGGATTCTCGTTTTCATCGCGGGCGAGAAGGCGTATTTTATATGTGCCGGGGAGTGCGTCGGCTGCCGAACACATAAGGAATCGGTCGAACTGTTTTCCAAGTTCGCCAAGCTCGTAAGTCCGGTTGTTTACATAGTCATAAGCGTAACCACCGCGGCTGGTGTATCCCTTGCCGAAGGAGAAAATCTGGTCTTTGACCACAGAACCATCGGGTTTTGTAACCTCGATATAAGGATGATATACGCGTTTTGCGTTGCCGTTGTTGTCAAGGTAGAACATGTCCATTGACACTTTCTCCGCCGGCACGGGATTGGTGAGACGTACCTGCAGATCAGTATTGGCGCGGGCAGCGATAACACGTTTGTTTTTCTTTACGTAATTATCGTTTGCTTCTTTGCTTGCGGAGAGTTCCTCGGCGAATTTCAGGCCGTTCTTGATGGTGAAAATATGACGGAACGACACGATGGGCTCATGGAAAGTACCGTCGCTGAAATGAATGCTTTTGTCAGCATACTGGTATGCGTCCATGGCGATATATTTATCATCGAAGTTTACATCGTCGGTCCAGAATGCGGGGACGAGACCGAAGTACGAGCCTTCGGGATCGGTAAGTGCTTTACCGGCAAGGTCACCGTAGTCGGTGCGGATAAGGCGCTCGGGGAAGTCGAAATAATACAGGTCGTCCGAGCGTTTGTCCGTGGTATAATCGTACCAACGCAACATCTGCACATAATAGTTGTTTTGCGTTGCGAAGTCCGAGAAGGGCAGGAGCATAGCGGTGTATCCGGGGAGGGCGTACACAGTGTGTTCCACCACGTGCGAGCGCTGACGCACGCCATCTCTGATGCGTGAGTCTTCTCCGGAGTTAAGGAATCTGAAGTCCGGTGCCTCGATGTTGTTCTCTCTCAGCAGGTCGGCGTTGGGGTAGTTTCCGGTACGGAATTTTTCCCATTCCACCTGCCAGTAGAAGTCGTTCTGTCCGTCGCCGTTTTGGTCGTAATTGTTATAGTATACGGGGTCAACGGCACCTTGAGTGTGGTGGAAGGAGAAGGCGTTGTAGGTGGGGTTGTTGGGGACATTCGCATACTGGGTGTTGCGCATGTTTACGGGCGAACCATGTCCGTGTATTGTGATGGGCTCGGTGGCGATGTGCAGCTCGGAGAGGTGGAAGCCGGGATTGGGATTGGACTTGTCCATAACCTGGCGGTTACCATTATCTTCACCGCGCTCGGTGACAATAATACGGATTTTATCTATATCGCAGGGGATACTTGCAATAGAATTTTGAGAAATGCCTAAAGACACGACATTCTGGAGGGCTAACTCACCCAAATCTTCAAAAGTTTCATCGGCAGTAGATGTCTTATGTACTTGAATGCGGACTTTGGAGACGTGCCAACCGGTTATCTGTCGCTGCTGGAAATAGAAATGCAGCGGAGTGCCTGCGGGAATGGTGCCGAACCAGAATACGTCAATGATATATTGGTCAAGTACCGTCGCCGTATGGCCGGTTGTGTTGTAATCCGAGTGCCAGTAAGTAGCCGGGTTGTAATCGAGAAGGTTTGAGAGGGGAGTAACGTCGTCGCTGCCATTTTTGCAGTCACAGTTGGACCACATCTGGTCACCGTTAAAGAGAATCTGTTTGGTTTTGATCTGTAACTCAGCCAGATGGAAAGTACCGTTTGAAGTATAATATGAGGAAACGCCTCCACCGAAAGAGGTGATCTTGCGGGGGACAAGACGGATTTGGTCAAAAATGTACGATGCGCTATTTAATAATGGCGGGATATTATAGACAACATTGCAGGAAGCGCCGTCTCCGAAATCCGTGAGGACCAGCGGGTAGGGGAGAGTAGTGAAAGTACCGGCGGCGTCTGTTGTCTTGTGAATCTGTATGGTAAATTCCTCCACGTGATTGTTGGGGGTTTTACGCTGGCGGAAGAAGAATTCAAGAGAAACACCCGAGCTTATCTTGCCGATATTGTCAATCTGGATATAATACTCGTCGGCTGCCACTGCAGTGTGTGTACCGTCCGAGTAATCGGCATGCCAGTATGTATCAGGGTTTCCGTCTATAAGGTTGGACAGAGGACCCAGGTCGTCTGCAGCGCTTCCGGAGTAGGAGCAGTTGGAGGACAACTGGTCTGCTTTAACAATAAGATTACGCGGCGCCGCGCCGGCGTTTAGGGCAACAGCGGAGATGCCGACGGCGATGCAGAGCGCGCGTAGTATTTTAAACAGGTTTGGAGTTATCACTCGAGGTGTGTGACGGTGCCGTGAATGGAAACGTTTACGTCGAAAGTGGCGCGTCCGTTGGCGCCGGAGAGTTCTCCGATAATCTCGTGCGATTTATTGTTGAAAGAGGGACTTTCGATAAACATGCCGTCGGAGACCTGGCGGGGTGTAATCGTTATGTCGTACTGTTTGGGCTGCAGATAGGCTGAGCCGGGGGCGGCATTCTTGATTTTGGGGAGGATGGCGAATTTGCCCATAGAGCCGAAGGTGAAGAACAGCTGTTTGTCCTCGGCGAACTTCTGCACGGCGGGGTATCCGCCGATGGGGGGATAGAAGAGGACATCGAAGTCAATAATCCAGTCGGAAATCGAGATGGGAATCTGGATATAGTCGTTGCGGTTCATGAACGGCACGGCTGTGGGGTCTGTGAGTACCACCACCTCGTCCGGCTCCGATTTGCCGTCGCGGGACATGTTCACGCGCAGGGTGTATGTCTGTGCGGGGTAATAATCGGGGTTGTTCTCGGCAAGGTACACATGTGCGTATGCGCCCTGGGTGTATGGCGTGTTTACGGGCATGTACTTGTTGTTGAGGTTGCTGACGGTAACGGAGGCATAGGGAGCGTTGGCATCGGCGTTCACGGGTTTGGCGTATCCGGTTGCGGTCTTGGGATCGCGGAAGAGGGGAACGCGTCCGGTGTATGCGGGCTCAATCTTCACTGAGTTGATTGTTACGGCGTTTTGGCTGAGGTTGGCGAAAGAGAACTCCACCTTAGCCATAGAGCGGATAATCTCGATAGCCTCGGGCTCCTCTACACGTCCGGTAACTTTTATCACACGGGTACCGGTCATGGGAATCAGTGCATTGGGATTGTTGGTGTTTCCGGTGTTGAAGAGCATGTTTGCGGGATTGAAAGAGGCGCCGATGGTGGGGTTTACGCCGAAAGTCTCGCCGAGTGTGGTGTAGTTTGCGAAAGCGTAGGCCGTGTATGTGCCGGTGTGGAGGGAAGTGCGCACCACATCGGAGTATATGGCGCTGATGTCGCTACCGCCGGAGACGATGGCTCTGACGGTGGAGGTGTTGTCAACAAAGACAACTGTCCAATTGTGAATCAGCTCGTTGGCGGTCTGCGGCGCTTCGGGGCGGAATTCGCCGCCGACGCCCGGCGCGGTGACATCCTTGGCGGTTATTGAGAACTCGGCGTCGGTGAGGGCGCCGTAGTTGCCGTTGGGGTCATCGGGTCCGTCTTGTGACGAACAACTCCCCAGGGCCAGGGAGAGGGTCGCGGCGATGAGGATATATATATGATGTAACTTGCTCATTGGGACTACATTATGATTTCGGGGTGGCGTATGAAGTTCCAGCGGCGTACGAAAATGCGGGTGGAGACGTATTCGGGTTCGCGTTCGATAATTTTCTGCGAGCCGGGGCCGTGGAATGTAAGTTTCAGCTGATAGATGTTGTTGCGGACAATGCCGTATTCCATGGGGATGCGCTGCGGGTCGGCGTCGGAGTTGCGGGCATGTCTTATCCATATATTATAGTAGCAGATGCCGTTGGGAATCTTGGAGACGATAGCCTTCAGCTGCGGGTTTGCCGCCGCGAACGCGTTTGCAGCGGCTTCGTTGTTGAAGTACACGCAGTCGGCGTCCGATACAGTGAGAGAGGTGGGAGACATTCTCCAGAGGTCTGTTCCGGGGATGTAAGCCGCTACTTCGGTGAGCGCGGCGTCGCCGTAAACCTTGGAGGGCACGTAGAGGGCGCGCAGGGCGAGTCCGGTGAGGATATCGGTGCGGAGCACGTCCTTATGCTGGGTGTTCTCGTTTGCGTAAGTGAGGATGGCGTAGTCGGTGTCGGGGTCGTCTGTGCAAGTGCCGCGCGACCATCTTGCCGCCATGGTGCCTACGGAGTTGGCGTCGGTGAACGATGCGGGCGTAAGGGCCATTGCCGCTGTAGAGCCGAACCAGTCGTCGGGAACGGTGACCGAGGCCTTGGAGGCGGTGCGGGGGTCCACAACATAGTTGGTGGGCGTGCCGTTTACCATGTTCTCGTTGCCGCAGACGTTAAGGGAGAGGATGTCGGCGGGGATGTCCGTGCCGGCGGTGACATGCTTGAATGCGAAGGAGGGGTGCTGCATCACGTTAACGGGAAGGACGTGTGTTAAACGTACTTCGGCCGATTTAACGTAGTTGCCGTCGGCGTTGCGCTCGTAAACCGGGTAGCGGATAACGGACTGGCCGTTGAACTTGTAGTTGTCGGGGTCAAGGTAACCGTTGCCTTCGCGGTAGTAGTCGTTTGTGCTGTTCTCGCTGTCGAACTTGGCTTTGCTGTCGGTGAATAGGTCAATGCGGGCAGTAAGGCGCTCCACGGAAACTTCGCCGACAAGGGGATGGGACTCGGTTCCGATAAGGTCCGGGTCTGTGACACCGGCGGGGAGGTTGATGTTGCCGTCGGTGGTGGAGGCGTTGGCCATTACAAACCAGTCGCTGTCGGCGATGCGGTCCTGCTGTTTTACGGATTCATCCAGGATGAAGGTGCGCAGGGTGCCGAGGTCGTTCACTTCGGAAATATTCTCGTTGGCGTTGACAACAACGGCGATACGCTGTGTTGTGGCGGGCTCGAATTTGCTTACTTTGAATTTATAGGTTGCGTAGTACGGGTTGGAGCCGGAGGTCAGTTTGGCGGCGGCGAGCTGAGCCTCGGAGAGGTATACCTTGGAGATGAAGGGCGTGCTCGGGTTGTTGTTGAGTGAGCGTCCTTCGATGTCTTCATAGATGAAAAGGGCGAGGGTGTGTATGTCGTTCTCGTGGTTTATACCAACTTGCATGCCGTCGCCGGTCTCACCGCCGGTGGGGTTCCCGGCACGGGAGATGTCGGGCCGCCCGAGGGTAATCTGCAGGAATGTGGCCTGAGTGTTATCGGGGTCATATTCCCCACCGCCCGGCGTTGGCTGGTCGCTGCTGCATGCGACGCCGGTGGCGACAAGCAGCACGAGACATAAGTATTTTAATGTTGATAAAATAGGATGCATATTCCGGAGGGGAGAGAATTATTTTTATAAATTGGTGTTTTGGATGCGTTTGCTCCAAGAGAGCACGTTGATAACGATGTCGCATGATGCCCATGCGTCGCCTTTCAGGAGGAAGTCGAGGTGGTAGTCGTATTCACGGTCCAAGTATTCCTGCGGGGGATAGTTCTGGAGCTCGTAAGCGGTACGTCCCTGGGCGAGGAGCTGAGTGAGGTTCATGAGGGCCACAACCTTGCCGGTCTGAACGCGGCGTATGCGCAGGATGGCGCCCTTGTTGGGGTCCTTGTCGTCGAAGATAAGGCGGTTGAACATCAGGTTGTAGTGGGCGGTACGCTGGTATGCCACGGAGTTTCCGGGGTCAATTGAGATTCCGCCGTCGTCCAGGCGTGTTGTCCACTGGGCATAGGGAGAGTAGAGGAGCGAGTCGCCGGGGAGCACGGCATTGTCGTGGTCGAGCGAGGCGTTGGGTTCGATGATTTCCACCAAATAGTCGGTGTCGAACATATTGTCGGGGTCGTCAATCTGGCGTAGAGTGAGGTCGAGGTGCTTGGTGTCGCGGATAAGCGAAACGGTGGCGTATGTGGCCTTTTCGTGAGCGACGGTGACGTACTGCTCGTGGAGGGGGTATACAGAGTACGGCGGCTTGGTGGAGTGGATGTCGGGAACCTTGCGTCCGAAGGCGGGGTCGGTGCTCATCACTTTAAGAGTGTGCCACAGAGTGTCCATGGGGGTGGAGTGGTGCTCTACACGGAAGAGGTTAGTGCCGCTTACCGGAGCCGTGGCGTGGTCCAGGTGAATCTGCAGGTCGGTGGCTTTGGCCACATTGTCGGGGCGACGGTATTTGGCGCCGTTGCGGTTCAGGGCTTCGTCCCAGTCTCTCTGCATGGCTACTGCCTGTATGCGGTATTTGCCGGGGCCGAGTTCCTCGGGGGTGAAGTGTATGGAATATCCATATTGGGTGAGGGGAGCGGAACCGGTGGTGTTGCTTACGGAGCGTTCGGCGACTTTGTTGCCGTTTTCATCGTAAACATATAGCTTTACATGTCCTACGTGGTCGCGGAACATATCGGCGCGCTGTGTGTTGTAGTCATAGACGAAGCGGACGTACAGGCCTGTGGGACAGCCCTTGTTGTCGTCCTCCATCATGGAGCATGACGAGGCGGCAGAACAGATTGCTAATGCGCAAGCGGTTTTGACGATGATATTTTGCAGAAAGCGAGTCATAATCAGATTGATATATATAGTACTGCGCAGTTGGCGCGTGATTGATTCCAATTTAGGGGTTGCCGTGCAATCGGTGGCAACGGGTTGTTTTTTTGCGTTAAAACGTCAACGCGGGACGTATATTATAAGAAAGAAGAGAGAGGTGGAAAAAGAAATCCGGCGCCGCGCCGCAAGGGAGCGGCGCCGGGATTATGATGGATTTTGTTCGCTTTAGGCGAGGGGTCGATTAGAGATCCTCGTTCTGGACGCGTTTAGCCCAAGAGAGGATGTTGATCTTGAATGAGAGCCACTTCTCAACTTCCTGGTTGTCGTCGGGGGTGTCGTCGCCTGTAATGTCAAGCTGGCCTACAACGGGCACGCCAAGCTGCTTGATGGAGTTGACGTTGATTTCATACCAGTTGTTGCGGACCATACCCCAGCGGCCGAGGTAGTTGGCGTCCTCTGAAGCGTAAGCATCGTGGGTGTTCTGGATAGAACCGGCTTCAACACCTTTCAGGAAGGGAGTGTAATCGTCGCCGAAGTGCTTGAAGCGGATGTCGTAGTAAGCAACACCGCCGGTGTACTGAACCACGCGGAATGCAGCGTTTACGTTGTTGATGAGAGTGGCCTTGGCAGCGCCTAAATCAGGAGTTGAATTGAAGAGAACGGTGTTCTCCTTGAAAGTGATGTCTTTGACTTCCAGCACATTGTTTGTTGCATTAAGCTCAATGTTGATATTGAGGTCGGCGGCGGTGATTGTGTGGGTTACGCCTGATTTCAGGACGGCCTTGGCGGCGGCATAAACCTCGCGGCTCTCAACAATTGCCTTAACAACGCCTGAAGTTGCGGCGGTCTTAGTTGCGAAGATGTTGCCCCCGGACTGGAGGTTGTTGACAGTGTAGAGAGCGCCATCGTTGCCCTCGGGGAGGTTGAAGGTAACTTTCAGGACGGCACGGGTGGTGTTCTTGTAGTCCATGAAGTTGATGGGGAAGGTGTTCTCGTGGCAGTACTGAGGATTCTCAGAACCGGTGGCCTTGAAGTCGGCGTCAGAGGTGAAGTTCTTCACAGCGTCGCGGCCGGCAGCATAGGTGGGGTCGAGTGCCCAGTAGTGACGGTAGAGGTCAGCGTAGGGCTGGATGGCAGTCTGGCCGATTTGCTGAATGCCAACGAAACGCTTCGGCTTTCCAGCGCTCTGATAACCGATGTAGTTGTTGTCGCCTACGTTGCGCACGATGTATGAATTGGGCTCCTGGTTGTCGAGCACCCATTTCACCTCTTGGATGGTGATGTGGTTGTCTGCAAGGTCGCCGGCGACAGTAGCTGCATTGGCGGTGAGGGTTGCTTTGGCAACGGCGCGCTCAACATAGAAAGATGCGGCGGGATAAGCCTGAGCCTCTGCCGGGGTGGGCTTGGCAACATCCTTGGCTTTACCAATCTTCTGCAGAGTGTAAACGGTGGAAGCGGAGGCACCGTCAGCGTCAGCGGTTGACACAACGGCGTTGGTCATGAAGAAGTAACCATCGTTGATGAAGGTGTTGTCGGTGATTTTGCCACGGATAGCGTCAAAAGTGGTTTCAGCATCAAGGGCGGTGCCGTTGAGTTTCATGCTCCCAACGAGACCTACGAACTGCTTGTGTTCTTTGAGGCCTTCCTGTGAAGGCTGAAAAAGTACCTTATCAGTTACGATATTGTCATAGTTGACAAGAACAAGGCCCCAGAGATAGGCATCGTCTGATACATTGTTCAGATGCACGGTCTGTAGGTAGGAGGTGGTGATGTTAGCATCAGGGCTTGAGGGGCCGTTCACGGCACCGTTCATTGACAGGTCATAAGCGCTGTGGAATTTGGCTGCGCCTTCGCCGTCGGCCTCAGCACCGGTGAAAACAAGGAGCATAGCGTTCTTTACGGCATACTCATTGGCGGTGCCGTGGTCAAATTGATCATTTTCATTTGCGGCACGGCTGCCCTTGGTGGTGGGAAGGTTGATGCCAACGGTGATGTAACCGGCATCAACGAGTTGTCCGTTGTTGTCGTTGCCACCACCGTTTGAGGGCTCGTCAGAGGAGCAGGCGGTGAACATGGCTGCGGCTGCTAAACCGCAAAATAATGATTTTAATTTCATGTTGGTTAATTAATTGATTAATAGATTGATTAATAAATTTATAAATAATAAATTGAATATTCTTATTTGTTGCGGGCCCGGTCTGCGGGCCCGGTGTTGTTCAGTCTGCGAGCAGAGCCTTGTTCTTGACAGCCTCGGGGAGGTTCCCGGCGGCATCGAAGTGGGCGATTGCGGCGTCAAAGTCACCGCGGTGGGCGGCGAGCACGCCACGGGCGTTCTCGGCTTCGGGCGATTTGCCGGATTTGGCGAGGAGCTGCTCGGCGAGTTTAAAGTCTTCGTTGTGGAGGGCGACAACGGCGCTGTTAAGGTTTGCAATCTCGTCATCGGGATAGAACTTCAGCGCGGTTGCGATTACATTGTCGAACTCAGGCGAGCCTTCTTTGTAAAGACGGGCCACACGGAACATCTGGTTGAGGCTGAGCAGATGGGGAGTCTTTTTGATAACCTCGGCCAGCTGCTGGTCGCTCATGGGTTTCAGACGCGTGCTGATGGCGAACTGAGTCGCACGCAGGCGCGGGAACCACTGCGGCAGGATTTTCTCGCGATAGAGTTTGGCGAATTTGGGGTCTTCGCGGAGGGTGCGCTCCTTAGCGTCGTACTCGGCGGAATAGTTAGCCGGTGCGTCAATAAGTCTGAGCAGGTCGTCGCGCTGTTCTTCGGTAATGTCTTTGGCGTTAACAACGATGTCGCGGAATTCGCCCCAGTTCTCGGGGACTGCATCGTAAAGCGATGCCTCTTTGCCCAGGTTGTACTTCTTGCCGAGGTATTCGGCGAGGGCACGCGAGCGGTTGATGGCGAGGTATGCGTTGTGGTCGTAGGGAGACTCGGGCGAGGCGTAACCGATGATGCGGATAGATGCTATTTCCACGTTGGGGTCGGAGAGGGCGTAGCGTACCGAGTCGTCAATAACGGCTAACTGTTTGCGGTTGTCAATGATCTGGTTGCCGCGCTGGCACTTGTACGGTTCGGCGTGCAGTTCGGTGCGGTTCACCTCGAACTGAACACGTGCGCGGCCTTCGTGGATGGAGACGGGAAGCTCGGTGACGGGCGGCGTGATCTGCACGAGGCGCATACGCGGCGCGGGGTTGAGATTCAGGTCAATGCTGCCGGTTTCGGACGAGCCGAGGTTCACGCCGCATCCGCAGCTGTCCTGATGCAGTACCACGCGTGCGCCGGGGCGGAGCATCCAGGGCTGGATGCGGGTCTCGGCAACGTATTCTACGGACTGGGCGGTGCCGTTGTGTCGCCACACCTCTTTATATATAGAGGGGTAACGGGGATTTACGGGGGCGGTGCCGCGCAGATAGCCGTAGTGCATGTTGCGGCCGTTTACGAGGATTGCGGGGAGAACGACGGTGTTGGTGCCGTCTTCAACCACAGGGGTTATGTACAGCTGCTTGTCGCGGCCGAGTTTGAGGGAGTCAAGGACAATGTCGAAGCGAACGCGGACATCGTCGCCGAGGCGTGCTTTGGAAAGATTGGCGGTGGTAACGCCCGCCATAGTGCCGAATGCCGATGCTGCGGCGGTTGCGATGGTGAGTATGAGTCTGTGTAGTTTCATCTTTTGGCGGGGTTGTTTTAGAAAAGATACATGATTGACAGGCCGAGCTTGGTTACGCCGAGGTAGTTGGAGTGGCCTTTGTAAAGTTTGGCTCCGCAGTCTCCGCAGGCGTATTTGTCAAACCAGATGTGGTTGTAACCCACGCCGACTTCAGCCTCGAAGTTTATGTGCTTGCTGAGAATCCACTGGTATCCGTAGGTGAAACCCGCGCCGAGGAACCGGCCTTCGTAACGGTGGTCGCGAACGCCCTTCTGCAGGTTCTCGCCATGGATGAATGCTCCGGGAATCGGCAGGTTTACGTTGCCGGCGTTGAACTCGCCGCCCATGGCATGCACGCCGATAAAGTGGCCGGAGAACTTCTGGCAGGTGTACCAGCGGTACTCAGGCATAAGCACCCAGTGCTTGGCCTTGCGTTCGCCTTTTGTGTCGGAATGGAATGTCCAGGGATTGATACCGTATACGAGATTTACGGTGGATTTGCCTTTCAGGCCAATTTCTATGCCAAGGTTTGGCGTAGTGGTGGCGTCGTAAAGGAGATTGGTTTTGATGCCGAATTGCGCGTTGGCCGGCATAACAGCTGCTGCGATGGCGAAAACGGTCGCCGTGATCAGTTTGCGTAATCTCATGTTTAGTTATTTACTGCGGGGACACCGCACGGCCGGAGTGGCAGAGGTTGATGTGTGTTTGCCTGTCTTGGCGTGAGGTCCTTGATTTATATAGCTATGATGGTCTATAATTAGATGTTTTACTTGATTGTTCTGTGGATTCATAGAAATTACGGAATCAGGAAATGGCGATTGAAAGACAGCGTGGCCGAGCGCGTCAGCCGTTGTGTGTAAAGGAAAACCCTAATAATTTGACCTATTTAATAGGAGAAATTGGAAATCGGTTTATAACTGAAAAAATTTCATGAAATCCGGGAGCAAAGGTACGAAATTTTGGCGAGACTACAAAGGCGGGAAGTAAATTTAGTGTTAAAAATACCAAAAAGAGCGTTGATTCTTAGATAGTTGAGGGTGTACTGCCGGATTGTAACGGCAGTACACACTGGCAAAAACACCCCTCGCCACGTACGGATTTCGGCCCGTGGCGAGGGGTGTTGCTGTGTGGCGTCCGGGGGTGGACTCTGTCCCTGGATATTAGGAAACGGAGCCTTATTCCTCGGTTATGTCTTCGTCCCAGAAATCCTCGGGGTCGCCCCAGGAGTCGGGCGAGATGTATTGCAGGTCTTCGCCTTCTTCTTCATCGTCACCGGTTATCTCGGGCGCGTTCTGGAAGATGAATTCGTCCTCTTCGCGGACTCGGTGGTGGCCGTCCAGCGGGCGGTGTACGATGTCTACGGTAGCCAGGCGGTTGGCGTCGTCGGTTATCGCGCGCCACAGAACGTCTTTAAGTTCCGTGAGGCCGAATCCGCTCACCGCCGAGATAAATACGTGCGGAATGTCGTCGGGCAGTGTGCGCGCAATTTCCTCCATCAGCTCCTCGTCCAGCATATCCGATTTGGAGATTGCCAGGATGCGGTGCTTGTCCATAAGCTGCGGGTTAAAGTGGCGCAACTCGTCAAGCAGGATGTTGTACTGGGCAACAATGTCGTCGGCGTCGGCCGGGACCATGAACAGGAGCACGGCGTTGCGCTCGATGTGTCGCAGGAACCTGAGACCCAGGCCTTTGCCCTCCGATGCGCCCTCGATGATGCCGGGGATGTCGGCCATGACGAACGAGCGATTGTCGCGGTACTGGACAATGCCCAGCTGCGGCTCCATGGTGGTGAAGGGGTAGTCGGCGATTTTGGGCCGTGCCGCCGAAATAGACGACAGCAGCGTGGATTTTCCGGCGTTGGGGAAGCCTACCAGACCGACGTCGGCAAGCAGCTTAAGCTCCATGATTACCGTTTTCTCGATAGCGGGTTCGCCGGGCTGTGCATATCGCGGCGTGCGGTTGGTAGAGGTGGCGAAATGCCAGTTGCCGAGGCCTCCGCGGCCGCCTTTCAGGAGCTTTACTTCCTCGCCGTCGTAGCGTACTTCGCAGAGGAATTCGCCGGTTTCGGCGTCAAATACCACGGTTCCGCAGGGAACGTCAATGATAACGTCGTCGCCGTCCTTTCCGAAACTGCGTCCGCCCGAGCCGCTCTGGCCGTTTCCGGCAAAGATGTGGCGACGGAATTTTAGCGGCAACAGGGTCCACATATTTTTGTTGCCACGGAGAATGATATGACCTCCGCGGCCGCCATCGCCACCGTCGGGGCCGCCCTTGGGCACGTATTTGGCACGATAGAAGTGGCGCGAACCGGCGCCGCCTTTGCCTGAGCGGCAGAGGACTTTGACGTAGTCTATAAAGTTGGAATCAGCCATGTAATTGTTGTTTAAGACCCCGTTCCCCAATATTTTTTAACGCAGGGGTCGCAGATTTCGGTCAGATTTAGTCTTGCAGGTGAAGGAGCATAGCGGGCTATGTGACTGAACCAAAAGACTAAAGATGGCCGGAAG
>SFNC01000182.1 GCA_004554255.1 Bacteroidales bacterium
GCGCTCCGACGTTAATCCCGATAAAATTTACGTATTCGGTATTTCCGAGGGCGGTTACGGCAGCCAGCGCATCGCTTCCTTCTATGCCGACTATTGGGCAGCGGCGGGACCGATGGCGGGCGGCGAACCGCTGAAAAACGCGCCGGCGGAAAACCTGCGCAACATCGGGTTTAGCCTGCGCACGGGAGCGATCGATAAAGGCTTTTACCGCAATATCCTCACGGGCTATACAGCCGATGCCCTCGACAGCCTCGAACTCTTGATGCCCGAAGGCTTTCGCCACAAGGTGGAACTCATTCCAGAGCGTGGACATCATATCGATTATGCCCCGACCACGCCTTGGCTGCGCAATTTCACGCGTAACGCCGTGCCGCACCATGTGAATTGGGAGGACTATCCCATGGACGGACGCTATCGCACGGGATTTTATAACATAGCCGTGCTGAAACGCCCCGCAGGAGAAGGGCGCACCTATTATCAGATGGACATCAACCGCGCCGAGAACAAAGTGACGCTCACCGTAGACGATGTGACCTACCGCACTGTGCAGCGCGACAGCATCTGGGGCATAGAAATGAAGTTTGAGCGCGACTATAAGCCCGCCGAGCAAATGGGCTTCCGCCTTTATTTGGACGAAACGATGATAGACTTCTATCGTCCCGTCACGGTGACGGTCAACGGCCGCACCGTGTTTGAAGGCAAAGTCCGCCCCAACCTCAACGCCATGCTTGCCAGCGTCGCTACGTTCTACGACCCGCGCCGCATCTTCCCCGCCTTTATCGACATAGAGTAGGGATCTATATCTCTGTACAATAATATACAAGTGACTTGTCTCGTTTACTCGTTTACTTGTTTACTCGTTTACTAAAATATAAACTTATATGTCAAATCACCTCCCCGCTTCGACCGCATTCTGCGACACAAAACCCCATTACGGCTTGCTTGACGGTTTGCGCGGAGTGGCCGCGTTGCTCGTTGTATGGTACCACGTATTCGAGGGCTATGCCTTTGCCGGCGGGAAGCCCTATATCGAGTGCATCAACCACGGCTACCTGGCCGTTGACTTCTTCTTTATATTGTCGGGCTTCGTTATCGGCTATGCTTACGACGACCGCTGGAACAAGTCGCTGACGATGAAAGGATTTTTCCAGCGCCGGCTAATTCGCCTGCACCCGATGGTCATCATGGGAGCCGTGCTGGGCACGATTACCTTCCTCGTGCAAGGCAGCGTCCAATGGGACGGGACGCATGTAGCCACCTCGGCCGTCATGCTCGCCCTGCTGCTTGCCATGTGCTTCATTCCCGCCGTACCGGGCTGCGGCTATGAGGTGCGCGGCAACGGCGAGATGTTTCCGCTGAATGGCCCGGCGTGGTCTTTGTTCTTTGAATATATCGGCAATATCCTCTACGCCCTCTTTCTCCGCCGCTTGTCCGACAAGGCCTTGCTGGCATTAGTCATCGCCTTGGGGATAATGTTGGGTTGCTTTGCCATCTTCGATGTCTCCGGCTACGGCAGCATCGGGGTGGGGTGGACCATAGATACGGTGAACGTCCTCGGCGGTGCTTTGCG
Organism: Bacteroidales bacterium; assembly: GCA_004554255.1. Taxonomy (GTDB): domain Bacteria; phylum Bacteroidota; class Bacteroidia; order Bacteroidales; family Muribaculaceae; genus CAG-873. The sequence continues at coordinate 1,571 of SFNC01000182.1, forward strand.
CCTGCTATTTCCCTTCACCGCCGGCCTGCTGCTCTCTCGCCGCTTGCGCCCGGTGCGTGTGAAGGGTGCGTTTTGGATTTGCTCCGTGCTGCTGGCCGCCCTGTTGTTTGTCCCCTTTATCAGCGGCAGCACGCCCATTCTGTGGAACGGCCTGTTTGAATTTTTCTGCATCGCCGTGGTTTTTCCCCTCATCGTTTGGCTCGGTGCGTCCGGGCAGACAACCGATGCCTTCTCTACTCGCGTCTGCAAGTTCCTGGGCGACCTTTCTTTCCCGCTCTATATCACCCACTATCCGTTCATGTACCTGTTTTACTCATGGCTCATCAAGACCGAACGCTATACCTTTGCGGAAACTTGGCAAGTGGCCTTGTGCGTCTATGCTTGGAACGTTCTCGTAGCCATCGTCTGCCTGAAATGCTACGACGAGCCGGTACGCAAATGGTTGGCGGCGCGGTTTATCAACAAGCAGAAAGCGGCGAGATAAAAGGTTGGGCTCGCCTGTTTGTGCTTAGATTGCATTTCGCCATTATTGGCGTTCTCTCGTAGAATAGAGGCGGGCTGTAAGCAGCAATTACAGCCCGCGTTTCTGCTTC
>SFNC01000183.1 GCA_004554255.1 Bacteroidales bacterium
TTAATTTTAATTTAAATTACCCCGGTCCGGTGTCTTTTCGGTAAATTTCGCCAAGTCTCATCGGTCATGTAGCCCGCTACATTCCCTCTTCAACTTGCGTAATTTCCTCGAAAATACACCGCCCCTGCATTAACAAATATTGGGGAAAGGGGTCTAAGCTAATGAACGAGTATATAAGCTAATGGCGAGGGTGTACGCAAGCATACACCCTCGCTCATTTATGATTGGGGAGAGTGTCGGGGGATCAGAAAGGCAGGTCGTCGTTAGCGTCGTTAGCGATAGGAGGCGGGGGGAATGCGCCGGCGTTGCTCTGCGGAGCGGCAGCGGGAGCTGCAGGGGCCATGGGCGCGGGAGCGGCGGGGGCGGCATCGGCAGCCTCGATACGCCAGGCCGAGGCGTCGGTGTACCAGCGGCCGTTGTATTCGCGGCTCTCCAGGTCGAAGCTTACACGTACCATCATACCCTCCGAGATGCGGTTCTCCATTTCGTTAACGCGGTCTTCGCCGAAAACGGTAAATGCGACCTTGCGGGGATATTGATCCTGGGTTTCAACGATATAGAAGCGCTTTTTCCATGCGCGTCCGGCCTTGGACACGCCTTCTTCTATGGGGCTTTTAAGAAAAACTTTTCCTACTAATTCCATTGTGATTCTGTGTATATTAAGATTGAGTAATTTTTCACAAAGATAGTGATTTTTTGCGACAAAGGCATAATCAGACCGTAAAAAAAGCCGGAAAAGCACGACGATTTATAAAACCGACGGGTTTTCCGACTTATGAAAAACCACACCAAAGGATGCGATGAAACTCCGATACGACAGGATTTGAGTGCCTGCCACCTTTGTAATCCCCCGGCTCCGTCAGGAGCATGCGGCATTAAACTGCATTGAGGCCCGCCATTAGTGGCTTAAGCTTGTCTCGGTATTTCATAATAATTTGAAGAGTTTCCCAATCTACTTTGATGTGGAATACCTTATGTCAATTTACTGTTACGGATAAAACCGGGACAGCGCCCTTGTTGTTTCCGTTTGATTTTATAACGCAAAATTAATTCATTATGTTCAGATTTGCAATAGTCGCAGCGGGAAAGTTTTCAACACTCCGTGCATATAAAACCATATCTGTTTGGCGGTGTTACATTTATATATTACCTTTGTGATGAATAAAAACAATAAGAAATGATAAAATTAGGACGCTACAACTCGCTGCGCGTATCGCGCTTCAGCGATTATGGAATATATCTGACTGATGACGCACCCGAAAACCCGACCGAGATTCTGCTCCCGGGCCGTTATGTAACCGACCGCATGGCCATAGGCGATACGCTGGAGGTGTTTGTGTATAAGGATTCGGAGGACCGGCCCGTCGCCGTGACCGAGCACCCGTTCATCCAGGTGGGTGAATTTGCATTCCTGCAGGCCGCGCAGGTAAATAAATTCGGCGCATTCATGGACTGGGGCCTGCCCAAGAATCTGCTTTGTCCGTTCAGCGAACAAAAGGTGAAGATGATTCCGGGAGGCATCTATCTGGTTTACGCCTACTTTGACAAGGAAAGCGAGCGCGTAGTGGCCTCGGCGAAAATCAACAAGTTCCTTGACAATGTTTACCCCGACTACCAGGCGGGGCAGGAAGTCAAGGCGCTCGTCATAGGGCATACCGAAATCGGCTATCAGGTTATTGTGAATAACCTGCACCGCGGAATGATCTATGATAATGAGATTTACGAGCCGCTGGAGCTTGAGCACACTGTGACCGCATACGTCAAGAATGTGCGCGATGACGGCAAGATAGACCTGACCATGACAGCCCCCGGTACAGTAGGGCGCATCGTTAAAATCGGCGACAAGATACTGGATATGCTTCAGAACGGGACATTTACCCTCACGGACAAGTCCAGCCCCGAGGATTTGGACACCCAGGGAGAGGACCACGCGGCGGACGAAGCCCGGTACTTCTGCATGGCCCGGCCCATTCGGCCGAGGCTTCCTGTTTCGGCTCCGGCAGGCGGCGCTCTGGACATACTGGACATCAAGGAGCTGCCGCCCAGGGTGGCGATGGAGCGGATGGAAATTCGGGAGCTTTAGTCAGGAGCCCGGTACGCACCATCAACTTCCCGGTCATTGCGAGTCCGAATTCCCGGTCATTGCGAACCAGGCCGCA
>SFNC01000069.1 GCA_004554255.1 Bacteroidales bacterium
ATACCTTCGTTGACTCATGCTATAACTTCTATGCCGTAGACCTGCATGGCTATGGGCGCAGCATAAAACCGGGCGAGCGTCCGTATCAGACAAAAAGAATCTCGGATTATTATGCCGACATAGATTCCACAATAAGCATAATGAAGCAGAACGGCGTGGAGCATATAGTGCTGATGGGCCATTCTACCGGAGGCTTGATTGCGGCGTCGTATATGACATTTGCACCCAACGAAGAAGTTGATGCACTGATACTTAACAGTCCTTTCATGGAGTTTAACATGAAGGGATTCAAGCGTAAGGTGCTTCTGCCGATAATGAGCACATTGGGCGGCCTGTTTCCGAAAATATCCATCGGGCAAGGCGATGACATGGCTTATGCCGAGAGCTGCAGTGCGGATTTCCACGGACGCTGGCATTATAATTATGAATGGAAGACCGCCAAGCCGCGGCCTATAACCACGGGGTGGATTCGTATGATAATGAATGCCCAGTCGGACCTGAAGCATCACACCGAGCGTATAAAAGTGCCTATATTGCTGATGCTCAGCGCAAAGAGCGTGTATGGCGACAAGTGGACGCCCGAGTTCCAGACCGGCGATGCAGTGCTGAATGTTGACGACATACGCAAGTATGGGAGCACATTAGGACTGAATATGACTATTCTGACAGTAAACGGCGGAATGCACGACCTGTTTCTGTCGTCGCCGGAGGTGTGCAATGAACTGTACCACTCTGTGCTCAAGTGGCTTGACAAGAATTTCCCGTATAAGGCTCGGTAAATTGGGGTGGGGTCTTAGTTCACGGCCTTGTCGCGCGCCATCTGCAGAAGTCTTTCGGCTTTTTCGCGGGCGATAAGGGTTGAGCGCAGACTGTCACGGTCGGTGCATAGCTTCCATGCCGAGGCAATACCGCGGCTTTCGGCGGGAGTTACCTTAATTGTGGCATTGCCATTTGTGCCGTATGCCGTAACGGATGCAATCTCGTCGTCATTTTCATAAAGCTGTTTTGCCAGCGGGGAGATATTTTCCATAGGCACAGACGCCTGTGCGTAATCGGACTGCGGTACATCAATGGTGTAAGCGGCGCCTTGTTTAGTGCTGACCTGCAGGCGATTGACTCCTATATTGCGTCCGGTGCCCACGGCGAGTACCCACGGTGAGAACTCGGCATCATCGCCGGTGTTTACGCGCGCCTGTATGCGGGCGACGCCGTCAACGGTACCGGTGCATCCCTTGTAAACAAGGTAAGGGGGTAGGGACGAGGCTGTTTTTACAGATGTGAATTCACCCTCAAGCGCGGCTATATTGGCCTGAAAATCAGCAATCTGCTTGTCTAAAGCAGGGATGTTCTGCAGGGTAATGCCCTCCACGGCCTTCGCTCTTGTGGGGATGAGGGCGCGGCGGATGTCCACCTGGAGAGGGAAAGTGGTAGAGAACGAGTCAATCATAGCCACGGCCTCGGCATATTTTTCGGCCTGCATGGCATTTGTGATTTCGGCCTGCAGGTTTTCGGCGCTGTCGCGCTGCGCCTTGGCGGCATCACCGCTGCCGCAGGAGGTGAGTAACGAGGCAAAAACAATGCCGTGAATATAGTATTTTCGCATAATGGATACTGTTTAAACTGTTATTTGTCAACGCGTTTTACTTCCTTGACGCCTTTAACCGTCTTTATTTTCTTAATCAGGGCATTCAGAGCCTCGGTACTTCCGGTGCCGACAATCACATAGCCCTGGAAAAGACCGTCATGGCTGTTGATGGAGATATTTCTGAGCGACGAATTTTTCTCGCGGCTGATAATGGCGGAGATATTTGTCACGATGCCGATGTCGTCGTTACCGATAATCTGCAGAGTCGCCGCCATCTGACCGCCGAATTTTCCGCTCCAGCGCACCTTAATCAGGCGATAGGGATAGCGTTCTTTGATATTCTGCGAGTTAGGGCAATCCGAGCGGTGAATTTTCACCACGCCTTCCGAGGATATGAAACCGAAAACATCATCGCCGTAGATTGGGTTGCAGCACCGCGCCAGTTTATAGTTCAGGCCTTTTACAATGCCGTCGGCCGAGCCAATCTCAAGTATTTCCGAACTTTGCTCCTCCTTTGGCGTCTGCATTACAAACTCCTCGGCGCTTACGGCCTTTTCAGCCTCGGCGGGCTTCTCGCTCATTTCTATGTAGCTGTCAACCACGCTGTTGACGTCCAGAGACTCCTCGCCAAGCTTGCTGAAAAACTCTGTTGCTGTTTTATAACCGAGTTTCTTTATGAGGCGGGTGAGAATCGTTTCGGATATTTCTATCTTGCGGTTTTTGAAACGGCGCTGCAGCAGCTCCTTGCCAAGTTCGGCATTGCTGCTTTCCTGTTCCTTTATCTCCGCGCGAATCTTGTTGCGGGCCTTAGAGGTGACAACAAAGTTGAGCCAGTCGCGTTTCGGTAACTGAGTGTTGGACGTCATAATGTCCACAGTGTCACCGCTTTCCAGCTTGTAGTTTATGCGGCAATTGCGTCCGTTGACCTTGCCTCCGGTGCATTTGCATCCGAGCCCGGTATGGATATTGAACGCGAAATCCAGCACCGTGGCGCCCTGGGGCAGGCGGTATAAGTCGCCTTTCGGGGTGAATACGAAAACCTCCTTGTTGTAAACATCCATTTTGAGGTTTTTCATAAGCTCCATCGGACCGGTGTCGGCAGTCTCCAGGATGTCGCGTACATTCTTCATCCACATGTCCAGGCCCTGTTCGGGCTTTACGCCCTTGTACCTCCAGTGAGCGGCAAGGCCCTTTTCAGCGACCTCGTCCATGCGGCGAGTGCGAATCTGGACCTCCACCCAACGGTCGTCGGGCCCGTACACGGTGATGTGCAGGGACTCGTATCCGTTGGTTTTAGGGATTGAAATCCAGTCCTTCATGCGCGCGGGATTCGGGCGGTACATGTCCGTAACGATAGAATATGCCAGCCAGCATTCGGGTTTCTCGCGCTCAATAGGAGCGTCAATGATTATGCGGATTGCAAATAGGTCGTATATGTGGTCTACGTCGGTCTTTTGCTTTTTAATCTTGTTCCAGATGGAATAAATAGATTTAGTGCGTCCTTTTATGTCGAATTTAAGGCCTTCTGCTTCAAGTTTTGCTTTAATCGGCGCGATAAAGTCGGCGATGTATGCATCGCGCTTTACCTTAGTCTCGTTAAGCTTTCGTGCGATAGACGTAAAAGTAGCTCTGTCAGTGTACTTGAGCGATAGATCCTCGAGTCTTGATTTAATGCTGTACAGGCCAAGTCGGTGTGCCAGCGGAGCATACAGGTATCCGGATTCGTAGGCAACCTGAGCTACGCGTTTTTCATCCGGATGGTGGTTGATCGCCTCCATCAGCGCAAGGCGTCCGGCTATCATAAGGATGATTACACGGATGTCCTCGGCGAATGTCAGCAACAGCCTTCTGAAGTTCTCGCTTTCAACAGTGGCATGCCTTTCATATAGCGACAGGGCCTTGTTGAGGCGGCTGACGGTATCGGCCACATCGGGTCCCCAGTTGTCCTTGACTTTTTCTGCCGAGAGTGCGCCGCCGTGTACGGCTTCGCGCAACAGGAGGGCGGCGACCATATTACGGTCGGGGCTAACGCGCCGGCACACGGTTATGGCAGTGTCCACGGCGAGGATAACGGGATGTATCCCGAACCCGTCGCGCACATAAGTATGCGCGACATTCTCGTCGGTCATATCCTCGCGCAAACGGCGGATGTCGCCGGGTTTCAGCACCGGGCGCATCAGCATTGCCAGCTCGCGCAATTTGGCGGTCAGCGCCTCTTTTTCCTCAGTAGTCAGCAATTCGGTCATAATCAATGAATCAAATTACAAAAGTACTAATAATCCGACAATCAGCTGTGCTGAAGTCTCTTTTTATATCTACGTTGCAGGATAATAATACCAATACCTGCGAGAGCTACACTCATGATTATCAGCGGCCAGCTTACCACGCCGACGGTGTCCACGGCCGAATTTCCCTGAGCGTCTGTTCCCAGTTCCCATCTGCCGAAGATGAAAATGCTGTTGTTTGCGACATGCAGCAGTATCGGTAGCCACAGGGAGCCGGACCATAATAGCAGGTATCCGAAGAATGCGCCTAAGAGCAGTCGGGGGAAGAATCCGAAGAACTGCATGTGTATGGCCGAGAATACAAAAGCGACAATCCATATTGCAAGATGCGGGTTAACGCGGCCGGTGGTCAGCAGTCGCTGGAATGCGCCGCGGAAGAACAGCTCCTCGCTGAAGCCGGCCAGAAAGCCTACAATCAAGATGCTGACAATCAGGTTCATGACCGTATGGGGGCCAAGAATTGCGTTAATTCCGGCCTGAGCGGACTCCTCGGCATCGTGCATCCATTTGGCGATACCGGCCATGCTTTCGGGCAGTTCCAGGTTATGGTTCCACATAATCAGCGCGTTCATGGCGGGGATGGCGGCGATAAGTACGCACAGAGCAATAAAGGCATCCGAGTCCTTCGGCCTGGAGTCTATGGCCAGGAATTTCGCCGGCAGACGGGTGCAGAACAATGCGGTTACAATGGCAGGCATAATAAACAGCAGCAAATCCTGTACTACGGCCATGATGCGCAGCCATGGGGTTGATGCACCGGCCTTTGCCACCACCAGGCCTACGATAAATGCGGTGAGGATATAGCAGAAAAGAGTGATACAGGCGAAGAAAACGAGACGTTTCCCGAGTGTAAGTGTCAGATTCATTGTGTTATATTATGTTTTTGGCATTCGTAAATAAAAAGGTTCCACCAGTCGCACATAGTCGTGGTGCCATGAGCCGTCGGGATTCCGCAGGGGCAATTGCGATTTTCGGAGAGGGGCGTCCTCAGCGGCAAACAGCCACAGCATCCGTTTGTCCGGCTTGCCCTGTTTAGTGGAAACGCCCGTCATCTCCAAAACGTTCAGGCGGTTAATCCGTGCATGCAGAATTATGTCGGAAGTGTTGCGGCAGTCGGTGATCATAGCCAGGCGGCCATCGGCAGAGAGGAACTTTGCGGCGAAATCAATCACTGAGAAGGGCGACAGTGCGGCGGCATGTCTTGCTGTGGCACGCCTTGCGTCCGGGGCCTTCAGCGCTTCGGTAAAGAACGGAGGGTTCGAGACAATGAGGTCAAAGGACTCTTCCGGGGTGTACTCCATGGCGTCGGCGCAGACAGCCTGCAGGCGGTCGTGCCATGGCGAGGCGGCAAAATTCTCGGCGCAGTCCGTTGCGGCGTCGGGATCCAGCTCTATTGCAGTGATTCGGGCACGGCTGTACCGCTGTGCGAGAATCAGAGATACGACACCGCATCCGGCGCCTATGTCCAGGATGTTCAGGGCATCTCCGGCGGCTTCAGCCCAGGTGCCGAGCAACACGCCGTCAGTCGACACCTTCATGGCGCATCGACCGTCCTCAACGTTAAACTGTCTGAACTGAAAACTCATGTCTGCAGGAGCTGTTATTTCACGCAAAGGTAGTCAAAATGTTCTCGTTGGCCAAATATATGTGCGAATTATTGGGGCGTGGCGGTAAACTTTTTGTGGCAATGTCGGTTGATATATTTATATAAGCCTAAAAATGAAAACATCACACATTATCGCTATTACTACCTTATTGGTTTGCTTTGCCGTTACGCCGGAAATGTATGCAGATGGCCGGAAGTTTGCGGATGATTACCGCAGTTCGCGAGAGGAATATCGCGATTCGTTGCTGAAGAACCGCAAGGTGATATTTTTGGGCAAGGAGACGCCGGGTTCCGATTCTATTGAGAATCACGCTGAAACGATTCAGCGGTTTTATTACGACCAGTTCCATCATTTTCAGCAGCCCGACGCACCGTATTTTCTGTTTCTGAGCCGCGATGACAAGCTTGCTATGGGCATGGGCGGCTGTGTGCGACTGCGTGCGTACTACGACTGGGACGGTGCCTGTAACTCGTCGGCATTCGCGCCGATAATGTTTCCGGTGCATCCGGACCCCACTAATATGCGTCACTTCGGCACCACTCCGGCGGGTACCACACTGTACTTCAAGGTGATGGGCAATAATAAAGTGATGGGCAATTTCTCTCTGTACATAGAGGGAAACTTCAATGGCTACAACAGTGTGGGGTTCAAGCTAAAGAAGGCATACGCAGAGATAAACGACTGGACCATAGGCTATGCCAATAGCACATATTCCGACCCGGCGGCGCTGCCTCCCAGCGTGGATTCGCAGGGCCCGAGCAATAAAATTTCCAATACGTCGGTGCTCGTGCGCTGGATGCCGCGGGTAGGTAAAAACTGGCTGTTTGCCGTATCTGCCGAGTCTCCCTCAACAGCCGTTGACACGGATGATGTGTACACCAAAAAAGTGTCGGACTGGTGTCCTGACGGTGCCGCCTTTATACAGTATGAGTGGGGCCGGACATCGCATGTGCGCCTTGCGGGAATAGTAAGGGCGCTGAATTATCGCGATCTGGTGACCGAGCGCAATCACAAGCTTTGCGGATATGGACTGTTGCTGAGCTGCGTAGCTCACCCTCTGTATCAGGTAACTGTTTATGGATCTGTGAATTATGGCAAGGGAAACGGCGGTCTGGGAACCGACCTGCTGTTCGGCAAATACGACATGCTGAATGACCCCGAGGTACACGGGCTGATGTACATGCCGCGCTCGTACGGGTTCTGCCTGGGCGTGCAATATGACTTTAACACCAAGTGGCTTGCCAGCGCGTCGTTCAGCAAAACATGCCTGCTAACCGGACGCCCAACAGACCCGGATGAATACCGATACGGCCTGTCCGGCAAAGTGAATGCCTTCTGGACATCGGTGCCGCGACTGCAGCTTGGCGCGGAATTTGACTTCGGCCGCCGAGTCAACTACAGTGGTGAGTCCCGCTGGGCCAAGCGTGTGGGCGCGGTGATACAGTTCTCGTTCTGATGTATTAACTACCACTTTAAGGAAATCACTTGACGAATAGTCAGTCCGTAGTATCTTTCGGGCGAAGTAGGAACAAAGAGAGGTCGTAGGCGTTTACGGCGGCAAAGACGGACGTGGCGCCTACAATGAGCAGTCCCAGAGTGAGATAGTACTGAGACATAAATGAGATAAACTGACTGTCGGGCCTTTCGAGATGCATGCTTTCGAGAGCATCGCCGAGGTATGGCAACGTCAGAGAGAACAGCGAGCCTATAAGAAATCCGATGAAAGCAGCGATAGCTACGGCCTTTTTGTTGCGGCTTCGCTGTTCGGCATTGTGGCGGTGAACGAGCTCCACGCGGTCCATGTTCCGTTGCAACCGGCTCATAAACAGAGAGTCGGAAGATAATTCGGGGTCGAAGTTTCCGAACAGATCTTTTATTTTGTCGTCATCCATAATCTAAACGGTTAAAAATTAAACAGCATCCAGGTCCAATACACTGCGCAGATGATTGCGTCCGCGTGAAAGCTGTTGCCTGACGGCATCCTGTGATGCGTCTATGATATCCGCGATTTCCTTTACGGAATATCCTTCCATGTAATGCAGGAGTATTGCCATGCGCTCCTTGTCGGGAATCCGGTTCAACGCCGCGTACAGCGCCTGATACCTGAAGGCAGAGTCGGCCGAATCGGCGGCGGCACGATCCATGATACTGTCGTAGCCGACGGATATTTTGGCGGCGCGGCGGTCGGAGATGAAAGTGTTGTATCCGATTCGCCATATCCATGCGTTGAATTTATTAATGTCGCGGAAAGAGTCGCAGGAGAGGTATGCCTTGATGAGGGCTTCCTGCGCGATATCGTCTGCGAGCGATGAGTCTCCACAGCAGAGGGCCACCAGAAAACGGCGGAACGCTTTCTGGATGCCTTCTACGTGCGATGTGAATTGCTCGCGTGTCATTTTATTCGCGTGTGTTGTTTACCTGTTTGCGGGTGACGAAGTATACCACGAGGTAGCTTAGGCCTATGGCGAGGAGCGCTCCGCCGAGAATCATCGGCACGGTGACGCTGTCGTTGGCAAATTCTGTTCCGGAAGCCAGGGAAACAAGTGCTACAATTATGAGTGCGATTCCAATGAATGTGAACATGCAGCCGCGGAGCAGGCGTTTGTTGAGGATTTCAAGGGGAGTCTTGCGCGGTTTGGCAAGGGCGGCGGCCAGTTTGTCGGCGTCAATGTTGTTGTTTGCCTCGATTGCTTTAATCAGGACTTTCGCGCGTTTGTTGTCGCTGTTCATTGCTGTCATAAATATAATGAGTACGATTGCGACGGGCAAAACCACGCAGATTGAAATGGGAACTAAAATATCCATGTCTGTAATATTTTAAAGTTAATTATTAATCTGTTTCCTGAAACGTTTCATAATAAAGACGAATCCGTGCAGCAAAAGGTGACATGACGTGTGAAAAAATTTTTTTGAGGCATAAAAAAACCTGCCCGTGAGCTGAATTGCTCCCCGAGGGCAGGCTTTGCAAGCTATGATTCCGGGTATATTTTAAGTGCCGTTTATTGTATAAAACAGGCACTTGGCATCATTATTTACCCTTGTGCTCGTACTGGAGTGTGAGCGAGGGCTGGTCGCATACCTCGGTGGGGCCGAAGTACTGGATGGGACCGGGATAAACGTAGCAGGTGTTGAGAGCCCAGTCGGCGCGCTGCTCGGCGAATTTGCGGAAGGGAGCACCGTCAAGCTGAACGAGGGCTTTCTGAATCACGGGTTTCATTTCTCCGTGGCGGCGTTCCATGTTCATCATCATGGTGATAGGTATACCACCGGCGAGCCACTGCACCGCGGGTTTAACGAGGTTGCGAACGGACGACATGTAGCCGGTAACACCTGCGTTGATGAGGCAAGCGGCGTTGAAGCCGAGCGCATAGCAGTAGTCGGCGTCGAAGTTGGAGGGATCTGCGCAACGACCTTCGTAACCGAAGAAGTGGTGCTGAGCCGAGAATTTGCCTACGTATTTGCCTTCGGCCTTCATGTCGGCGAGGCGTTTGCCCACCATTTCGCTGAGGAGTTTTTCGGTCTCGATGAGCGAAACCTGAACGTTTCCGTGGGGGTCGCGGTCAAGAGTAAGCTGTCGTGCCACACCTGCCGGGAGCGAGGCGTAAGTGGAGGCGTGTTCTGCGCTGAGGTGGTCAATGACCCACTGGCGCTGGGCGTCGGGCTCTACAGCAGCGAATTCGTCGCCTTTCGCAGCGAGAAGGTCGTTGAGCTCGGCGATGAGAGCTTTTACGGCGGGGATGAACTCAATGAGTCCTTCGGGGATGAGCACGGTACCGAAGTTGTTGCCTTCGGCGGCGCGTGCGGCGACAGTGTCGGCGATACCGTCCACAACCTGCTGCAGAGTCATGTTCTTGGCCTCTACCTCTTCGGAAACGATGCAGACGTTAGGCTGTGTCTGCAGTGCGCATTCCAGAGCGATGTGGCTGGCCGAGCGGCCCATGAGCTTGATGAAGTGCCAGTATTTCTTTGCGGAGTTGCAGTCGCGCTCGATGTTACCGATCATTTCGCTGTATACCTTGGTGGCGGTGTCAAAACCGAAAGAGGTCTCGATGAGCTCGTTCTTGAGGTCGCCGTCAATGGTCTTGGGGCAGCCGATAACCTGCACGCCGCAGTTGTTGGCTTTGTAGTACTCGGCAAGTACGGCAGCGTTGGTGTTGGAGTCGTCGCCACCGATAATCACGAGAGCCTTGATGTCAAGTTCGCGGAGGATTTCCAGGCCTTTGTCGAACTGGTCTTTTGTCTCCAGTTTTGTGCGGCCGGAGCCGATGATGTCGAAACCGCCGGTGTTGCGGTATTCGTCGATGATGGGAGCGGTGAGCTCGATATATTTGTGGTCAACGAGACCGCCGGGGCCCATAACGAAACCGAAGAGGCGGCTGTCGCGGTGGATTTTCTTGACACCGTCAAACAGACCGGAGATAACATTGTGTCCGCCGGGAGCCTGGCCACCGGAGAGGATTACACCCACGTTGATGGGTTTTCCGGGAGTGGGGGCACTGTTTTTCTCGAAACGGATTTCGGGGAGACCGTAAGTAGAGGGGAAGAGAGCCTTGATTTCTTCCTGGTTAGCTACGGACTGGGTGGGTTTTCCGGCAACGGCCTTAACGGGGCCGGTGAGAGCGATTGGGAGCTTGGGCTGATATGCGGCCCTTGCCTTTTGCAAAGCGCTTTTTTTCATTGAGTTATAGATAATTATAATTGTTAGATATTTACGTTGATTAAGGGTTATCGCATAACCAG
>SFNC01000184.1 GCA_004554255.1 Bacteroidales bacterium
GGTGAATTGAATTTCAAAACGCAATAGTGTTGCATTAAGTCATGCAGGCGCAGCCTGCCAGGAACCTCAGGCGTAGGCCGCAAGGCCTGCCCTGGGGTTCCTGCTTTTCTTCACCAAAATCCTTATTCGTACAATCGACTCCTGAGTGCCCATTGTGGGCGGAAAGGAGTCATTGCTATGACAAAAAAGAAGCATCTCTCATTGGAAAACAGAGAGGTGATTGCGCAGGGTATTCCTGCAGGTGATTCAGCTGGAAGAATCGCAAGAAGGATTGACGTCTCCACTTCAACGGTTACACGTGAAGTGAAGGCAAACAGAACTATTCGCGAGAAGAAATCAACAGGCAAAAGCAAACCCTCTATTCGCTGTGCTAACTATCAAGATTGCCAGAAAAGTGGCAGTGCTTGTAAGAAATGTTCCACGAGGCTCACGACCTGCAAGCACTGCAAGACGCGCAGCTGCATTGCTTCCTGTCCTGACTTTAAGCGCAAGATGTGCCCCGATACCGAGCGCTGGCCCTATGTGTGCCCGGAAAAGTGTTCGAAGCGCGCCTACTGCGGCTTTCCTAAGTGCAGCTACGACGCTGAAGCGGCAGATGCAAATTACCGGGTGCGTTTGGCGTCCTCGCGCGAGGGTATCGATATGAGCGACGAACAGCTTCTATCGCTTGACAAAATTGTAACGCCGCTCGTCAAGCAAGGGCATAGCTTTGAGGCGATTTGCTTTACTCATGAAGAAGTTGGGGTATGCGCCCGCACCCTTTACAACTACCAAGATAAAGGTCTTTTAAGCACCGCGAACATCGAGCTGCCTCGCAAGGTGCGTTTAAAGCCCCGCAAGAAAAACAGCCACGCAGGTCGCGATCGCGTGGACCGCGCAGGCCGCACCTACGATGATTTTTTGGCATTGCCCCTAGAGGAGCAGGTGCGGGTTGTGCAAGGGGATTCCGTGTGCGGCTATGAGTGGAATGAGCATGATGTTTTAAGCCTTCATATGGTTGCTTACGCGTTCCAGTTCTACCTCCGCAAGCGCCATGCCGACTCAGAAGCTGTTGTTAAGTGGCTCGACGTAATCGAGCGCGCATTGGGATCCCGCGAGGCTTTTAAAGCAATCTTTCCCGTTCTTCTGCTTGACCGGGGTGTAGAGTTTGATGATTGGGAGGGCATGGAGCGCTCGTGTTTGGAGTTTGGTAGGCGCCGCTGCCGTGTGTTTTACTGCGATGCCATGGAATCAAATCAGAAGTCGCAGGCAGAACGCAATCATGAGCAATTACGTCGCATCTTGCCGAAAGAGCGCACCGACTTCGATGCTTTAAACGTCTACGACATCGCTACGTGCTGCTCTCATGTTAATTCCTACCCAATTGCAGGTCGCGGTGGCAAGTGCGCCTTCGAGCTTGCCGCAAGCATCCTGCCCGTAGCTTTGCTTGACGAACTCGGTATTGCGCGCGTGCCAACAAATGAAGTCATCCTAAAGCCCTATTTGATGAAGCACGCTGTAGAGCAATAGCGCGCTGAAAAAGCAGTTGCCCACTAGGCCCTTGTTGTTGCGTTAAGTCTTGCGCTTCCGCACAGGTGGGTCTGCGCGAGCATGCCCAAATTCGCCTTGATCCGAATCGGGATTCTTTCAAATCAATGACCCGAGTGATTAAAACCGCCTTCTCGCAAAGGTAACCGCAACGGTTTTGAATAAGATCTGCAGGATAAAACGCAATGTTGCATTTACCTTTGCAGCGTTGCGTTTAGTTTTTCGAGTGACCGAAAGAAATTAGTCGTGAAATCCTAAAAATAGTTGTTGTGAAAAACAGTCGCCTCGGGGTAGCGCGAGTGCTTCGGCCGCACGACCCTGCCGCGCACCTCGCGCCTCGGCACGTCGAGCTCGCCGAGCTCGGCCTGGCGCAGCCACCTCCTCAGCGCCGCCGCGCTCGGATTGCCCGGCAGCCTCGAGAACCCCCGGGGCGTCAGTCCGCTCGCGCCGAGATCGGCCAAAATGCGCTCCCTGTCTTCCTTCGAATACATTCGAACCTCCTTGATCGAGGTCCAAGAATCCGCCGCACTCCCACTTCGAATTTAACCCCGCTTTTTCAACAACCTGAGTCAATGGC
>SFNC01000009.1 GCA_004554255.1 Bacteroidales bacterium
AGAACTCCTCCGCGAGCTCTCCCTCTCCAAACTACTCCTCTGCGCGAGTTCTCCAGAACTCCCTCCGCGAGCTCGGCGTACTCTGCGCGAGATTAAAAAACATCCGCGCGAGACCTACAGAACTCCTCCGCGTGCTCTCCCTCTCCAAACTACTCCTCTGCGCGAGATTATAATTCGCTCTGCGTAAAGAGTTTACATATCCGATAATCAAAAATTATTACGCGCTAAATTTAAAGAAATTAGTATATGGCAAAACATAACGACACCGGGCGCTGGGGCGAGGACCTCGCATGCCGCGCTCTCATAACAGACGGTTGCGCTATCGTGGAACGAAACTGGAAAAGCCTCAAATTCGAGGTCGACATAATCGCCCAACGCGGAAACTCTCTCGTATTCGCAGAAGTAAAAACCCGCGCCGCAGATGGCGACGACCCGTATCAGGCGCTGACTCCCGACAAAATGCGACAGATGATGCGCGCCGCCGACTGCTATGTCCGCACGTACAACATCCCCCTCGAAATCCAGTTCGACTTCTTTGCCATAACCGGCGACGAGCACAATTATTCCATTGACCACATCAAGGACATGACAATGCCCCTGATGCGCACTCCCGCCAAACGGAAACGATGATTCTCACTCTATTAATTGTTAATATCTGCAAAAACAATAATACTTATGTTAACTTAGGTTAAATATCGCGATTTTTTCGCCGCAAAATTATGTTGTATAACATAAAAATATTACCTTTGTACAGTTTTTCATGGTATTAGATTTAAGGTAAGAAGATTATTCGTCGCGATGACGGATAATTTTTTTTTGTTATTACCAAAAAACCGCACTTCAACACCCCCGGAAACAATATAGCAAGGCGATGCGCCAAAACGGGCACACCGCCTTTTTAGTCCTTATTGAGAGAGTACTGTCACAGTAGTCCGGATGGACCATCATGACACAACCTCACGCGTCACCTCAGCGTCATCTCGCCACACAGTGGCCTGCGCAACGCCTCAACGACCTCGTCGTGTGTCAGGCCGCGCCCGAAAAGGCTCATCATCTTAGTTATCGCAGCCTCGCAGGTTATATCAAAACCCGATACTACGCCCGTCGCAGACAGAATGTCGCCCGAAACATAACGGTTGGCACAGACACTGCCATGGAAACACTGCGTAACATTCAGAATCACCACTCCGCGCGTTATAGCGTTACGTATCGCGTCGATAAACCACTTTGTAGTGGGCGAGTTGCCGGCACCGTACGTGCGCAAAACAATACCCTTAAGCCCCGGTGTACCAAGCACTTGCTTCAGCATAACCTGGCTGAGACCCGGGAACAGGTCAATAATCGCCACAGACTGGTCGAAATCATAAATAACCCTCAGCCCGTCGCCGTCGGCAGGACGCGCAAGCGCCTCATGATTATACTCAATGCCGAGTCCGATTCGCGCCAGCGCCGGGTAATTGTTGCTCTTGAACGCATTGAAATTGTCGGCGCTGCTCTTCGTCGACCGGTTGCCGCGCCACAGATAGTTCTCGAAGAGGATTGCCACCTCGCGAACCATCGGCTTTCCGTCATGGTCGGTCGCCGCAGCTATCTGCAACGCCGTTATCAGGTTTTCCTCACCGTCAGTTCGCACCTCGCCTATCGGCAACTGCGACCCCGTGATAATCACCGGTTTGGCAAGTCCCTCAAGCATAAAGGACAGCGCCGACGCCGTATACGCCATGGTATCCGTACCGTGCAGAACCACAAATCCGTCATAGCGGTTATAATTACCGTCTATGATGCGCGCCATCTGCTGCCAGTGCGCGATGGACATGTCAGAGGAGTCAATGGGCGGATGAAACTGAAAGTTATCAATTTCATAATCAAGCATCTTCACCTTGGGCACATTCTCCATGAGATGACTGAAGTCGAAGGGCCGCAGCGCCTTCGTCTCCTGGTCCTCAATCATGCCGATTGTGCCGCCGGTGTAGATTATAAGTATGCGCGGACGTTTCATTTCACCTGAGCGCCGGGTGTTACGGAGGCCGACGGAGATATTACCACGAGCTTGCCGTCGCGGTCCTCCGCAGAAAGTATCATGCCCTGCGACATTATGCCTTTGAGCTTGCGCGCCGGCAGGTTCGCGATAAAGCAAACTTGCTTGCCCACAAGGTCTTCGGGCTTGTAATACTTGGCGATTCCACTCACGATTGTGCGCTGCTCCATGCCGTCGTCAATCAGGAATTTCAGCAGTTTGTCGGCCTTGGGAACTTTCTCGCACTCCAGCACGGTACCCACACGGATATCGGCCTTCATGAATGTGTCAAAGTCCACGTCTGCGGCCTGCGGTGCCGGTTTCCATGACTTCAGCTCGTTCTCGCGCTTGGTCTGCTGCAGCTTGTCTATTTGTGCCTGTATGGCAGAATCCTCGATTTTCTCAAACATCAGCTCGGCGGTACCCAGCTCGGTGCCCGCAGCGACAAGGTCGTCACGGCCTATCATCGTCCAGGTCAGGTCTTTAAGCTTGAGCATTCCGGCCAGTTTCTCGCTCATAAACGGCGTAAACGGCTCAAAGGCAACGGCGATTGACCCGCAGATCTGCAGTGCCGTATTCAGTATCGTGGCAACGCGCGCCATGTCGGTCTTTGCAACCTTCCACGGCTCTGTCTCCTGCAGATACTTGTTGCCCAGGCGGGCGATATTCATCGCCTCCTTAAGCGCATCGCGGAAATGGAAGGTCTCAAGGGCCTCCGACATCGCCTCGCGAATCTTGTTCATCTCCGTGTAAACGTCGCGGTCTATGTCCTGCAACTCCGTCACAGCCGGAACTTTACCCTCGAAGTACTTGTGGGTGAGCACCACGGCACGGTTTACAAAGTTACCTAAGATGGCAACAAGTTCAGAGTTATTGCGGGTCTGGAAATCAGCCCATGTAAAGTCGTTGTCCTTGGTCTCCGGTGCGTTGGCAGTCAGCACATAACGCAGCACGTCCTGCTTGCCGGGGAAGTCCTGCAGATACTCGTGCAGCCACACCGCCCAGTTGCGCGACGTGGAAATCTTGTCGCCCTCAAGGTTCAGGAACTCGTTGGCCGGAACGTTATCGGGCAGCTGATAATTGTCGCCGTACGCCATCAGCATGGCCGGGAAAACTATGCAGTGGAACACGATATTGTCCTTGCCGATAAAGTTGATGATACGTGTCTCGGGGTCCTTCCACCATGTCTCCCAGCTGTCCGGATACAGCTCCTTGGTATTGGAGATGTAGCCGATGGGGGCGTCGAACCACACATACAGCACCTTGCCCTCGGCCCCTTCCACAGGCACAGGAACGCCCCAGTCCAGGTCGCGCGACACGGCGCGGGGCTGCAGGCCGAGGTCAAGCCACGACTTGCACTGGCCGTACACGTTGGTCTTCCATTCTTTATGACCCTCCAGAATCCACTCGCGCAGCGCCGGCTCCCACTTGTCAAGCGGCAGATACCAGTGCTTGGTCTCACGCAGTACAGGTGTGTTGCCGGTGATGGCACTCACGGGATTGATAAGGTCGGTGGCGTTCAGCGATGTGCCGCAAACCTCGCACTGGTCGCCGTATGCCTTCGGGTTATGGCAATGAGGACATTCGCCCGTAACATAACGGTCCGCGAGGAACTGGTTGGCCTTCTCGTCGTATAACTGCTGCGAGGTCTGCTCTATAAACTCGCCTTTTTCGTACAGTCTGCGGAAGAACTCCGACGCCGTATCGGAATGTATATCTGTGGTGGTACGCGAATAAACGTCGAAAGAGATACCAAGCTCCTCAAACGAGTCCTTGATGATTTTGTGATACCTGTCCACAATATCCTGCGGCGTAACGCCCTCGGCCTTCGCCTTGATGGTGATGGGCACGCCGTGCTCGTCGCTACCGCCGACAAGGGTGACGGGGCGGTTGTTCAGGCGCAGATAACGGGCATAAATGTCCGCAGGGACATATACTCCGGCCAGGTGGCCGATGTGCACCGGGCCGTTGGCATAGGGCAACGCGGTGGTGATAAGGGTGCGTTTATAGTCTTTACTCATTATATAAGAGATTGTTATTACTTGAAAATAAATGTGATGGTTGCCGGTGTCTCGGCATCCGGGTCGCCGGCTGTCGCCGGGCGTGTGAAGGTATGGTTGCTCACTTCGGCGATACAGCGCTTTTTAAGTGTCGCATTAGACGCCGCAGGCGGATTGCCGCCCACTACAACTATTTTGCGCGCCTTGCCGTCGCGGTCCACTATGAACGAGAGCACTACCGACCCCGTCACGGACGACGGGATGCGCGCATAGCCGGGCCACTGCCAGCCGCCGCCAAGGGTGCCTTTCCGCACTCCCGAGGTAACGCCCTTGGAGTCGGCCGGACCCGCCGAATCGGCCTTGCCCTTAGGACTCCCCGCATTAGCCTCGTCGCCGCTGCGGTTGTTGGAATTATGCTTGCCCTCGGCCTTGCTGAAAATATCCTTCACCTGCGTGCGCTGCGCCGACGGCTTGGGCTTCTCGGGCTCTTTGCTCTTCGCAGGTCCCGGCTTCTCGGGCTGAGGCTTGTCCGCCACTTTTACAGGCGACGGACGCGGCGTGGTAACCTCGCGCGGAGGCGTTCCCTCCTGTCCTTTGCTAAAAAGGTCGGCTCCGCTGGACGGTGCCACCTCCGAGGCGGCATCGGCAAGGGCGTCGGTGAGCGCCGGGGCGTCAGCATCGCCGGGTGTCTGCGGCGGCAACGGTATATCCTCAGGCTCTATGAATTCCTCAGCCGCAAGCTCTATATACGGCTCCGGCTCGGGAGGCCATGGCTCGCCCGGCGACCACCGCAGATGACAAAGCATCAGCCACAGCACTATCATTATCGCTATGGCGAGTGTCACAAATATGGATATGGTGCGCGGTTTATTCATTTGTCTCTCTGTTAATTTCCTCAGAGTCAGCACCCTGTGCATCGCGGGCTGCGATTGGGGTAGTTGCCAGAACCATCTTCAGGTCGTTCTTGGCGCCAAGATTCAGCACCTCCACTATACGACCGTACGATGCCTCAACATCTCCGTAGACCGCTATCCCGGACTCGGGGTCCTGCTCCTGCACTTTGCGCAGAAAGGTCACAAGCGCGGCATCGTCGGCAAGCGGCATGGGCTCGTTGTCGTCGTACGCACCCTGCAGGCTGCCGTCGGCAAGTACGTACACTCGCGTGATGGGCTTAAGCTGCGTCTGCTCTACGCTCTGCGGAAGGTTGACCTCCAGCGCCGTCGGGAATATGAACGTGCTCGTTACCATAAAGAATACCAGCAGCAGAAACACAACGTCCGTCATGGACGCCATAGAGAATGTCACCAGTATATTCTGTTGTCTTTTAAGAGCCATTGATTGTCTTTTTGTGAATTTTGATAATGTTTCTGCTTCACTTAACCGGCTCGTTGAGCAGGTCCATGAACTCCATGGTACGTGCCTCCATGTGGTTCATCGCGGCGTTGAGGCGGCTCACCAGATAGTTATAGGCGAACATAGAGATAATTCCCACTATCAGACCGGCTACGGTGGTGACAAGCGCAGTGTAGATACCGCCGGCAAAGTCGCCTATCTGCGCCGAGCTGCCGCTCTGCGCGATAGCATAGAACGACTGCACCATGCCGATTACGGTGCCGAGGAAACCTATCATTGGCGCTCCCGCAGCGATGGTGGCAAGCCACGTAAATCCTTTGGACAGGCCCGCAACCTCCAGGTTGCCGACGTTTTCAATCGTCACAAGCACATCCTGCATCGGACGGCCGATGCGCGATATACCCTTGCCTATCAGACGCGCATAGGGTGTGTCGGTATTGCGGCAAAGCTGCTCGGCGCTGTCTATACGCCCGCTGTGGATATAATCCTTGATACGTTTCATAAAGGTATCGTCCTGGCGTGAGGCACGGCCTATCACTATGGCTCGCTCCACAAATACATAAATACATATCAGCAACAGCGCTGCCAGTACAATCATTATCCATCCGCCGTCAAGGCAGAGGTTCCACAGGGAGATTTCGGGGCCGTTTGCGGCAGGGGTTTCTAATAACAGCATTTCTTTATTCTTTTATCTTGGTTAATTCTGCAATATTTAATATTCACTTTTCCAGGCACTTGCGGTACTCTTTTATTGTCTCTTCCAGACCTTTGTACAGGGCATCGCAGATAAGGGCATGCCCGATTGACACTTCGTCCAGATAGGGCAACTCTTTCGCAAAGTACTCCAGATTCTCCAGGTTAAGGTCATGACCCGCGTTTACGCCGATTCCGGACTTGTGAGCGGCAACAGATGCCTCCACGTACGGTGCCACCGCCGCTGCCCGGTCCTTATGGTACATGTCGGCGTACGGCTTGGTGTAAAGCTCCACACGGTCTGCGCCGGTGGCCGCGGCACGCTTCACGGCAGCGACATCAGGGCGGACAAATATTGACGAGCGGATGCCGGCATCGCGCAAGCGGTCTACTATTCCGGTCAGGAAGTCGAAATGCGCATCCACGTCCCAGCCGTCCGACGAGGTTATCGCATCCGCGGCATCCGGCACAAGTGTTACCTGCTCCGGGTGCGCCTTTAGCACAAGGTCCATGAACTCAGGAGTAGGATTGCCCTCTATGTTGAATTCGGTCCGTATCACTCCGCGCAAGGCCATCACGTCGCTGCGGCGAATATGGCGCTCGTCAGGGCGAGGATGCACGGTTATTCCCTGCGCGCCGAAACGCTCGCAGTCGGCCGCAACCTTCTCTACATCGGGCGTATTTTCCCCGCGCGCGTTGCGTAAGGTGGCGATTTTATTGATATTTACAGACAGTGTTGTCATTCGGTTTTACGTTATTGAGCCTATTAATAATCTATAAACAGGCGGTTTTCTCATTTTTTTATTGTACTTTTGTGCAATCAGAGTACAAAAATAGTCAGAATTAACCAAACCACAAATAATTTTGCGAATAAATAACACTAAGGACGACGAATTATTGCGACTGATGCCCGAAAACCCCGAATATGGACGCCTCACGGTGCGATGCAAAGCATCGGACTACAGCGCTTCCATCATCGCAAGGGCCGTGGAAGACGCCAACGCCCACCTCATAAACCTTAATGTCACTGCCGATTCCAACGGCCCCGACATGGTTGTGGACCTCCGCGTTTCCCACCGCAACACTGCGTCTGTGGCAAGGTCGCTCGCCCGGCACGGTTTCGATGTTACTTCGGCCGACGGTGACGAGCAGGACGGTGCGTCACGACCCAACCCTTACGCAGCACTGATTCGCTATCTCGACATCTGATTTTCCCACTTTAAAGCATTATCTGTCATGAAAATAGCAATATACGGCAGCCGCCGACAAGCCCCATACGCCGATTCTATCCAACGCCTGCTCAGGCACCTGTGCCTTGCCGGCGCGCAGATTTTTATGGACCGCAAGCTGTATGTTCATCTCGCCGAGGACCTCGGGTTCTCTCTCAGCGGAATTGAAATGGCGCCCGCCGATTTCGCCGCCATGGGCAACATTGACCTCACCCTCAGCATCGGCGGGGACGGCACTTTCCTGCGCACTGCCGCATGGGTCGGCCTGTCGCAAACTCCGATTCTCGGCATAAACACCGGCCACCTCGGGTATCTGGCTCCCCTGCCGGTTTCTCAGGCAGCCGACTTTGTGGACAATATCATGAACGGAGACTATGCCACGGAGCAGAGAACTGTACTTGAGGTGGTTTCCCCGCAGGTGCGAGGCTCTAAATACGCTCTGAACGAGGTGGTTATGGCAAAAGACGACTCTGCATCAATGATTTCAGCCGAAGCGTTTATCGGTGACATTGAACTGGCAACTTACAAGGCAGACGGCCTGATTGTGGCGACGCCCACCGGCTCCACAGCATACAATCTCAGTGCCGGAGGTCCGATAGTACAGCCCACGGCACCCGTGCGCATCCTCACGCCTATCGCAGCTCACTCGCTGGGAATGAGGCCGTTGGTTATCAGCGACGACACGGAACTTTCCGTTACCGTCAGCGGGCGCGGGCACTCCTTCCGCCTCACGCTGGACGGACGAAGCTCCACTCTGCCCATGGGCACCCGCGTGATTATACGCCGTGCGCCTTTCCATGTCATCGTCGCTCAGCCTCACGGAACCGGATTCCCGTCTGTCCTACGCTCCAAACTGCTGTTCAATGCCTGAGAAATATATCGTCTCTCAGCACTATTTCCACCCGGAAATTGGCGAAATTGCAATACGCGTGCAGCATAATTCCACACGCGCTATCGCCCGCTGGAAGGGAAACATCCTCAAAATCAGCTTGCCGCCGCGTGTAACGGCCGAAATGTTCCACCGCTATCTGGAGGACTTAAAGCCTAAGGTGCTCGCCGCCAAGCCAAAAGCTCGGTACGCCGACGGCTCTCTGCTGGAATTCGAGGACTTCTCAATTGCAATCAGCCACAACTGTCTTGTCGAAAAAGGCTACGTATACACCCGCCATAAGGGCAAAAACGAGTTCGCAATAGACGTAGCCGCTGACCTCGACTTCGAGAATCCCAATGTTGAGAAGCTGATTATCAAGCACATACTGCGCATAGCAAAGTTCATGGGTCAGACAAGGCTCCCGGGCATCGCCGAGGACGTTCTCCGCAGCATCGGCATCAGCCCCATGCCCGAAATCACTGTTTCCTACGGACTGTCAAGGCTCGGATACTGCTCCTCCCGCCGAAAAATCGCACTCAGCTACGCTATCATGTTCCTCCCCGCCGAGCTACGGCGTCTGATTATCTGCCATGAAGCCGCACACCTCACCGAGATGAACCACTCCAAGGACTTCCACAACCTTGTAGACCAATACCTTAACGGCCGCGAAAAAGACCTCGAGCACCGCCTCAAACACTTCCCCTGGCCCGTCCCCCGCTAACCATCCCCCCTCCTAAAGCATTTAAGGCCCCTAAAGGCCCTAAAGGCCTTAAGGACCTTACCATACTCAGTCTCTGTCGATAAAGAAGATAGGGATATTGGCGATAAACACGTCCGGGGCGTTGAAAATGTCGCGGTTGGCTATCAGCTCGTTCAGGTTTATGTCGCCGATTATGTATTTATTGCCGGGGGTCAGCAGCTGCTCGTGTATCTGGTTGAATATCAGCAGCTCGGGCACCGGAGTGCGGTTGTAGCGGATATACACGCGCAGGGTTACGTCCGTGGTATAATAGGGCCGGTTCAGGTAGCTCATCTTCTTGTACTCATAGCGGTAGTCGTGCCGGCGGGCCATTATGTCTGACAGTATGGAAGATGCAGTTGGGAGGCCTCCGGCACCTTTGCCGAACATAAACTGTCGGTCGTAGCACTCGCCACGGATCACCACGCCATTATACTCATCGTCAACGCTATAGATGTACTTTGAGCGGTCTACAAGCTCGGGCATCACGAACATGGTGAATGCCTCTGGAGCGGTCTTTACCACCTGCGCCACAAGCTTGATTTTCTTGTCTTTCTCGCGGGCATAGCGGATGTCACAGTCCGCGATATGCGAGATGCCCACTGTGAATATCTCGTCGGCGGCAACAAACCGTCCCAACGCATGTACTGTGATGATTATCAGCTTGAAAAGAGAGTCGTAGCCCTCAATATCGAACGACGGGTCGCTCTCGGCGAAGCCCAGCTCCTGAGCACGGCGCAGTGCCGAGTCGTAATCCTCGCCATGGTCGAAGACGCGCGACAGGATGTAGTTCGACGACCCGTTCAGAATTCCTTTTACCTCCAACAGCAGGTCGTTGTCGTAATACTCCTCGAGGTTGCGGATTACGGGGATGGAGCCGCAGGACGACGCATCGTACAGCAATGCCGTGTCATTTTCGCGCTGCAGTTCTATCAGCTCCGGCAAGTGCTTGGCTATCATCGCCTTGCTGCCGCTGACCACGGGGATTCCGTGACGCAGTGCCGTGCTTACTATCCGGAACGAGGCCTCGGCATCGTCCACCAGCTCCACTACCAGGTTTATCTCTTTGTCGCCGAAAATGTCCTCGGCATTGTCGGTGAGCATCCCCTCGGGGACGGCTGTGGCACGTGGTTTGGTAATGTCGCGCACGCAGATTCGGCGGATTTCGGCATGTGCGTTCTTGGCCTGGCGGAGTACTTTCCAGACTCCCTGCCCTACTGTCCCGAATCCGAACAGTCCTATCTTGATTTTATTGTTATCAGTCATGTAATCAGCTTTTTGTATTGCAGAATTTATTAAGTATCGCATTCAGTTTTCCGTGCTCCACCAGGAACCCGTCATGGCCCATTTCCGAGTCAATTTCCATATATTGCGCGTTTCCGAGCATGGACGCAAGCCGTCGCATCTCGGGGGGCGTAAAGATTATATCGGTGGAGATTCCTATCACTATCGCGGGCATTTTCAGTGACTTAAGCACCGTCTCCACTCCCCCGCGGCCACGGCCGATGTCATGCGTATCAAAGGCATCAAGAATCGTCACGTAGGAATAGGCGTTGTAACGGCGGCACAACTTGTCGCCCTGGTGGGTCTGATAGGTGCATGCGCGATGCGGAGTGGTAATATCCTGACCGTCAGGGTCCTGCTGGGTCCGGTTATACCCCTCGGGGCCACGGTAGGTCAGCATCCCAATGGCTCGCGCCGCCGCAAGGCCGGCCTGAGCGGCATCGGCACGGCGCTCGCCGTAGGTGGCGTCGGCCTTGATGGCCATGCGCTGGGTCTCGTCTATGGCGATGGTCCACGGAGAGGCTTTGGCATCGGTGGCAATCAGTATCATCCGCCCGAAGCGCTCCGGCTCCTGAGCAGCCCACTCCAGGGCCTGGAATCCGCCGACCGAGCTTCCCACCAGCGTATGTATCTTGTTAATACCCAGCGCATTGGCAAGCAAACTATGCGCACGTGCCATGTCGCCGATGGTCAGTTTGGGGAAATCGCCGTACAGGGGCTCTCCGCCGGGGCTGACGGGAGTCAGCGGACCCGTAGTGCCGTAATGCGACCCTAAGATATTGGCGCATATCACAAAATTACGCGACGGGTCCAGAAAGCATCCCGACTCCACGGTATGCGGCCACCAGTCTGCCACATCACTGTTCGCCGTGAGCGCGTGGCACACCCACACGGCATTGTCGCGGGCGGCATTCAGCTCGCCGTAGGTGTGATAGGCGATGGTCAGATGCTCTATGACTCCACCCAATTCCAGCGCAAACGGCTCGGTATGATGGTAATACTGTATCATTTCAACGCTTTTGCGAACGCCTGTTCAAAATCTGCTATGATGTCCTCGATATTCTCCAGACCCGGAGAGATGCGCAACAGCGTGGGGGTCACGCCGGCCTTGGCCATATCGGCCTCCGAGAGCTGCTTGTGCGTTGTGGAGGCAGGATGTGTCACCACGGTTATAGAATCGCCGATCATAGTCATGTGCGCCGCAAGCTCAAGCGACTCCACAAACTTGGCGGTTGTGTCAACATCGCCGACCAGTTCCACGTTCAGCACCGGTCCGCAGCCGTCAAAACGGAAATATTTGGCAGCGTTCTTATGCGACGGGTGCTCCTCAAATCCCACATAGCTGACGGTCTTAACCGCCTTATGGTCACGCAGATACTCAGCCAAGCGACGTGTCGACTCCACCTCGTGGCGCACGCGCAGCGACAGTGTCTCCAGCCCTATCATCATCAGATAGGTATCGAAGGGCGACGGGCAGGTGCCCAGGTCACGAAGACCGTCCACACGGCACTTCACAGCGAATGCCATATTGCCGAAAGCCTTGTAAAGGTTCAGCCCGTGATAGCCCTCGGACGGACCGTCGATGTTGGGGAACTTGCCGTTGCCCCAGTCGAATGTTCCGCCGTCCACGATTATGCCGCCCATGGCCGTGCCATGGCCGTTTATCCACTTCGTCGCCGAATCTACTATAATGTCCGCGCCCCAGTCAAAGGGATTGCACAGATAGCCGGCGGCGCCGAAGGTGTTGTCTATCACCAAAGGCACTCCGGCCTTGTGCGCTATCTCGCCAAGTTTCTCTATATCAGGCACCTCGCACGTGGGATTGCCCATACTCTCGGCGTAAACCGCGCGGGTTTTGTCGTCTATCAGACGTGCGAAATCAGCCGGATCTGTGGTCGGCGCTATGCGAATTTCTATGCCCAGACGGCGCAAGGTGCAGCGGAAAAGATTATATGTGCCGCCATAAAGCAGCGGCGAAGCCACGATATTCTCGCCCTCGGACGCCAGGCAGGTCAGTGCAGTCACTATCGCCGACATGCCCGACGAGGTGGCCACGGCGGCGACACCGCCATACAGCGCCGCGATGCGCTCCTCGTAATTGGTGGTCGTCGGGTTCTGCAGACGTGTGTAAATATTTCCGGCCTCACTGAGTTCAAACAGGTTGGCGGCGTACTCACAGTCCTTGAACCGGTAGGCCGATGTCGGATAAATGGCAACTCCGCGGGAGCCGGTGGGCTCCTGCGCGTTCAGTCCTGCATGAATCTGTCTCGTCTCGAATTTAAGCTTCTTGTAATCCATTGTCTTATTCTTAATATAAAAGCCGGCTCCCTGCACAGGAACCGGCTGTATTAATGTTTTGTATTATGCACACACAAAGAATTACACCCGGTTCCGCCGACTGCACATGACCATCATCATAGACATGACTGCCGCCATGCCGGTGCCCATAGTCCTATGTGTAAATTCAACGTTCATAATCTTTCGGGTGTTGTTTTCGTCCACAAAGGTACATAAAATACCGCAATGCTCCAAAAAAATCTATTAAATTACCGCACAATCTTTGGCTTTTTACCGAATTTTACGTAAATTTGGCCGTATGAAAGCAATATTATACAGTACAATAGCAATGACTCTAAGCATAGGCGGCTGCTCCAGCGCCAAAACAAACACCGAGGCTCCTGCCGCCGCTGTCACCGACGGCGCCGACGCCACCATCCGGCGTCCCGCACCGGCCCCGCGCCCGGCATACATGCCCCGTACGGTGATATACAAGACCAACGGCGACTATAACAACAATGTCACCGTCGTTGTCACCCCCGACGGCAAAAGCCTGGTGACTTTCCCCGCGCCGGGAGACGTGGGACAGCAGTCCGTGCCCGTTGCCGTCGCCGACGGATGGCTCTGGGACCGCCGCGGCGGCATAGGCCCCGACACCCGATTCCTCACATACACCTACGATGAGTACCACGCCCTGCAACAGGCACCGTCCGTCGACGACCTTATGCGCGCCATTATCCCCGAGGCACGCGTCACCGCCGCATATCGGCTGCCTCTGCCCATCGCCCGGGCAACAGCAGAGGCCGTCGACTCCATAATCGCCGACGGCCTCAATGCCGCAACCCCTATAGTTCCCTGACCCTTATTTGTAACGGTACAGGGGGGGCAACCCTTATTTGTAACGGTACAGGGGGGCAAATCCCTGGCTGCGGTGCATGTCCTTTTTCACATTGCCACCGTACAGCTTCTTGGCATTCATGATGTCAAGTTTCATGATGGGCGACCCGGGAGTGAGCAGGAAATCGTTGAGGTCCACCCACATAATAGAGGGATTCAGCGTGGTGCCGTAGTAGTAAACCAGCTTCTTCTGGTCGGCCACGGTGCGCCAGCGTGTGCTGGAAATCTCGGGCTGGTCGGGTGTGGAGATGCCCACCGGAACGGCACAGTTGAAAATTACTCCGAACACCCCCGCGATAGCCATCTCGTGGCTCGCATTCTTGGGTATTGCGTTGATATAGAACGAGGCACGGGCAAATCTGTCGTACGAGCGGTTGGTTCCCGGCAGCATGTTCATGCCGCCCACTTCCTGCCAGTATTTTGCAACGGCCAACTGCTGGTCGTATGGAGGAGCATTGGTAAGCACCTGATACTCATAGCCTTCATGAATACTGAGGTTACCGTCCAGATATTCTATGATTGCCGAATATCCGTGCCTGTCGCTGATGGCCAGGTGCAGTGTGGTGGACGACCCGCCGGGCATTTGGGGAGCGTCAATGCGGAAAACATCCTTTTTCAGCTGCTCCACCGCCTCCGCCGTGGTGGCAAAATTGTCCAGGACGTAATTTACCCATACCGACGACGACATAAGCACGCGCTTGTCATTGGGGCGGCTGTATGTTGTCCCGGGCAGGTAGAGCAGATTCGCGCAGAGGCCCTGCTCATTCATGCCCTCGGTGGTGCCCATGTCATAGCCGACGGCGATTACCGAGCCATAACGCGAGGTCCAGGTTATGGTACTGTCCGCCACGTCGTATCCGGCGCGGACTATTCCCTGCGGATAAACATACAGATTGGTGGCGATATCCTCTTTCCAGTCCAGATTGCGGCCCGTGATGGCATAGCCGTCATCGCCGATATATACCACGCGTGTGCAGGCATCGGCATCCGGTGCCGGGATTACCATAGCCATTGCCGTCAGGGCCATGGCTGCGAATGTGCATTTTTTCATAATTACAGTGTGTGTTGGTTCTTAAAAAATCTGATAGTCAAAGCGTAAACTCCCTGTGGGAGAATCATCTTCTCCCATTATAACACACCAGTAAGCCAAAGGTTCAGCAGCAGGAATAATAAGTTCCGGAGTACACCGTCACCGCGGGTCCGGTCATCAGAATATGCCCGGTCTCGGCATCGAAGTCTATGTCCAGATTACCGCCTATCAGCCTCACAGTCAGCGGCCATTCGGCGCGGCCGGTCCTCACTGCGGCGGCCGCGGCGGCGCAGGCGCCCGTGCCGCAGGCCATGGTCTCGCCGGCACCGCGCTCCCAGGCGCGCATCGCCAGCACATGGGGCGACTCCACGCGCACAAACTCTATGTTCGCCTTCTCCGGCCATATCCCGTGCGTTTCCAGAACCGGGCCGACAGTCTCAACGAGGTTGTCCGCGAAATTGTCCACGAAAACCACGCCGTGCGGGTTGCCCATGGACACGGCTGTAACCTTTACCTCGCGGTCTCCGGCGACTACCGGCTGCTCTATCATGGTCTCGCCGCTGAAATTCACCGGCACACGCGACGCCAGGAAAGTTGCGGCTCCCATATCCACCGTAACCTTGTCGGTCATGCCGTCCACGCCCTCGTGAATCTCCACGGTCTTTATGCCGCTGAGCGTCTCGATAGAGATGGTTCGCGCCTGCACGAGGCGGTTGTCATACACATATTTCGCCACACAGCGTATACCGTTGCCGCACATCTGCGCCTCCGAGCCGTCGGCGTTGAAAATGCGCATGCGGCAGTCGGCGGTTTCGCTGGGCAGAATCGCGATAATCCCGTCCACACCCATACCGGTGTGGCGGCGCGACATGTCCAGTGCCAGCTGCGGCAGATTGTCCACCTGCCGGTGCAGACAGTCCACATACACAAAGTTGTTGCCCAGACCGTGCATCTTCACAAATTCTATGTCGCGCGGCATGGCGGCCTTAGCTGCCGGGCGGCGCAAGTGCGCGTCCACAGCCTCGCCGATTCGCCTCAGACCCTCGTTCAGAATCGGGCGCGGCACGCCAATATTCATGCGCATGAAGCCCGCGCCCTCGGCACCGAACTGCGTGCCGTCGCTCAGTGCCACATTCGCGCTGCCCACCAACAGGCGCACCAGGTCGGGCTGACTCAGGCCGAGGCGGCGGAAGTCCAGCCATATCGCAAAAGAGGCGTCGGGCTTTATCATGGACACTGACGGCAGACGCTCGGCCAGGAATTTCGACGCAACGTCCACGTTGGCCATCAGATAATCCAGCACCTGGTCCAGCCATCCCTCGCCATGCTCGTAGGCGGCCTGTGTGGCCACCATCGCCGCGATGGGCGGGGCGTTGAACTCGCTGGCAGCGAGCCAGTCGTAAAACGGTTTCCTCACGCGCGGCGACTTCACCACCACCCACGCGCTCACTATTCCGGGAATATTAAAGGTCTTGGAGGGAGAGCCGAGGGTAACAGTGACCTCAGCGGCAGTGTCGGACACCGACGCAGTGGGGATGTGCATGCACCCGTACAGCATCATGTCGGCATAAATCTCGTCGGACACCAGCACTATCCCGTTGCGGTAACAGATATCCGCCACGCGCCTCAGCGTGTCGGCATCCCATTGCTGGCCTACGGGATTGTGCGGATTGCACAGAATCATCATGGACGGCGACTCGCGTCTTATCACGTCCTCCAGCCCGTCAAAATCCATGCCGTAACGTCCGTCGGCGCTCTGTTGCAAAGGGTTGGCGACAACGCGGCGGCCATTGCCCTCGATTACACTCTTGAACGAGTGATACACCGGCGGCTGAATTACAATCGCGTCTCCGGGGCGCGAGAAGTAGTTGACACACAGGCTCAATGCCTTTTTCAGACCCGGCATGAAGGTTATATCGTCGTGCGCGACCGTCCATTTGTGACGACGCTCTATCCACGACGTTATGCTGTCCCAGAACTCTCCGGGCGGGGTGGTATACCCCAGCACGGCATGGTTGAGGCGCTGGCGCAGTGCCTCTATGATGCACTCGCATGCCTCAAAATCCATATCTGCAATCCAGAACGGCAACAAATCATGACGCCCGAATTTAGCGTCCATCTCTTCTATCTTTGTGGCGCAGGTATCATGGCGGTCCACGATACAGTCAAAATTATATACAATCGGCGACTTCATAGTCTGCAAAGGTAACACTTTTTTTCTTCAAAAAAAGTGTTGTAGAACACTTTTTTTTCAAAAAAGCGTTGTAGCATACATTATTCAGCGATTACCGGACGGCGCGAAACCTCGATAAGTTCCTGTGCCGACGGCGCTTTCGCTCCCGCCGTGCGGAAGAATGCCGAATAATCGGGCAGTGCCACTATCTGCTCGGCCAACTGCCGCGCGCGGCGCTTGCCCAGGAACGGCCTGTCGCCGGTACGGCGCAGTATCCCTGCCAGGGATTTCCTGAGGTCCTCGGCGGCGCACGTCATCACATCCGGCTTGTCGGCGCCGCTTTTTCTCAGTGCCTTGAGCACATTGTTACCCAACCGTATCTCGCCACGGGCGCGGTCGGCTTCCTTGATGTCTTTTCCCGGCACATCCTCGCGCATACAGCCTTCCTCTTCCGTGGCCGCCAGCCTGGGATGCGCCTCCATCAGCGCCATGGTCCACAAGTCTATGGCGCAGTAATCGTCCGGCTCGCACACCATAGGCACCTTGCGCACGAACCCGGTGCGCACCATGCAGCTGCTCAGCGCATGCGGAGTGCCGCACTTTTCAATTATATCCTTGAATCCCGGGTAGAGGGAGGTGTCTATAGCCTTTAGGCAAGTGTTGCGGAAGGTTTCGGCGTAAAGTTCGGCGACACGGGTGCTGATGTTCACACCCATCAGCGCGGCGTCGGCGCCGGCGTGCAGGAGGTCCAGAGCCTCCAGGAGCCCCATCTGCGAGACTGTATCGCCGGCATTGAGCCACATCACGGCATAGCCCTTTGCCATCTGCAGGGCGGAGAGGCGCGCGTACATCAGCCCGCGGTGCGCCTCCAGCTTGCGCTGGTGGATGCGCGGATGCCGCAGCGAGTAGGCGTTTATCTTTACACTTTCCGCGTGGTTGGAACCATCATTTATTATGATTATCTCTATGTTGCGGAAGCCGGTGTCCATGATGGACTCGGCAGTGCGGTGTACATCGCGGAAGTTATTATATGCGGTAATCACAAACGACACATGCGGCGACAGCGACGTCAGCTTGCCCTCGCGCACCAGCCGCCGCGCCTCGCTGATTCTGAAGCGTTTGTCGCGCAACAGGCGCAGGATATGCTCGTAGCTCTCCGGCAGGTCCATGCCCTCGGTCATCTCCAGCAGCTCGCGTCCGGGCTTGAAATCGTCCTCGATAGGAATTCCGCGCGCCAACAGCGTCTTGTCTATGATGTCCAGCGACCACTGCACAAATTCGCGATGCGGGAGCGGCAGCAGTTTCAGATTCTCCCAAAGCTGTGCCACACCGCCGGTACGCAGACTCAGCATCGCCGAGAGCGAGCCGGGGCGGCGTATATAGAAATATGTGATAAGCGACGGAGCGATAAGAATCCTGTTGCGTGCCGCGCACACCAGCTGCAGCAGCAGCGCACGGTGGAAAAGGCCCTTCATCACCTCGTCGGTACCCCAGTGGTAAACGTCGAACAGACTGCGGCGGAAGAACTTTCCGTGCACCATAAAGTCCGAGCCTCGCGCCATCAGGAAGCACAGATAGTCGTCCTTCTCCACCTCGCGGCAATGCCCCGAGTAGATAAGGCGCGACGTGCCGCCCTGCATGCGTTCGGTAACATTCGTCACCAGGATGTCGATATCATCGTCAATAAACTCGCGCGCCTCGGCCAACAGATGCTTGTACAATAGGTCATCGCTGTCCACAAAATAAATATAGTCTCCGGTGGAGTTATCCACGCCGGCCTTGCGTGCCGCCGAGCAATTCTGATGTTCCTGGACTATCACGGTGATACGCGTGTCCTTGTCCTCATATTCACGAAGGATGTCCACGGTGTTGTCCGTCGAGCCATCGTCGACGCACACCAGTTCCGAGTCGGCGTCCATTGCCGCCAGGACACTATCAAGCGTCCGGCGCACGTACACGGCGGAATTGTAAGTGGGCATAATAAATGAGATAAAATCCTTCGTTTCCATGATTCTCGTTTGTGCTTTACAAATTTAATAAAAAAGAATCAAAAAATCAATAGCATAAACGAATTGTAAAAATCATGTAACTGTAATGTCTCAAATTCACAAAAACTGTTACAATGGCGTAACAGCGGGGTGATTTTTCCGACACCAAAATGAAAGGCGGCGTGTCATGTTACTAACACACCGCCAGGCATTCTGCACCCTTTTCGGGGCCTGTATCAGTTCTTGAATTCGAGGGACTTCTCGCCGTCCTCTTCCTTCACATCTATTATAATGGGTTTGTCGCGGGTAATCTTCTGTGCCAGAATGTCTTTAGACAGTCTGTTGAGCACCTGGCGCTGGATTACGCGCTTAACGGGACGGGCACCGAATTCGGGATCGTAGCCCTCATCGGCGAGCCATGATATTGCCGCGGGAGTAACCTCAAGCGTTACGCCGTTCACGGCCAGCATCTTCTGCACGCTGCGTATCTGCAGGGCCACAATTTCCTCAATCTCCGCGCGGTTCAGCGGCGTGAACATTATAATCTCGTCGATACGGTTCAGGAACTCGGGGCGGATAGTCTGCTTAAGCATATCCAGTACCTGCTCCTTGGTGCGGCCTATAACCTGCTCGCGGTTTTCGTCGGTCATCTTGGCGAAGTTGTCGCGGATTACAGCCGAGCCCATGTTCGACGTCATTATTATTATCGTGTTCTTGAAGTTTACCAGGCGGCCCTTGTTGTCGGTAAGGTGACCGTCGTCCAGTACCTGCAGCAGGATATTGAACACATCGGGATGGGCCTTCTCAATCTCATCGAAAAGCACTACCGAGTACGGTTTGCGCCTAACGGCCTCGGTGAGCTGTCCGCCTTCGTCGTAGCCAACGTATCCCGGAGGCGCTCCGACGAGCCTGCTCACGGCGTGCTTCTCCTGATATTCGCTCATATCTATACGCGTCATCATGTTCTCGTCGTCGAACAGATATTCGGCCAGCGCCTTTGCCAGCTCGGTTTTTCCGACACCGGTGGTGCCGAGGAAAATAAACGAGCCGATGGGGCGTTTCGGGTCGTTAAGTCCGGCGCGGGAACGGCGGACGGCATCGGCGATGGCGGCGATGGCATCCTCCTGGCCTACGACGCGGCTGTGCAGCTCGTCCTCCAGGTGCAAGAGTTTCTCCTTCTCGGACTGTACCATCTTGTTTACGGGGATGCCGGTCCAGCGGCTAACGACGTCGGCGATGTCCTCTGCGTCAACCTCCTCCTTGATAAGAGCCTTCTCGCCCTGCATCATGCGTAGCTGCTCCTGGATGGTCTTGTTCTCGTCCTCTTTGGCCTTTATGCGCGAGTATCTTATCTCGGCAACCTTGCCATAGTCGCCCTCACGCTCGGCGCGGTCGGCCTCAAAGCCCAGCTGCTCTATGTCTACCTTATTCTGCTGAATACGGTCTATCAGCTCCTTCTCGGCTTTCCACTTTGCCGTATATTCGCGTTCTTCCTCGCGCATCAGCGCCAGTTCTTTCTCTATATCCTTGACCCTTTCCTTGTCGCCCTCGCGCTTTATGGCCTCGCGCTCGATTTCCTTCTGCGCGATGCGGCGAGTGATGTCGTCAAGAGCCTGGGGCACGGAGTCAATCTCGAGCTTCAGCTTCGCGGCGGCCTCGTCCACAAGGTCAATGGCCTTGTCGGGCAGGAAGCGGTCGGTGATGTAACGCTCGGACAGCTGCACGGCGGCAACGATAGCCTCGTCGCGGATGCGCACGTGGTGGTGGTTCTCGTAGCGCTCCTTCAGGCCGCGGAGAATGGCTATGGCCGAGGCCTCGTCGGGCTCGTTGACCATCACCTTCTGGAAGCGGCGCTCCAGGGCTTTGTCTTTCTCGAAGTATTTCTGGAACTCGTCCAGGGTGGTGGCACCGATAGAGCGCAACTCGCCGCGCGCCAATGCCGGCTTGAGGATATTGGCGGCGTCCATGGCACCTTCTCCTTTACCGGCGCCCACCAGGGTATGTATTTCGTCAATGAAGAGGATAATCTCGCCATCGGCCTGAGTGACCTCGTTGACAATGGCTTTCAGACGCTCCTCAAATTCTCCTTTATACTTGGCGCCGGCAACCAGCGCACCCATATCCAGCGAGAAAATCTGTTTTGTGCGCAGGTTTTCGGGAACGTCGCCGCGGACTATTCTCTGTGCCAGGCCTTCGGCTATCGCGGTTTTACCGGTACCGGGCTCGCCGATGAGCATGGGGTTGTTCTTGGTGCGGCGGCTGAGGATCTGCAATACACGGCGAATTTCCTCATCGCGGCCGATAACGGGGTCGAGCTTGCCCGAGCGTGCGCGCTCGTTGAGGTTTACGGCGTATTTGGAGAGCGCATTGTATGTGTCCTCGGCACTCTGATCCGTCGCCTTCTTGCCCTTACGCAGTTCTTCCACGGCCGCCTGCAACTCTTTGCCCGTGAGTCCGGCGTCCTTGAGCAGGGTGGATGCGGTGGAGTTTATCTCGAAGATCGCCATGAGCAATGCCTCAAGCGTAACGTATTCGTCGCCGTTCTTCTTGGCGATATCCAGGGCCTTCTGCAGCACATCGTTGGATGTTCGCGACAGGTACGGCTCGCCGCCCGACACTTTGGGCTCGGCGGCGATGGCGCGGTCCAGGTTGGCCTCCAGCGCCGACGCGTTAGCACCGATTTTCTGCAATATAAACTTGACAAGGGAATCGCCCTCGGTAATAACACCTTTCAGTATGTGCACAGGCTCTATGGCCTGACTGCCGGATGCCCGGGTCAGCTCCACGGCTTTCTGGATAGCTTCCTGGGACTTAATGGTGAAGTTATTGAAATTCATAGCGTGATATAAGAGTTTGTTTGCTGTGTTATCGGGATAAAGCGTCCCGTTCAGTTCACATTATATAACAAAACCCGTGCCAATATGGTTTACTGAATCACGCTCTGTGTCGGCTCGCCCGCTTGAACTCGCGGAAAGTCAGCGTCTTATTGCGTCGCGGCGGAAATTTTACGTATTGTCCTGTCAGGTTCGGGCCCTGATGACTGACAGTTGCCGGCGCTTGCGGCCGGGATTGGCACTCGGCAGCGTCGGATGCAGGGCCGGTGTCAGTTGCAGGAATGTCCTCGGATTCCGGCTCTACGGATTCCGCGACCTGCGCCTGCTCTTCCGAGGCCTTCTTAAGCTCCTCGGCGGCACGACGCTTTTCCTCCTTGCGCGCCTCGCGACGCTCGCGGGCCTGTTTCATGCGGTCTATCTCGTCACGAATCCAAGAGATTGCAAAGTTGACATAAACATTATCGGATAGTTTGCCGTATACCATGTAATCATAAACCGCCATTACCGTGAGTTTGCGTTGCTCGGGATTAAGTTTATCGATACGTTCAATCCAGTCTGCTTTAAGTGCAAAGTTCTGTGCATTCATAGTTTTATAAGATTAGATTAAATTATATTCTGAGATTTATAAGATTAGATTGTATTCTTAAATACGCTGCAAAGATACAACGCGAATTTGCTAAAAGCAAATATTTCCCTAATTTATAACTTTCTTTAACATTAACAGCCCCTCCCGCCACTAAGGCTGTATCTCACGCTGAGCGCGCAAAACACACAGACAGCTTGTCTCTTCGTGCTTTGCGCGCTCAGCGTGAGATGTAAACAGGGTTTACTCGGTGGCGGGTTGCAGGAGGCGGCGGTATTGGTCGGCGTCGGTGATGATGCCGAGGGCGGCGCGGAACTCCGGGCTGAGCGGGTTTATGGCGCGCATGTACGAGCCGTTGTCGTAGAGGTCGCGCTCAAGCAGGCCCTTCAGTATCGCCTCAAGGATGGGGCGCGAGGTGGCGAGCTGTTTCTCGTTTTTCTTAACCCCGGCCTTCTCGCCGGCCTCCGTCAGGCCGTCAATCATGGACGCGGCGCTGAACGACTCGGAGAAGGCATCCTCAGTGGGATATTTCTTCAGCAGATCCTTTCTGTGTCCGTCAAGGTAATCCGTTATGTATGTGTTGATTACGCTCTTGGCCATAAGGTCGCGATAATACGGCGTGTAATACGACGTATCGGCGGGCACGAAGTGGTCCGGCATAATGCCGCCGCCACCGTAAACGGTGCGTTTGTTGCGCAGTGTCTGGTATTTCTCGTTGGGGTCGAACTTGATGGAGTCGGCGCTCCACAGCTCTCCCGACTTGTATCGCGAAAGCATATCCAGCTGATATTCCTCAGTGTGTCCCTTCTGGTATGCCTTCTGGATGGAGCGTCCCGAGGGGGTGTAATATCTTGCTGTTGTGAGACGGACCATAGAACCGTCGGGGAAGGGGAACGGCCTCTGCACCAGACCCTTGCCGAAGGTGCGACGCCCCACGATAACGCCACGGTCGTGGTCCTGCACGGCGCCGGAGACAATCTCCGAGGCAGAAGCCGAGTACTGGTTTACGAGAATCACCAGGCGGTCGATGCCCTTGTTAGAGTTGTCGGCGTCAAGCGTAACCGACGGCTGTGCGCGTCCGCGCGTCATCACAATCGGGTCGCCCTCGTTGAGGAACAGCGACGCCACGCCCTGAGCAGCGCCCAGGTAGCCGCCGGTATTGTCCTGCAGGTCCAGGATAAGATTGCGCATACCCTGAGCCTTGAGGCGGTCTATGGCGCGGGCAACCTCGTTAGGGGTGTCCTCGGCGAACCGCGTCACGCGGATGTATCCGGTGGTGGGATCGGCCATGTAAGTCGCATCCACTGAGTAGATTGGGATGTCGTCGCGGGTGATTCTGAACTCTATCAGCTCAGGGACTCCGGCACGTTTAATCTTAAGATTCACGCGCGAGCCCTTGGGGCCGCGGAGGGTCTTGAGCACCTCCGAATTCACCATTTTGGGGTGGGTGAATATGGAGTCGTTGACATAAATGATTCTGTCACCGGCCATTACGCCCACTTTCTCTGACGGGCCTCCGGTGGTGGTCTGCACCACCGTCACAGTGTCGCGGACAATTGAGAACTGCACGCCGATGCCGCTGAACTTTCCCTCCAGGGGCTGATTCAGCTCCTCAGTCTCCTTTGGCGAGGAGTATGCCGAGTGCGGGTCGAGAGTCTTGAGCATGGCTATAATCGCCTCTGTTACAAGGGTGTCGGCGTCAACTTCGTCCACGTAAAAACGATCTATAAGCGCCTCGGCGTATCTCAGTTTCTGGTCCGGGGTAAAAGACCGGTCGTCGAACGGCGATTTCTTTACCGCGAAAGCGGCTATCGCCGCCACAACCGCGGCTATTGCAATAAGGGTGCGTTTCATCTTATTTTGTTTGTCATTATGGCAGCATGTCCGATACATCGCGGCCGTACGAGGCAAGTTCGCGGACTGCCGACGAGGATATGTATTCCAGTTCGGGCAGTGAGAACAGCAACAGCGTCTCTATCCCGGACAGGCGGCGGTTCAGGTCGGCCAGGGAGCGCTCGTACTCATAGTCGGCCACCGAGCGCACTCCGCGCAGCAGGACATTGGCACCGAAAGCCTTTGCGGCATCAACCGTGAGGCCCGAATACACCTCCACGCGGACACGCGGATTCGCGGCATACAGGGCGGCGATTCTGCGGCAGGCGGCATCGGCACGGCCGGCGGCGCCGGGCTTCTCAGCATTCACCCCTATACCTATTATAATATTGTCGAATAGCGGCAGGGCACGCTCCACGATGGAGGCATGGCCACGGGTAAAGGGATTGAACGAGCCGGCAAAAAATGCTGTGGACATTGCTGTGGTGAATATTTTTTGAGGGTAATTTACTGTGGGATACCGGCTTATATCAGGTCGGTATCGTCTTCTATAACAAGATTGTCGATGATGAAGTTCTGGCGGTCCATGGTATTTTTTCCCATGTAGAATTCCAGAACGTCGTTTACGCCGTCGTCCTTACGTAGATTCACGCGGTCCAGGCGCATATCCGGGCCTATGAACCCGCGGAACTCGTCCGGCGAAATTTCTCCGAGACCTTTGAATCGGGTTATCTCGGCATTGTTCTGTCCCACGCGGGCTATGGCACTGAGGCGCTCGTCCTCGCTGTAGCAGTAAGTAATGTCGGCGTCGCGGCCCTTGCTGCGCCCGCGTTTCACGGTCTTGGTGTTGGTGACGCGGAACAGCGGCGTCTGCAGCACGTACACATGGCCGCGCTTCACCAGGTCTGGGAAGAACTGGAGGAAGAACGTCAGCAGCAGCAGGCGTATGTGCATGCCGTCCACATCGGCATCGGTGGCGATAATCACCTTGTTGTAGCGCAGGTCGTCCAGCGAATCCTCGATGTTCAGTGCCGCCTGCAGGGCGTTGAATTCGTCGTTCTCGTACACCACTTTCTTGGTGAGACCGTAAGAGTTAAGCGGCTTTCCGCGCAGCGCGAACACCGCCTGGGTGCGCACATCGCGGATTTTGGTGATGGAGCCGGCAGCGGAGTCGCCCTCGGTGATGAAGATGGATGTGGACTCGCGCACCTCGGGGTCGCCCTTGGTGTCGTTGAAGTGTATGGTGCAGTCCAGCAGTTTTTTGTTGTGGACGTTTACTTTCTTGGCCTTTTCACGGGCGATTTTGGTGACGCCGGCCATGGCCTTGCGCTCGCGCTCGCTCTCCTGTATTTTTCGGAGCATGGCCTCGGCGGTGTTGGGGTTGCGGTGCAGATAGTTGTCCAGCTCGCGCTTTATGAAGTCGCCGACAAACTTGGCCACAGTGGGGCCGTCGGGGCCCATGCTGCCGGAGCCGAGCTTGGTCTTGGTCTGGCTCTCGAACACCGGCTCCTGCACTTTTATGGCCACAGCGGCGACAATGCCGTTGCGAATGTCCGAAGCCTCGAAGTTCTTGGAATAGAATTCCTTGACGGTGCGCGTGACGGCGTCCTTGAAGGCGGTGAGATGCGTGCCTCCCTGCGTGGTGTGCTGGCCGTTCACAAACGAATAATACTCCTCGCCGTACTGGTTGGCGTGCGTTATGGCAACCTCGATGTCCTCGCCGGAGAGGTGGATGGCGGGGTACAGCGGGTCCTTAGTCATATTCTCGTCCAGGAGGTCGAGCAGACCGTTGCGCGAGTAGAAGCGCTTGCCGTTGAGGATTACGGACAAGCCGACGTTCAGAAAGGTGTAATTCTTTATCAGGGGGATGATGAACTCGTCGCGGAAATGGTAGTCGCGGAAGATGGAATTGTCGGGCGTGAACTGCACGAAGGTGCCGTTGGGCTCTTCGGTGGGCTCGATGTCCGATTCGCGCACCAGCTGTCCGCAACAGAACGTGGCGGTCTTCATGCTGCCGTCGCGCACCGAGCGGATTTCAAAGTCCGTAGACAGCGCGTTTACCGCCTTGATACCCACACCGTTAAGGCCCACCGACTTCTTGAACGCCTTGGAGTCGTATTTACCGCCGGTGTTCATGCGCGCCGCCACATCCACAAGCTTGCCGAGGGGCACACCGCGGCCGTAGTCGCGCACGGTGACGGTGGTCTCGGTGACATCCACCACTATGCGCTTGCCGAATCCCATCATGTACTCGTCTATCGAGTTGTCCAGCACCTCCTTGAGCAGCACATAGATGCCGTCGTCGGCGCCGGTGCCGTCGCCGAGTTTTCCGATGTACATGCCCGGGCGCAGGCGTATGTGCTCGCGCCAGTCAAGGCTCTTGATGTCGTCCTCGCTGTAATTGGCCGGGGCCCGGCCCTCTATATTGTCCTCGTTGAAAAGTGTATCGTTTGTGTCTGTGTCGATTGTCATGGCAATTGTTGCTATACGGCAATGTGGGGTTTATCAACCCACAAAGTTACAAATATTTCGGCGGAAAAGCAATACAAAAGCGACAATGGCCACAAAAAATCGCCCCGACGCGTATTTTATCGCCCATTCTTTGCATTGATTTCGGAAAAATTTGTAATTTTGCATATTAAACGTTATGATGGCAACGCCATGAGCAGTTGGCGAAGCCGGGGTGATGACGCGGGAAAAGGCCCCGCGCCACACTCCAAGTATCTGTCAAGGAGCAGAATGCAAAGTCGTAACGCTACAAAAATTGACATCACAACTAAATGTTGCCCGGAAACAGGCAACCGTATACAGACCAATGCAGACTGTTGCGCTTGACGCTTTTCTGCGATAGAACATGATTTAGAGCATGAACGTAAAAAGGAATATACCGTTTTCGCCGCCGGACATGTCGGAGGCCGAGCTTAACGAGGTTGGCGAAGCCCTGAAATC
The DNA here is from genome assembly GCA_004554255.1 of Bacteroidales bacterium. GTDB lineage: Bacteria > Bacteroidota > Bacteroidia > Bacteroidales > Muribaculaceae > CAG-873. Next base: position 26,751 of record SFNC01000009.1, read on the forward strand.
GGGGTGGATCACCACCGGCCCGAAAACAAAGAAATTCGAGTTCCTGATTTCTCAGTACTGCCACACGGACAGATATGCCGCCGATGGCAAGCAGCTCCCCACCACCGCATGTCTCAACTCGGCAACGGCATGCATGGAGATGGCCCTGCGCGTGCTGGGCGTAGGCCCCGGCGACGAGGTGATTGTCCCCGCATACACTTATACCGCCACCGCCAGCGCCGTGTGCCACACCGGCGCACACCCCGTGATGGTGGACTGCGCAACGGGCACATACGAGATGGACTACGACAAGATGGCCGACGCCATCACCGCCCGCACCAAGGCGGTGATTCCCGTAGACCTCGCCGGAATAGTCTGCGACTACGACAAGGTCTTTGCCGCCGTTGAGAGCCGCAAGCATCTCTTCAAGCCCGGAAACGACATGCAGGCGCTGTTCGACCGCTGCATCGTTAACGCCGACTGCGCACACGCCTTCGGCGCTATGTGGCACGGGAAAATGTGCGGCGAAATCGCCGACTTCTCATCGTTCTCGTTCCACGCCGTCAAGAACCTCACCACCGCCGAAGGCGGCGCTCTTACATGGAACAGCCGCCCCGGACTGGACGACACCGCCATCTACAAGCATCTGCAACTGCTCTCCCTGCACGGACAGAACAAGGACGCGCTGGCCAAAACACAGCTCGGCGGTTGGGAATACGACATTATCGGCACCTGGTTCAAGTGCAACATGACCGACATAATGGCCGGAATAGGTCTGGCGCAGTTCCGCCGCTACCCCGAGCTGCTGCGCCGCCGCCGCGAAATTATAGAACGCTATAACGTGGCCCTGGAGCCGTTCAATGTGGAGGTCCTGCCCCACTACGGAAACGACCACTGCAGCTGCGGACACCTGTACCTGGTGCGCCTGCTGGGCGCGACAATGGAGCAGCGCAACGAGGTTATCGTGAAGATGGCCGAGCGCGGAATAGCCACAAATGTGCACTACAAGCCCCTGCCCATGATGACCGCATACAAGGCTCTGGGCTACGACATAAAGGACTTCCCGCAGGCGTACGACAGATTCCACAACGAAATAACCCTGCCGCTGCACACACGCCTCAGCGACGACGATGTCTCATATATTATAGATAACTTCACGGACATAATTTCCAAGCTGTGAGACTGTCGGCAAAGCGAGTTTTCGATGTTGTGGCATCAGGCCTGGGGCTGCTGGTGCTCTCGCCGGTATTCGCCGCGATGGCCGTGTGGATAAAAGCCGATTCCAAAGGGCCGGTGTTCTACCGCCAGACCCGCGTAGGCCGCGACAACAAGGACTTCAGCCTGTACAAGTTCCGCAGCATGCGCCCCGACGCCGACAAGGGCAGCCTGATAACCATAGGCGAACGCGACCCGCGCATCACCCGCTCGGGATACTTTATCCGCAAGTACAAGCTGGACGAGCTGCCGCAGCTGATAAACGTGTTCCGCGGCGACATGAGCCTCGTGGGCCCCCGCCCCGAGGTGCGCAAGTACGTGGACATGTACACCCCGGAGCAGATGCGCGTGCTGTCCGTGCGCCCCGGAATAACTTCGCTGGCATCCATCAGATACCGTAACGAAAACGAAATCCTCGCCGCCAGCGACGACCCCATGCGCACGTACATAGAAAAGGTGATGCCGGACAAACTGCGCATAGACCTGGAGTATGTGAACCGCGCGACTCTGCTGAACGACATTCGTTTAATCTTCAACACCTTGTGGGAGATTATAGCCCGATAATCGGGCGGCGATGACCGTCGCGGACGGGCGCAGACAGCCACCGCGCCCGGCAGCCGGCAGCCGTTTGCGGTTTACGACCGCTAAAATATGCTAATTTTAGGGCTAATCAGCAAAAAATCAGCAGAAAAATCAAACTTTATTGCGGCCAATTCAAAAAAAATTACGATATTTGCAGTCGCATTCTTTGGAAGAGCGTATGCTCCGACACCTTAAATGCCTAATTAGCAACGTTATTTGTATCATAAACTTATAAATAATCATTAAACAATGACTAAAGCCGACATCGTTAACGAGATTTCTAAAAGCACCGGCATCGAGAAAGCCGTAGTGCTCGAAACCGTTGAAAAATTCATGGAGACTGTCAAAGACTCACTCGCACAGGGCAACAACGTATACCTGCGCGGTTTTGGCAGCTTCATCATCAAAACACGTTCTGAAAAGACAGCTCGTAATATCTCCAAAAACACTACCATCATCATCCCGGAACACAAAATCCCCGCTTTCAAGCCCGCCAAAGTGTTCATGGACGAGGTTAAGTAACTGAGCGTCTACAGATAAGACAAACACAACATAAAGTATAATATTAACCTAAACATCTGACAACAATGCCCAGCGGAAAGAAAAGAAAAGGCCACAAGATGGCTACGCACAAGCGCAAAAAACGTCTGAGAAAGAATCGTCACAAGAAGAAGTAATCGTTACGATTTCACAGATTTTGTCACATACAAGAACGGACTTTCAGCCGGGAATGCGCAGCTATACTGCCAGCTACGGCTAAAGTTTGTTCTTTGTGATATTATGGAGCGGGGGTCTGCACACATCCCCGCCATACCACGAAACAACTCAACACTCACCATAATCAAACCACAGGCTAATGAAAAGCGAACTTATTGTAGATTCACGGCCCGACGAGGTGTCCATAGCTTTGCTTGAGGACACACGTCTGATGTCGCTGCAGAAAGAATCGCGCAACATAGCGTATGCTGTGGGCGACATATACCTGGCAAAGGTGAAAAAGCTGATGCCGGGCCTCAATGCCGCCTTTGTGAATGTTGGATACGAACGCGACGCATTCCTGCACTATCTGGACCTCGGCCCGCACTTTGCATCGTACACAGAGTTCATGACCGCACTCCTGGACCCCAAAACGAAAAGCGTGCCAGCCCTCTCCAAGATGAAACTGCGCCCCGACATAGACAAGCACGGTTCCATTACCGAGCAGCTGGAATCCGGGCGCCAGCTTATGGTGCAGATCGTCAAAGAACCCATCTCGTCGAAAGGACCTCGCCTCACAACCGAAATCACGTTTACCGGGCGCTACCTGGTGCTGATTCCTTTCAGCGACAAAATCTCTATCTCGCAGAAAATCAAGACCACCGAGGAAAAAGTGCGCCTGCGCCAGCTGATGGAGTCCATCAAGCCCAAGAACTTTGGCGTTATAGTACGCACCTCGGCCGAGGGCAAACGCGTTGCCGAGCTCAACCACGAGCTGAAAACCCTGGTGAGATACTGGGAAGAGGCATGCGAAAAAGCCCGAAAAGCCGAATGTCCCGCGCTGGTTTTCCAGGAGGAAAGCCGTATTCTGGGTATGCTGCGCGATGTTTTCTCCCCCTCCTTCGAGGCCATACACGTAAACGACGCCGAAACTTACAAACAAATACACGATTATGTATCGCTCATCGCTCCCGAGCGTGTGGACATCGTAAAGCTGTACCAGAAACCCCAGCCTATCTTCGATGCCTTCTCGGTAACAAAACAGATTAAATCGTCGTTCGGAAAAACGGTCTCGTTCAAGCAAGGTGCATACATAATCATCGAGCACACGGAGGCACTGCACGTAATTGACGTAAACTCCGGCAACCGCACCAAAGCCACCAACACCCAGGAAACCAACGCGTTAGAGGTGAACATCCGCGCCGCCGACGAGATTGCGCGCCAGCTCAGGCTCCGTGACATGGGCGGTATCATTGTCATTGACTTTATTGACATGAACAAGGCCGAGCACCGCCAGGAGCTGTACGACCACATGCGCGAGGTGATGGCAAACGACCGTGCCCGCCATAACATCCTGCCCCTCAGCAAATTCGGCCTGATGCAGATTACCAGGCAGAGGGTACGCCCCGTGCTGGACATCGTCACCGAGGAAACCTGCCCGTCATGCTTCGGAAAGGGAACCGTACAGCCGTCGCTGCTGTTTACCGACGTCGTAAAGGAGAAAATAGAATACGTCTCCACGCAGCTGGGACTCAACAACTTCCGCGTATACCTGCACCCTTACGTTGACGCATACCTCAAGAAGGGATGGCTACTCAGCGAATCGGCGAAATGGCGCCGCTCCTTAGGCAAAAAATTCAAAATTTACCCCGATGAATCCCTGGCGTATCTGCAGTATCGTTTTGTAGACGCCGATGGCAACGAGGTGGATGTAAAACAGGAAAAAGACACCAACTCCACCACCGAGGAAAAGAAAAAAATCAAAGCCACCGAACGCGGCAAGGAGTCCGAAGAAGTGGCTACCGAAGTCCTGAAGGAAGCAAAAGCCGAGAAGCCGGCTGAGAAACAGCCACAAAAGGCCGAGAAGAAACCCGCGCCGAAGGCCACAAAAGCGGAGCCGAAAGCTAAACCCGAGTCCGAAAAGGTAGAGAAAGCGGAGAAACCGCAGAAACCCAAGGAGGAGACTCCTAAAGCCCAAAAGGCTGCGAAACCTAAGGCTGCGAAGGCCGACAAATCGGCAACCGAGGCTGCCGAGCCGGCACAGGAACCGGCCAAAGAGCCTAAAAAGCCGCGTACACGCCGCCGCCCGGCCGCAAAAAAACAGCCCGAGGCGCCCGATGCCGAAGCCAAGGCTCCGATTGCCCTCCTCCCCAGTGCCGAACCCGACACAAAAGATTAATTCGTATCCCACACACGCGCATACCTATTGCGCTAACTATTAAGGACATGGCTCGCCGCCATGTCCTTTTTTGGCGCTGTTATAGTGGCCCGCCTGCGTGCGAAAAGACGATAATTGTTACCGAATGTTAAAGTTTCGGTATTTTCTCAAAGGCGATTAAACAAAATGTACCCTTAGTGCGTCTTATATATACAACAGCACAAAAGCACAGTGATTATAGAATCACACAAGCTTTAGGAACGAATTTGATTAGTTTTTTCATAGGATTAGATTTTTAAGGTTTTCAGAAAGATTGGAGGTCGCGATGACTACCAATCTTTTTTTATGCCCCTACCCCAATGTTTCCTTGCGCGTCACAGCACATTCATCATGCGCAATATCGGACCGGTGAGCATGGCGGTGAGGATGCCGTTGAGTATCAGGCCGAGGGTGGCGAACGCCCCGAAGCGCTCGTCGATCTGCGCGACACGCGATGTGCCTATCACATGCGCGGCGGTTCCCATACTGATACTCCTGGCAAACGGGCTGCGTATATGGCCTACAGACAGCACTTTAAGTCCTAAAATAGCTCCTATCAGCCCCACGCACACCACCACCGATGCCGTCAGCGAGGGTATGCCCCCGAGGTTGTTGACTATCTCTATCGCAATGGGGGTGGTAACGGATTTCGGCGCCAGCGAAATTATGATTTCGCGGCTCGCACCTAAGGCCTGCGCTATGGCTATCACGGAGACTATTCCGGTAAGGCAACCGGCGAGTTGCGACATGAATATGGGTATCAGCTGCTCGCGTATGGTCCTAAGTTCGGCATACAATGGCACGCCGAGTGCCACAATTGCGGGCTTCAGCCAGAACTCTATCATGCGGCCGCCGCCATAATAGTCCTCGTAGGAGATGCCCGTAAACTTAAGAAAAGCTATCATTGTCGCTATGGTTACAAGCACGGGATTAAGCATTATCCATCCGGTAATTCGCTGTAACTTCTTGGCGCACAAGTATATGGCAAAAGTAAACGCTATCAGAAAAACCGGGCTTTTTAAATATTCCATATGTAATATGTTTTACCTTGATAACGGGCTTATCGCTGTTCGGAGTCCTTAAGCTTGCGGTGCATCATATACTGGTGGACATGCCCGGTAACTACAAGCACCAGGGCGATGCTAACGCCTGTGGCAATGACTATCGGTTGCCACTCCGCGGCAATGACATCAAAATAATTCATTATCGCCACGCCCGAGGGGACGAAGAAAAATGCCATATTGGAAACGAGGAACTGACTTATTCCCTTCACCGAATT
>SFNC01000070.1 GCA_004554255.1 Bacteroidales bacterium
GAGGACATCATCGCAGACGAGAACAACGGCGAAGTAGAGTACTTCAACCTTCAGGGTGTGCGCGTTGCCAACCCCGAAAACGGCGTCTACATCCGTCGCCAGGGCAACAAAGCCACCAAAGTCCTCGTAAAATAAATTAGCGACACCCCGCACGATGAGCGGCATCCTGCCGCTGAGTCCATAGCGACATAACCCCGGAGGGGTTCCACATGAATAACCCCATGTTGCAGCGCGAAGCGTTGCTACATGGGGTTTTCTCGTCCGGCACATGACAACCCCGGAGGGGTTGCACCTGAACCGCGCCGCCCAGATGGAACCCCTCCGGGGTTCGTGCCACGGGGAGACCCGGAGGCCCCATGTAGCGTGCGTCGTGCCTCCGCCCGCAACATGGGGTTATACAAAGTGCAACCCCTCCGGGGTTGTCCCCACACCCCGCCAGATAGACTCCACACCTATCGGACGTACGACACACCGCACGATGAGCGGCATCCTGCCGCTGAGTACATCGCAACATAACCCCGGAGGGGTTCCACCTGAATAGCCCCATGTTGCAGCGCGAAGCGTTGCTACATGGGGTTTTCTCGTCCGGCACATGACAACCCCGGAGGGGTTGTTGTGGCGACGGAGTTCGCCGCAGAGGAAAGCTTCGGAGTCCTTGCCGCCGACAACTATCAGCTTCTTGGCGCCGGCGTCGATGGCCGCATTGACAATCCGCGAGTAGTTGTGGAGGATGAAGTCGTTGAGGTCGTGGTCTGCGAGATTGTTCTCTACGGCGATGACGATGGTGTCGAAGCCACCGAGCACATCGCGCATGGCCTTCTTGCTCTCGGCATCAAGGCGGTTTACTGTTACATTGGTGGTGTCCGGCATAATGCGTGAGGGTTCGGTGGTGAATACGTCTACGCTTTTGCCCTTTTCGAGCAGACTGGTCAGGACGTCGGCAAGAACGGTGCCGTTAACGCCCAAAAGTGCAATTTCTTTCATGACAGATTTTGTGTTTGTGTTGATTATAGTCTTATTATAGTCTTATAACACGCGATGGACTGATTAGGTTTAGGGCATTTGTCTATGAGCGGGATTTTTTGTACTTTTGTAGCGGATTTAACCAACAATCATAATGAAAATACTACTGACAGGGGCAAATGGCCAGCTTGGCAACGAACTCCGCCTTGTTCTGGAGCGCGAGAATCCGGGAGTCACGGACTATGTGGACCACGAGGAACTGGACATAACCGACGGCGCCGCCGTAGCGGCATTTGTAGCACGCGGCGACTATTCGCACATCATCAACTGTGCGGCCTACACCGCCGTGGACCGCGCCGAGGAGGACAAGAGCCTGTGCCATGCGGTAAATGTGGACGGCGTGTGCAATCTTGCCACCGCTGCCGCCGCGCACGGCATACGCATGGTGCACATCTCCACGGACTATGTCTTCGACGGCAACACGTGCCACCCGTACACCGAGTCGGACCGGCCTGCGCCGCAGTGTCATTACGGCGCCACCAAGCGCGCGGGCGAGACTGTGCTGATGGGCCTGTGCCCGGATGCCATAGTGGTGCGCACAGGGTGGCTGTACTCGTCGTTCGGCGCCAACTTCGTGAAGACCATGCTCCGCGTGGCCGGCGAGAAAGGCAGCCTGGCTGTTGTGGCCGACCAGATAGGCACGCCCACCTACGCCGCCGACCTGGCGGAGATGGTGGCGCACATTGTGCTGTCGCCGCGGTGGGTGGAGGGTACATTCCACTACGCCAACGAGGGCGTGGCATCGTGGTACGACTTTGCCGTGGCCATAATGGACCTGGCGGGAATGTCGGACAAAGTGACGGTAAAACCCATAACCACAGCCGATTACCCCACGGCGGCAATGCGTCCGTGCTTCTCGGTGCTGGATAAATCCAAGATAAAGGCCACTTACGGCATCACAATCCCACACTGGCGTCACTCCCTCAGCCGGTGCATGCAAAAACTCAACATCAACAATGGCAAATAACGCAGAAATACAACGCCGGCGCACCTTTGCGATCATATCGCACCCCGACGCCGGTAAGACTACCCTTACCGAGAAACTGCTGCTTTTCGGCGGCGCCATACATGTGGCCGGTGCCGTAAAGAGCAACAAAATCAAGAAAACGGCCACCAGCGACTGGATGGAAATCGAGAAACAGCGCGGAATATCGGTGGCCACGTCCGTAATGGGCTTTGAATATGAGGGTTACAAGATAAATATTCTGGACACTCCCGGCCACCAGGACTTCGCCGAGGACACCTACCGCACGCTCACGGCTGTGGACTCGGTGATAATCGTGGTGGACGTTGCCAAGGGTGTGGAGATGCAGACACGCAAGCTGATGGAGGTTTGCCGTATGCGCAACACGCCGGTGATAATCTTTGTGAACAAGCTGGACCGCGAGGGCCGCGACCCGTTCGATATTCTGGACGAGCTGGAGGCCGAGCTGAAGATAAATGTGCGCCCGCTGAGCTGGCCCATAGGCATAGGCGCGCGGTTCAAGGGCGTGTACAACATCTTCGAGAACACGCTGGACCTGTTTACGCCCGACAAGCAGCGCGTGAGCGAACGCGTTGAGATAGAGGACGTTAACGATGCACGCGTGGACGAGGCCATCGGCGAGACTGATGCCGAAAAACTGCGCGAGGACCTGGACCTTATAGAGGGTGTGTATCCCGAGTTCGACGAGGCTGAATATCTGGCCGGAAAAACAGCGCCGGTGTTCTTTGGCTCGGCACTCAACACCTTCGGTGTCAAGGAGTTGCTTGACTGCTTCGTGAAGATTGCACCGTCACCGCGTCCCGTGGTGACCGAGGAGCGCACCGTGAATCCCGACGAGGATGCCTTCTCCGGGTTCATCTTCAAGATTCACGCCAACATGGACCCCAACCACCGCAGCTGCATAGCCTTCCTGAAAATCTGCTCGGGAAAATTCGAGCGCAATGCCGTATATAAGCATATCCGCACGGGTAAACCGCTGAAATTCAGCGCTCCTACGGCCTTCATGGCACAGAAGAAGAGTGTGGTGGATGAGGCCTTCCCCGGCGATATAGTGGGCCTTCCGGACACCGGCAACTTTAAAATCGGCGATACCGTTACGGGCGGCGAGATGCTGCACTTCAAGGGACTGCCGTCGTTCTCGCCGGAGATGTTCAAGTACATCGAGAACACCGACCCGATGAAGTCCAAGCAGCTGGAAAAAGGCATACAGCAGCTGATGGACGAGGGTGTGGCTCAGCTGTTTACCAACACATTCAACGGCCGCAAGATTATCGGCACGGTGGGACAGCTGCAGTTCGAGGTGATTCAGTACCGCCTTCTGCACGAGTATGGCGCGGCGTGCCGCTGGGAGCCGATTTCGCTGTACAAGGCATGCTGGATAGAGTCGGACGACAAGGATGCACTGGAGGCGTTCAAGAAACGCAAACATCAGTTCATGGCCGTGGACAGACAGGGCCGCGATGTCTTCATGGCGGACTCCAACTACGTCCTGCAGATGGCCCGCAACGACTTCCCGAAAATCACCTTCCACTTTACGAGCGAGTTCTAAGACCCCGTTCCCCAATATATGTCTAAGCGGCAGGATGCCGCTTATCCAGTAGGGTGTCGTACGCCCGATGGGTGTGGAGTCCATCGGTTGGTGTTCGGGGACAACCCCGGAGGGGTTGCATTTTGCATAACCCCATGTCGCGGGCGTCGTGCCTCCGCCCGCGACATGGGGTCTCCGGGCCTCCCCGTGGCACGAACCCCGGAGGGGTTCCATCTGGGCGGCGCGATTCAGATGCAACCCCTCCGGGGTTGTCATGTGCCGGACGAGAAAACCCCATGTAGCAACGCTTCGCGCTGCAACATGGGGCTATTCAGGTGGAACCCCTCCGGGGGGGGTTGTGTCGCTATGGTCTCAGCGGCAGGATGCCGCTTATCCAAGTACGGGGATGATGTGCAGGGGGGTGTCGGGGAAGTTGCGCGCTATGTAGCGGCGGATAAAGCCGAGGGTGTCCTCGGCGATAAGCTGTGATGCGCTGTCGTAGAATGTGTTATACAGTACACTGTGCAATTTAAGACCTCGGCTGCGGATGGCTTCGAGGCTTAGAATGGTGTGGTTTATGGAGCCGAGGCGGCTGTTGGTGACGAGCACCACGGGCAGGTTGCGCGTGACGATATAGTCTATGGCCATAAAATCGTCGGTGATAGGCACCATAAGGCCACCGGCGCCCTCAATGAGCACAACGTCGTATCTGCGGGCCAGCTCAGCGCGTGCGCGGTCTATAATGCTCAGGTCAATCTCGCGACCGTCAAGCCTGGCGGCCAACTGCGCCGATGCGGGGTATGAGAAGATTACGGGAGCGGTGAGTCCCTCGGCATCCTCGGGCATGGGCCCGGTGCCGCTGAGACGGCGGTGCGCCTCTATGTCCTCGGAGGTGCCTACGCATCCGGTCTGTATAAACTTCTGAGTGATAACGGTTTTACCGGCATCAATCATCCGGCGCTGCAGCCATGCCGTAGCGTATGTCTTTCCGGCATCGGTATCGATTCCGGTGATAAAAAGTTCCATTATTGTTCCTGTTTACGTAAAATAAGGTATATGGGCATGTATGTGAGGGGGCAGGACCCGTCGTCGCGACGCGGATATTGGGCGAGCAGACGCCTTGTGATGCCAACGGGATTCACGCCGAAGTCCACAGCATTCACGCCGGTATCGCGCAGGTGCTCAAGCACTTGGCGCGGCGAGTCGAAAATCAGCACCTCCGGCGCGGTCTCGCATACGCGCAGCTCCATCCCTGCCGGGAGCATACACTTCCAGCCGTCAACGGTGGGCAGCTGCAGGCCCGACCCGGCTATCTCGGTGATTTCGTGGAGGTTACCGCGCACAAACGCACTAACAACCAGGTATCCACCGGGAATCAGCACCCTCCGGCACTCGCGGAAGAAAGCAGCCGGTGAGTTGAACCACTGCACTGTCGAGGCGCTGAAAATCACGGCAACAGAGGCCGATGGCAGGCGCCGTATGGACGTCTCGGCATCGCACTGCTCAAAAATGGCACCAGGGATGGCGTCCGGCGCAGCGGGCGTGAGGTCCCACAGGCGCACCGTGGAGAGGCTGTGCACATGCGGCGCAAACAGCCGGGTGAGGGTGCCGTCGCCACATCCCACCTCCAGGATATTCCCGGCAAGGGCCTCGGACGAGGCAATGGAGCGAAAGCGGCGGAACAGCCCCTTGGCTATGTTGTGCTGGGCCACTGCCTGGGAGCAGTAGCGGTCGGCGGCATTTGCGAATCTGCTGCGCACCAGGTCTTTATCAATGAAAAGATGGGGCAGCAACCGCTCGAAATCGGGCAGATGCGACGCTTCCATGAACCTTATCGGTGCAATCTGACGCCATGCGTTCACCTGATTCTGAGTGGGGAAAATGGAGTCGTGGCGGGAGACGATGGCGAGGTCCCATTCGGAGACCTGCTCAACGTGGAAGATGGCGTTGGTCTCTATGGCGCGGAGCTCGTCGCCGAGCTCGCCGACGGGCCGTTTGGGCATATTGGCACTGAATTTCGCGAACTGGTCGGCATCCGTGCACATGCGCCGGTAGAATTTCCGCAAAGTATTGGGCGCCAATGCGTTGATGGTACCGTGGTATACTGCTTCGGGGATGCCTTTGGAGTCGTGGACCGGCTCCAGAGTTCCGTTCACGGCAATGCGCTTGGTTATCCGCGGCAACAGCTCGTGAATGGTTACCGAAGCGGCAAAAACACCCATGGACCAGGCGATGAGGCAGACTTCGTCGTATGCCATCAGGGGCTTCCAGTTGAAGGTAAGGTCCCTGTAGTCCCATACGACCATAATGTCATATCCCGGCAACGAAAGGTTGCGGAAGGGGCGCCAGTCCATGGCCCATCCGGCATAAATAAGGACGAGGCGACGGGTTTGCGGCGTGCGGGATATGAACTTTTTCTGCATAATTAGATGTCAAGTAGGTTGCGCGACTTGTTGTCGCGGCTTTCAAGCGAAGTGATAACGTCGTTTACACGTTTGTTTGCCTTAAGCAGCATGCCGTATCGCGTGGCTATCTCGCCGGGCAGCTGTGCCTGCCCCAGCCACTCCATCACAGTGGAATAATCCGCCCACCATTGCGATTCGGCGAATTCCTTCAGGGTCCAGTAAGTGTCGGCGGGGTCGTCGACCTGCACCAGCCTTTCGGCCTCCATACTCACGCGGTTTGACACCGCCTCGGCCTGAATCATCATGTTTGCGAGCTCGGCCGGGGAGAAATCGGCGTTCTGCCTGACCTTCTCAGCAAGCTCGTCAAGACCCTGGGCGTCAAAGCGTTGCGGCTGTTCGAGCACGGTATGTACCTCATCGGCCGGCGTGATGTCGGCCGGCACTTCGGTTTTCTTGGAGCAACCCGAGCAGCCGCCGAGAACAGCGGCCGCCAGAATTGCACAAGCGATAGAGATATTTCTGATAATCAGCACTTTCAGTCGGCGATAAGGTCGTGTCCGGTCATGTCCTTGGGCAGTTCCAGGCCGAGGATATGAAGGATGGAGGGAGCCACGTCGGCAAGGATACCGTCCTTTACCTTAGCGTTTGCATCGGGGCTGACGTATACGAAGGGTACAGGGTTGAGAGAGTGTGCGGTGTTGGGGGTGCCGTCGGCGTTGAGGGCGTGGTCGGCATTACCGTGGTCGGCGATGATTATCACGCTGTAGCCATGGGCCTTAGCAGCCTCTACGACCTCGCGGACGCACTCGTCAATGGTCACCACAGCCTTCTCGATGGCCTTGTACACACCGGTGTGTCCCACCATGTCTCCGTTGGCAAAGTTTACAACGATGAGCTCATATTTCTCAGTGCCGATAGCGTCGCAGAGCTTGTCAGCGACAGTGAAAGCGCTCATCTCGGGCTGCAGGTCGTATGTGGCGACCTTCGGCGAGGGCACCAGGATGCGGTCTTCGCCGTCGAAAGGAGCCTCGCGGCCACCATTGAAGAAGAAGGTTACGTGCGCGTACTTCTCAGTCTCGGCTATGTGCAGCTGTTTCATGCCGCGGCGCGAGAGGAATTCGGCGAGGGTGTCGGGAACATCCTGCTTGTCAAAGATGATATGCACGCCCTTGAACGATGCGTCGTAGGGAGTCATGCAATAGTACTGCAGACCGGGGATTACGTGCATGTCGAATTCGGGCATGTCCTTCTGTGTGAGCACCTCGGTGATTTCCTTGGCACGGTCGTTGCGGTAGTTGAAGAAGATGACCACGTCGCCTTCCTTGATGGTTCCGTCAACGTTTTTGTTATTGATGGGCTTGATGAACTCGTCGGTGACGTCGGCATCGTAGCTGTCCTGCATGGCCTTGACCATGTCGGTCGCCTGGGCGCCTTCGCCGCGAACCAGCAGGTCGTAGGCAACTTTTACGCGCTCCCAGCGGCGGTCGCGGTCCATAGCGTAGAAACGTCCGATAATAGAGGCAATCACACCGGTGCTTGTGGGCAGCGCGCAGTGGTCCTCCACCATCTGAATGAATCCTTTACCTGCGCGGGGGTCGGTGTCACGGCCGTCCATAAAGCAATGCAGAAATACCTTGTCAAGCTCGTATGCCTTTGCAATGTCGCAGAGTGCGAAAAGGTGATCCATGCTGGAGTGTACGCCGCCGGTGGATGTAAGACCCATGATGTGCAGGGCTTTACCGGTGCGTTTTGCGTACTCGTAGGCAGCAACGATCTCGGGGTTCTTGCGGATAGAGCCGTCGGCAATAGCCTTGTTGATTTTCACCAGATCCTGGTAAACGATGCGTCCGGCGCCGATGTTCAGGTGGCCCACCTCGCTGTTACCCATCTGGCCGTCTGGGAGACCGACATTCTCGCCCGAAGCCTGAAGCTGCGAGTGAGGATACTTGGCCAGGAGTTCGTCCCAGTAGGGCGTGGGAGTGTTGTAGATAACATCGTCTTTGCCGTGGTCTCCAAGGCCCCAGCCGTCAAGAATCATAAGTAGTGCTTTCTGTGCCATAATATTTTGTCAGTTATTTTATTGTTGTTTTATTATTTATTGTACGCGCGCGAGGCCGTTATTCAGAATAAACGCCCATGGCGTGCGTTTTTATCATGTTGTTATAGTTTTTTCACGTTCCGTGAACGCAATCCGCGCGGTGATTACACGCTCGCCATCACGAATCATATCCACATTCGCGGCGGGATGGCCGTCAGCGTCTACACTTTCGCGTGCCGCTATCGTGAGTTTCTGCCCGAAAAGGCACTCGTGCACGTATGCTATCTCGAAGACATCCGGGGTGTATCGGTCAAAGAACTCAAGCGGCCACAGATTCAAGATATGCTCTATATACCGCACCGAATTCACATGACGGTTGAAGTCAAGGTCGGCATATCTCACGGCGTAATCCATTACGTTTGTCGCAGTGTCCAGAGCCACAGGCGGCATTTTACGCTGCTTGGCAACGTCGCAAACCAGGTCTGAGTTCACCATCGCGTCATCGGCGATGCCTTCCAGCTGTGCCACAGTGCGGTTCTTAATGTCTATCGCTACCCACACGGTGCGGACATATCCGATGGTGTTGCCGTCGGCATCGCTGACAATAAAGCAACGGTCGCTGTAAAAGCGCGTCCAGCCTTCTATCCACGTGGTAAGCGAGTAAGTGCTGTTTATGCCCGGCCACTGCCGCATACTGATGCTGACGCGCGAGAGTACCCACCCTATTCCGCGGGGCTGGAGGTTTGCGTAACCGATACCCAGGCTGTTGGCATGTTCGGTGGCGACTTCTATGACGCGCTCGGTGAGCAGCGATACGGGCATCTCGCCCTGCGCGTTACACTCGCCGGCGGTGAGAAAATATGTATGTGTATGGCTCTTTTGCATGTTGTTCTGATTAATACCATGTTACACCGTTCGACAGCGACGACCGCTTATCGTACTTGAGGTCGGAGAGCATTGCCGATTTCACGGAGATGCTGAAGTTGTAACTCTTGTACGGGCCCACCGGGACGAATGACGCTCGCATTGACCAGCAATGCAGGTCACGGCTTATGTTGCAGTTCATGTACGCAAGCTTGTGGGTGTCGAAGTTATATGATGCCGTAAAGCTGAAATTCCAGTTTTTGGTGGGACGGATGTTGCCCGAGAAGCTCAGATTCTGCGTGATTTTTCCGTTATATTCCATCTTGCGCTTGTTAAATGACCCATACGCGTATCCGATGGAGTAATTCACCGTGAGGTTCCACGGCACGGACCACTTCATGTATCCGTCGCTGTCGAAGTCCGGCATACTATTGTCGTTCTCCTCGTCCTCAAGGTCGCGGTCGTGCTCGGCTCCGGACTTATTGTTATTGTCTTTATCGCCTTTGTTGGCATCGTCGTCCTTGCTCTTCTTCTTGAAAGTGTCGTTGTTGAACGTGTACGAGAAAGAAGTACCGGTGGATGACAGGCGTCCGATACCCTTGCCCACGGTCCAGCGCGGTTTGTTTACGCGCACCGGGTTTCCGGCCTCGTTTAGCTCGTAGGTATATACGTCCCAGACGGCGGAGAGGTTCAGGTTGAAGCCCTTTGTAAGGCGCAGCATCACCGAAGTGTTGATGTTTGACCAGTTCAGCGAGTCGGCGGCGAAATTATAGCTCTGACTGTATGTCAGATTCTCGATCAGGGAGACTTTTTTCTCGCCGGTGGAATCGGCATCGCTCTTGACCTTCATTTCCAGGTTGTTGGCGATAGACCAGCTGACCTGACCCGTTTTTCCGCGCCCGGGAACGCCATATAATGCGTTGGGGAACAACGAGTAGACATGTTCCTGCATCTTGCCCTGATAATCGGGGCGCATATAGCTTCCGTAATATCCGAAGAAGGACGAACCGAAGTCGGGCGCACCGGAGAAGGACACCGTGGGAGTGATGACGTGACGTATCATCTTGATCTTGTCGCCCAGGAACTTAAGCGGGCGATAGAAACCATATATCTTAGTATCAAAAGACATAGACGCATTGAAATCCCACACGTTATAAAAGCTGTAGGAGGTGTCGCAGACCTCAACGGCGGCATTCGGGTCCCACATGCGGCGTACCTTCTGCGTGTACATACGGTCCGTAAGGTTGATGCTGGGCGTGATGTTGAAGTATTTGAACACATTGAAAGTCGCGCTTATGGGTATGGTATGGCGCATTGCATTGCGCCAGTCCTTGATAAGGCTCTTTTTAAAGAACACATCCTGCTTGGCCGTAAGAGAATTCTGCAGCTGGCCCTGGTAGGACAGGCGAATTTTCTCATACCATTTCTCGGCGCCCACAGCGCGTTTGCGCTTGAAGGGATAAACCTGGCTCAGCGAGATGTTCAAATTGGGGAAACTTACGCTGATAGTGGAGTCCTGTGTGCGCTGCGACACGTTCATAGATGTTGACAGTGACCACTTTGTGTTCGGTATCTTATAGCTTAAGTTTATGGAAGAGCTCTTGGTGTTCTCAGTAAAGGCGTTGGAGTAATAACTGTTGAGGTCATTGCGGGTATATCCGCTGGTGGTGAAGTTTACCGACGCACTAAGGCTGAGATTCGGATTCGCCTTGGCATCCTGCGAGTGACTCCAGAGCAGCTGGAAGTTAGTCTGCTTGGAATAGTCCGGCATGCCTTTATCGCCAAGGATGGTCTTAAGGTAGCTGATATTGAAGTTACCGCTGTACTTGTAGCGCTTGGCATACGTGGACCGTGCCGACAGGCCCCATGAGCCCTTGGTATATATCTCGCCGGTGAGCGCCAGGTCAATATTCTGGTTTATAGCAAGATAGTAACCGCCATCGCGCAGATAGAAGCCTCGGTTATAGTCGTCACCGAAAGTGGGAACGATTATACCAGAGGAATATGAGTCACTGAAAGGGAAATATCCGAAAGGCAGAGCCAGCGGCAGCGGCAATCCGGCAAGCACCATGTAAGTGGGGCCGGTCACTACATCCTTACCCGGACGCATCTTACCTTTTGTGAGCTGGAAATAAAAGTGCGGATGGTCATGCTCATCGCAAGTGGTATATTTTCCGTTCTCAAAGTAATACACATCATCGGCACCCTTTTTAGAGACACCGCCAGTGAGGTAGCCCTCGCCCTGCTGGGTTACAACATTATGGATCAATCCCTTGCGGCTACGAAAGTTGTAGCGCATGGTATCAGCCTCGTAATCCGTGCCACCCTCGGTAAAGATGGGCCGTCCGACCAGCTCGTCGGTTGTGTCGCGGGTTCCAACAGCGAAAACCGTGTTAGAGCCGAGGTCAATCTCAAGCTTGGCAGCCGTAAGATCAAGGTCGCCGTATTTCACCTTGGTGTCGCCATACATAAATGCCGAATCGCGACCGACGAGAATCATGGAGTCTTTAGACGAAAAATCCACAACGGCATCCATATCAACCTTCTGGCGGCGTATCCGCGAAGGCTTTTTGGGTACCGTGTCCTGCGCCGGAGAAACTATTGTATCGGCAATGACGGAGTCGGACTGCAGCGCGGAATCACCGAAAACATCTGCCGCCACCGGCGGAAGATGATAGCCAACACTGTCCGCAACCTCGGCAACACCACGTGCAGAAGGGACACTGTCATCGGCGACAACAGCGTTGTCGGCCGAAGCCCTACGGCTCTGCGTCATTGCCGCAATCCCCTGGTATATAAAGGAAAGCAGCAACAATAGTAGTGTATATATGATTGTCTTTTTCAACGGAGTCTGATTTTGCAGGCGCACCGGCACCGAAACAGGTGCGTAAGCATACGCCTAAAACGATGCAAATTTACAAAAAATCGCCCTTGTATGCAAATTTTTAACCAGCCTTATTACTATGCGAACAAAGTCTGCACCGGGAGCGTTGCTAATTAAAATAAACATTATTCTGTAATCTTCTTTCTAAATATCATTTACTATGAACAAGCCCATTCCCTTTGATAATGCAAAAATGGCCACCGGAGCAGTACTGATTGAGTTCTACGCATCCTGGTGCCCCCACTGCCGCAAGATGATGCCGATAGTTAAAGAAGTACGCGAACTTTTAGGCAGTATGGCTCCTGTATATCAATATGATATAGATGAATATCCTGACGCTGCCGATGAGGCCGGAGTCTCCAGTATTCCCACCTTTATTGTCTTTGACAACGGCAGGGAAATGTGGCGTTTTACCGGCGAACTCAGCGGTGACGAACTGCTTGCACAAGTCCAGGCCGCAATGGGCTCATACGTAAACTAACGCCATGATTTTCAGCGATTTTCTCTCTGCCCTTGGCGTCGCCCACACCCAAAAGTACAGCGACAGGAGATTTAGCACCATGCCATTTATGTCGTGGTTCGGACTGTCAAAACTACTTTCCGAATACAATATTGACAATCAAGGAGTTACCCTTGCAGACAAATCGCAGATAAATGAGTTGCCCACCCCATTCATCACCCCTCTGAAGGGCGGTGAATGGGTTATTGTCACCCAAATTACAGACTGCACTATCAGCTACCTGACACAGGGAATTTCCGAGCAGGCTTTTGTTGAAAAATTCATCGCCGACTGGACCGGGAACGCGCTGTTAGCCGCCGCCCGCACCGACTCTTGCGAGCCGGATTACAGCAAGCACCGTCTTACTGAAATCATGACTGTAATGCGCAATTATGCGCTTATAGCTTTACTTGCATTTATTATATGTTATTTGTTTATCTACAATAAATTATATAATAAATGGTGGGCATATCTTTTAGCGGTATTTTATGGTATAGGATTGGCCGCCTCCGCCGGACTCGTCATGAAAGATCTCGGTCTTAAAAGCAAGGCCCTGGACAATGTTTGCGCCACACTGCGCAAGGGAGGCTGCGAAACCGTGATTAACACCGGCGGCACATTTCTGTACATCTTCCACTGGAGCCAGGTCGGCCTAACCTATTTCACAGTAAGTCTGATTGCTTTTCTTGCCTTTCCGACGATATGGCCCTGGCTTGCCCTACTGGGGGCATGCTGTCTGCCATATACGATATGGAGTTTATCGTATCAAAAGTGGGTGGCACACTCCTGGTGCACGCTGTGCGTGACTGTGCAGTCTACCTTCTGGATTATATTCGCACTATGGTTTCCGTCCGGCTGGTGGAGTAATCTTGAGTGGAGTTTCGCACCTATAGTATTACTTGCATGTTATGGTATCATAATGTTAAGCATCAATGTATTATATCCGGATATAAACCTCGCCAAAAAAGATGAATAATTTCAATATCCCGTCATCGGCAAAGATTTTGTCGCCGTTACAAATGAACAATATCAAGTTCGTACGCAACCATACGCTGGTCACCCCAAAAGTACTTGCACGCGAAGCATGCGAATGTCCCGAAAATTCCGTATCTTTGCACTCGCAACCAAAGAACAACCAATGATAATAGCTTCGCAAAAAAGAAAAGACAATATAGCCGAATATCTGCTGTACATGTGGCAGATTGAGGATATTATCCGCGCTAACGGCCTGGACATAGACCGAATAGAACGCAATGTTATAGACAAGTTCCAACTGTCGGATGCTCAACGCCGCGATATGCGCGAATGGTACGAGAGCCTTATTGACATGATGCGCCGCGAAGAGGTCACGGAACACGGACATCTGCAGATAAACAAGAACACGCTGTCGCAACTGGTGGATTTACACCAGACTTTGCTTAAGGACCCGCGCTTCCCGCAATATACCGAACTGTTTTACAAGACTTTGCCATACATCGTTGAGCTTCGCGCCAAATCCGGCGATGTAAAACCCGGCGAGATTGAAACATGCTTCAACGCCCTGTACGGAATGCTGCTGATGCGCCTGCAGGGAAAGGAGATAACGCCCGATACGGCGGCTGCTATCTCTCA
>SFNC01000185.1 GCA_004554255.1 Bacteroidales bacterium
GATTGCAAACGTTATTACAAGCCATCGGCGGTAAATTCTTGGGTCCTGGAGGGTGAAGAATTTATGGAATGTTGATTGCAAGCCCGGAGGGTCAAGCCATAGGCGCAGAAGTGCGGTCAGTCCTACCTTTGCGACAGGAAAAATAAGCCGTGGGTCACATCCCCAAATACGGAAAAGGCAAATAGAAAACTAACCGCAAGGAACATAGCCAAACCGCCCCGCCGGAGAGCCTCGACAAGTCACTCCGCACTCGTCACGGCAGCAGGTTCAGCGGTACGGCTACAAGGACTGGGCAAGGACTGTCGAGATGCGGACGAAGCCAAGAGCACCATTGCATATTACCTGCTCCCGATACAGAGAGACCCCAAACCACGGAGAGCGCCAACTGATGAGGAAGCAACGGCGGTGTCGTTGCGTCCCGAAAGTCAGACCCAATGAACGGCTGTGCAACACATATCGTCACAACGAAGGCAAATGGCTGTGCCGACATTTTGAGGCTATGGCATTACCGCTTCCCGATGGCGCGACAGCGATAACCCGTGTGGAACACCGGCAACGATCACAGCTGTGCATCTCCCGACCGCAATACGAAACGTTCTCCCTCACGAAGCAATGCCGAACTACAACTCACACGCAGGTACTTACAATCTCGATGTCTCACCGGCTATGCTTACTCGGCAAGTTCTCGGATGTCGCGAGAGCGAACCGACTGGAGGCCGACCTGCCGGAAGTCAACTTGCCGCGCTGAATGAAAAATGTTACTCGGTCAATCACTCGGATGCCGCCGCGAGGCGGACCGGTCACAAGCCCTCACGGCTGACGACCTGATTGGCCGCACCGTCGATGTACTCAGATTTTACTCGGATGCCTCGACAGAGGACCGACCTGCAGCCCTCACGGCTAAAGGTCTAAAATCTGCTGTGGTGTACTCGGCAAGTTCTCGGATGTCGCGGGAGCGAACCGCCCGAAAGTCATTGTCACTGGAGGGCAACTTGCCGCAAAGGAAACAGGAGCGGTCAGCTCGGATGGCCGGAAGGCACCTGCCCGTAGCACCCATCTTTGCGGAGGGTCTGACCGTTCCCACGGCATAGAGGCTGTGCCGGAATGGCGTTAAACAAACCGGGCGCGAAGCGGTTTACCGAAAAGTGCGGTAGCACGGCAACAGCCCCCGAAGGAGCTGTAAGGAGTGAGGAGCGGATTAGAACTCGCTCACCGAGTAGATATTCATATTGTAGGCATCGGCACCAAAGCGGCTCTGGGCGATTTCGGCGGCTTCGGCCATCGTGTAGGCCTCGATTTCGTAGGACTCCACTTCGTTGTCGAAGTTTTCTACATCGACTTGGAACATACGGAGCTGAGGACGGTCGGAGCGGCGAGCCTTGCGGCTGATGTTTTCGGCGTTTTCGAGAGAGGTGAAGAACGAGGTCTGAACTGAAGCTGTCATGATTTTGAAGTTTTGAGGGGTTGAACTTGTGGGCCTTAGCCCTATTTTTACACCGCAACAAAAGAATGAGACAGGCAGCAGCCCCGGCTGCGATAGACCAAGTCAAGGGTCGGCGCACAAATTACTCTTTTTGTTAGGCACGACAGAAAAAGGAAGAATTTTGCAGACGATTTATGTACCCTTGCCAGTCGTAGACGTCCATTCTAACTTCGCGAGTGGAAAAACGGCAAGGTTCACGAGTTCCCCAAAACGGAACATGACAGCGTTCCGACCCCGTTCCCTCTCGGAGTTGCCGATAACGGCAAGGCTCGCCCAACCTCCCGTTGCCCGTCCAAGACGATGCAGAACGACAACGGATCGGAACGAAAGCGAGGCATACGCCGAAGCCCCACAGAGTTGATGCCGACGCCCACTTAAAATGACAATCCTTGTGCGAGTTCCGCACCACACCCCGTAGCCCCTCGGCAGGGCTGTACGGTAAACCGCCTCGCGCCCTACCATACAGCAAGCGAGCCTCGGATCCACACTAAGTGGTACCGAAGCTCGCTGTATTTTGAGTTAGGGATGGAAGCCTTTCGGTAGAGACCTCAGGCTCGATTTACGACAGCCC
>SFNC01000186.1 GCA_004554255.1 Bacteroidales bacterium
TGTAGAGCGGTCTGAAAAGTACGTTTGCGATTTCTTCCAGACCATACTATACCAGCGATTTGGCTCGCTTGCCGTGTTTCAATATTCTGATAGCTTTAACATTCATATCCTTATGTTCGCCAACGAGATACGCCCATACCAATGCCACGCAGACCATCGCCGACGCTATCTTGTGTAGGCTGACGGTCTGCACAACACAAAGGACGTGAAGAACAAACGCAAGCAATTTTATGCGAGCCAAATTCTTGCTACGCAAGCGCTTCGCGATGACATTACCGGGCCAAGATGCTCTTGCATAATCAGGACGATTTTATTAACTTTGTCGCAGTCCCCGGGAGTTTTCGTAACTTTCATGGAAAAAGCGGTCAAACTTTTCTTTAAAGTCACTAATTTTCAGGGACTATTGCAAGGAATAACTAATTAAAAATCAATAATATAACCGACAAAATTCATTTTTTTGTCATCTACTAAAATATATGAATGGACTTTTGCTTGGATTATTACTGCCTTTGGCGGGTACGACGCTCGGTGCCGGCTGTGTGTTTCTGATGCGCCGCACCCTTTCGGCGCGATTGGAAAAGACGATGCTTGGCTTCGCGGGTGGCATAATGACTGCGGCGTCGGTGTGGTCGCTGCTGATACCGTCAATGGAAATGACCGGTAGCGATGGTCTTTACCGTGTGGTACCCGCCGTCGCGGGATTTGTTGTGGGTGTGCTTTTTCTGCTGCTATTGGACGTAACCATCCCGCATCAGCATGTGGAGTCCGACAAGGCCGAGGGCCTTCCGTCGCAGCTGTCGCGCACATCGCGGCTCACCATGGCCGTAACCATCCACAATATCCCGGAGGGCATGGCCGTGGGTGTTGCTCTTGCGGCGGTGCTGGAGCACAGCGTATACATCCCGCTCAGCGCGGCGCTCGCTCTCAGCGCCGGCATTGCCATTCAGAATTTCCCGGAGGGAGCCATAGTGTCGATGCCAATGCGGGCGATGGGCAACAGCCGAATGCGCGCCTTTATTGTGGGGACGCTGTCGGGTGTGGTGGAGCCGATAGCGGCGATTCTGACGATACTGCTGGCCACGCTGATAACGCCGATATTGCCGTATCTGCTGGCGTTTGCCGCCGGGGCGATGATATATGTTGTGGTGGAGGAGCTTGTCCCGGCTACGCAGACGGGGCCACATTCCAACCTCGGCACGCTGGGCTTCGCCGCCGGCTTCGCGCTGATGATGTTCCTGGACACGGTGTTATAACCGGTAATATGTCCCGTGTCATTGTGAACTGTATAGATTATATCAACACGGAACTTTAGCCATTCGGCATGCAAATGGCGCACGGAACTTTATCACGGATCGGCATGGAACAATGGAGTGGCGGCGTCCTACCGCCGAAACCCCGCGCCTCCAAAGTTCCGTTATTGTGACTCTGCGCCGCACATGTGTGCCGTAACCCCGGAGGGGTTCCATCTGCATAGCCCCATGTTGCGGGCGGAGGCACGACGCCGGCAACGTGGGGTTCCCCGGACCCGCACATGACAACCCCGGCGGGGTTGCATCTGGACGGCGCAACCCAAATGGAACCCCTCCGGGGTTATCACGGATAGACACAAAGGGATTTTAATCTCGCGCAGAGTACGCTGAGTGCGCCGAGGAGTTCTGTGGAACTCTCGCAGAGAAAATATTTATTCGTCTCGTTTTGAGGAGTTCGCGGAGGAAAATCGCCTTGGCGATTTTATGATCTGTGATCTCCGTGGCGGGATGTGCGGTATCCTGTTCCGTGGCCATCCGTGTCGGGATTCCGTGCCTCGGTGCCAAGCACCGAAAAAGTTCCGTGTTGCCGCAATCCATCCCGTTCCCGCCATTATGCCCCTCCGTGCCGTAACGCTGTGTCGTTCGCGTGTGTCGTAACCCCGGAGGGGTTCCATCTGCATAGCCCCATGTTGCGGGCGGAGGCACGACGCCGGCTACGTGGGGTTACCCGGACCCGCACATGACAACCCCGGCGGGGTTGCATCTGGACGGCGCAACCCAAATGAAACC
>SFNC01000187.1 GCA_004554255.1 Bacteroidales bacterium
GGCTTTCTGTGCCACCTTATCAAGGGTGTACCCTCGTCTATTTCCGAGACTTATTACCGCGGTGGACAAGGTTGGTTTACGGCGGTGATGGTTGCGTCGGGCTTCCTCGTGGCTATAGGCGTGGTGCACATCACGCCTGAGCCTTGGCAGTTCCTCGGCTTTTTGCAAGGGTCGGGGCTCGTGTTCGTGGGCGCGGCGGCGCAGTTCAAATCGCCATCAGTAAGACCCGTTCACGTTGCGGCGGCTCTTATCTTCGGTATAGCTTCGCAAGCGTGGGTAGCGTTGGTCGCCTCGCCTTTCCTCTTACTAACGTGGCTGCTGTGGCCGTGTTGCTACCATACGCCCGTGCGCACGTTTGTTGCGGAAACACTCTGCATAATTAACATCGTGTCCTCAACCATCGTAATATATCTATCTTGATTATATGTTCCACGTGGAACAATGTTTTAGGAAACTAATATTTTGTTCCACGTGGAACAATTTCCCAAGTGGTTGCAATCTGAAACCGTATGCAGATAACTGAGGAGAGGAGGGGTGACACCTCGGGAGCGGCTGAGGGTATCGGCGAAAGGTGTGTTAACAGCATTCGCGCGTCGATGGCCTCAGCGAATGAGAACGCGAGCGGGCGCACGTCCGCATCCCTCGGCTATAAGGAGGATAATTATAACTTGCTCGTCTTCGCAGATGGCGAGCACGCCCCGTTTCGCACAAGATTATCCAATGGGTGAAAGATAAGCGGCTGTCCGTTGATGTAAAACCGACCGAAACTTTAGAACAAGCGCAGGCGAGGGCGGGACGTGCCATATACGCCAAGATATGGCGAGAGGGCACGGAACGCTATAAGAGCCCAAGACAAGATATATACACACCCGCCTTAGATGCCGCCATTGACGAGTTTACGAACAAGGTGGCGGGTGCAGTCGTTAAAATGCTTCTGAAATGATTAAGATTGACGATATACAGCCGTGGATGAATTGGCTGATGTATCCAGGTTCCGAGATAGAGCTGCGAACAGGTGATAACCACACAGGTGGGGACTTTAGGCTGAGTTGGCACCCCGAAATCTTCCAACTTGATTTGGCGGCTATGGCGGGGAAGTTCAACATCATAATGTACTATCACGTTGACGGGTGGACTGCATCAACCCCACCGTGCAACGGGTGGAACATCGGCGGGACAACTGCGGATAACGATTGGTCGTGGGGTAATGTCGTCGGGATTGAGTTGTATAAATCTTATGTGCAAGTCTCAGCCAACACGAGGAGATATTACCACGTCATCAAGATACTGCCGACGTGCCATTTTGAAAGGGTGCCGATATGGTATTACCCCAAAGACCTCCCCACGCCCCGCCCGAAAATCTATAATCACGGTTTTTTTTTCGTGAGGACTGACGGGACGGATACGTTTAATCCCGCCTTTAATCGTGACGTGACATTCGGTGACCACGGTAGATATACGTTTCATTGCGAGCTCGTGGAACAGACCAACCGAGGCGTGACAGAGCGGTCGCTACAGTTTGGCGTATATGAGGGGTGGCGGTGTCTGCCGTCAAATGTCGGCGGATACATTTCCATAGATGGAAATGCGAAGTATTCTACGCAAGCGTTCCACCCTTGGAAAGTGATACCGCTGCCGCTGTTTACGCCATCATCCCCATCATATACCAATGAACGTTGGAAGATTGAATTTTACGGGGGGGGAATAGCGGTTAACAGCTTCTACACTGGTTTAAATTTTCACTACACTTGGCAATGCAATGGCAATGAAAAAGCGGAGGTGACAGAGCAAACAGTTAATTACACGTCTGAAATAGCGTGTGCTGATGCGTGGGTGAAATGTTACAGCGGTGGCGTGATTATAATTGCACCCGCCATCTTGACCGAGGAGACGTGGGAAGCTGATGGCGGTTCGCTTTCATTCTCTATTCCCGCGCCAAAGGGTGACCGTTCAATTTTGCCAATGATGGCGAGGGGGAAGCATTGGGCGTTTATGGCTAAAGGGCGTAATTTTGGCTACTTTACGGCGAATTCTTGGGAGTGGGCGAAAATTACCGTTTCGTCTTCTGATGTTACTGAAGACACTAATATAATTAATGTGGAGGTTGACCGATGGACTTGAAGGCATTAGGCGAGTGGGCAAAGATTGACGATAACACCTATTATTTCGCAATCAATTACGCCGCACAAGTTACGCCGTTTGTAGCGTTCTCATTGGCTGGCAACACACCCATTGAAATTAACGGACGTCTTTTGCCGTGGCACCGCGGATTTATACGTCTGCCGCTTACTATTGACGACACCGAATTGCTGAGCGTTAACGCAGAGCCTTATGCCAATCTGACATTCAGCCGCGCGGGCAAATCGTATGCTATCAAGGCTTATCTTGGTTCACAGATATACACCCCGCCCTCGGCGTGGCAATGGTCGTTTCGGTGGTCT
>SFNC01000188.1 GCA_004554255.1 Bacteroidales bacterium
TTTGTTGCGGTGTAAAAATCGGGCTAAGGCCCACAAGTTCAACCCCTCAAAACTTCAAAATCATGACAGCTTCAGTTCAGACTTCGTTCTTCTCCTCTCTCGAAAACTCCGAAAATATCAGCCGCAAGGCTCGCCGCTCCAACCGCCCGCAGCCCCGTATGTTCCAAGTCGATGTAGAAAACTTCGACAACGAGGTGGAGTCCTACGAAATCGAGGCCTTCTCAATGGCCGAAGCCGCCGAAATAGCCCAGAGCCTCTACGGCGCCGATGCCTACAATATGAATATCTACTCGGTCGACGAGTTCTAATCCGCTCCACACTCCGCTTACAGCCCCTACGGGGGCTGTTGCCGTGCTACCGCACATTGTCGGTAACCCGCTTCGCGCCCTATTTGTCAAACGGCTCTACGGCTCCGCCTCTATGCCGTGGTGTGCGGTCAGACCCTCCGCAAAGGTGAGAGCTACGGGCAGATGCCTTCCGGCCATCCGCGCTGACCGCTCCTGTTCCCTTTGCGGCAAGTTGCCCTCCAGTGTCAATGACTTTCGGGCGGTTCGCTCCCGCGACATCCGAAATCTTGCCGAGTACGCCACGGCAGATTTTAGACCTTTAGCCTTGAGGGCTGCCGGTCGGTCCTCTGTCGAGGCATCCGAGTAAAATCTGAGTACATAGCCGGTCCGGCAATCAGGCCGTCAGCCGTGGGGGCTTTTGGCCGGTCCACCTCGCGGCGGCATCCGAGTGATTGGCCGAGTAACATTTTTCATTCAGCGCGGCAAGTTGACTTCCGGCAAGTCGGCCTCCAGTCGGTTCGCTCCCGCGACATCCGAGAACTTGCCGAGTAAGCATAGCCGGTGAGACATCGAGATTGTAAGTTCCTGCGTGTGAGTTGCATCTCGGCATTGCTTCGTGAGGATGAACGTTTTGTATTGTGGTCGGGAGATGCACAGCCTTGATCGGCGCCGGTGTTCCACACGGGTTATCGCTGCCGCGCCAACTGAAAACGGTATCGCCACAGCCTCGAAATGTCGGCGCAGCCCTTTGACTATCGTTGTGACGATATGTGTTGCACAGCCGTTCATAGGGTCTGACTTTCGGGGCGCAACGACACCGTCGTTGCTTCCTCGACCCGGGCGCTCTCCGTGGTTCGGGGTCACTCCGCATCGGGCGCAGGTAATATGTAGTGGCGCTCTTGGCTGCGTCCGTATCTCGACAGTCCTTGCCCCAACCTTGACGGACGTACCGCTAAACTTGCAGCCGCGCCGAGTGCGGAGTTGTGGTCGGGTATCTTTGGCAGGGCGATTTGGCTATGTTCCTGCGGTTAGTTTTCTAATTTGCCATTTTTCCGTATTTGGGGAGTGAACCGAGGTCTATTTTTCCATTTGCAAAGGTAGGGATGACCGCTCAACGCAAAACAAGCCTGCCGGATTTCCGCACAATAATTTATAAATCTCCACCTTGCAGGTAGTATTTACCGGCCTCCGGCCTTAAATTTTTGATTGAAATTTTTGCTTGCACTCACTTTCTCATCTCTCCCAATTATTGCAATGTAAAAATTAAGAGCCTCGGCTCACATTTCAAACCCCAAACACTTCAAAATCATGGCAAAGAAAACTAAAAAATCCGCAGAAAACATCGCAGCTCAAACCGCAGCTCCCACCGTCGATACTACTCCGACCGTAACTCCCAAGCTCATCGTGGCTCAGCGCAAGTTCAACCGCTGGTACGTATACTTCAAGGGTGTGGCCCCCAAGGACAACGTCGGCTGCGGATGCAAAACCGCCAAAAGCGCTATCCGTTACATGCACCTGCTCAAAGCCCGCTACGGAGCGACGATTTCCCAAACCATCTACGAACGCCTCCAGTTCGAGGCCGCAAGGGAGGCGTGCATCACAACAACCGGCAAATGGAACTTCTATGCCGACAACGACTTCGAGGCCATACGGCTCGGTCTTTTCTACTGTTGGCGCGACGGCGATTCCTTTGTCCGCGTGGAATACCGGCACGGCGCCGAAAACTACACACTGCGCATCTCTCATCTCGACCACAATTCTCACGAATCATTCACCCTCTAAATTCCGAAACAATGAAACAGTATGAAATGCCTTACTCGTTCATCTTCACCGATGAAGAACTCTGCGACCTGTGGAGCTACTACCGCCGAATCGCACAGATTATCCGCTGCGTCGAAGAACGCCACAGCCTCGTTATCACCGACAACGAGGTTCACGCCGGGGCCCACTTCCGCGCCCGCGCCATTCTCGCCGAAGCTCAACGTCGCGAGTCGTTGCGCGGCAACGCCCTCATGCCGAGATTGGAAAAATAACCTCCAATCTCTCACATCGAGGCTGACCCTTCGGGGTCGGCCTCTCATTTTGCCGTGGCAGAATTTTGTGCTGCGGTTACAACGACCTCCGCACGGTGCCTGTCGGCCATCCGAGAAAATTCTGAACAAAACAACTGATGCAGGGCAAGCCCTTTAGCCGTGTGGGCTGCCGGGCAGGTTCGCTCTCGCGACATCCGAGTTGCCCTGAACGAAACAACCGGTGCGGCTCTATCCCTACGCAATCGCTGTGCTTCGGGCGGTTCCTGACGGACATCCAAGTAGTGCCGAGTCGATTTAGCCGATGCGACGTTTTGCCCTATGGTTACAGCGACCTCCGGGCGGTGCCTCGCGGCCATCCGAGAAAACGCCGAGTAATCTTTTTGCCGTAGCAGGGCAAACCCTTTAGCCGTGTGGGCTACCGGGCAGGTTCGCTCTCGCGACATCCGAGTTGCCCTGAACTAAACAGCCGTAGCGGCTCTATCCCTACGCAATCGCTGTGCTCCGGGCGGTTCCTGACGGACATCAAAGTAGAGCCGAGTGTGTCTTTTATCCTCCGCATACTCGCGCGTAACTTCGCGGTATGATACGATTTGGCTTTTATACTCCAACAATAGCTCTGTCGAGCGACCTACCCGACATCACTATCTTTACCGACCACGATTTTGTCGATTTCCGACTTCTCGCGGGCGGCTATGCGCTCTTGGCGGGGCGATATTACGCCCTGAACGGAAGTACCGTTGTTTCCGATATTTCCTCAATCATCGAACATTTTCTCGCCGGTAACACCGACAACAACCTGTTCGACTTCAATCTCGAAGCGAAAGCCGGAGGCGAGAGCGCGACCGCTACGTTCAACGTGCTTTACTGCGACAAGTCAACAGGCCTTTTCGACCCTACTTACTGGCTCAAAGAGAATTTCCTTACGACGCTCTCCATGCGCCGTGTCGCTCCCGACACAACGCTGTCGCTTTTCTTCTACGCTGAAAAGGGGGAGAGCATCGATTATTCCGTCGCTCATACGTTCCGTAAGAAGGACTCGGAAGCGCTCTATCGTCATCCATACACCGCCGATGTCAGCAGGTTCGCCGACTCGACAGGCATAATACAGCTCAATATTTCGCTGTCCTCGATTATTGCCGACGCCGCTTCATTCGCCGCCGTAAGACCGGACGACATTACGCTGCTGTCGTTCACAGTCCGTTGCGGTCAGCGGTCAATCTCA
>SFNC01000071.1 GCA_004554255.1 Bacteroidales bacterium
GTTATTATTAACAATGGCGCGGGCATATCGGTTTATAAGCGGTGTGGGCTACACACCGACTTGAATTAGTACTTGATGAGCGAGGTTACCTCTGCATCGGCGGGCAATGTGGCACGTCCGTTGAGGGCGGTAAGCTCTATGATGAAGTTGATGTAGATTTTCTTGGGATTCATGCTCTTCACCAGCTCATAAGCAGCAGCCATGGTGCCGCCGGTTGCAAGAACATCGTCGTGCAGAACAACAACATCATCTTCTGTGATGGCGTCGCGGTGCATCTCTATCACATCCACACCATATTCTTTAGTATATTCTGCGCGTACAGTGTCGGCAGGAAGCTTTCCGGGCTTGCGAGCGGGAACAAATCCGGCGCCGAGTTCAAAAGCAAGAATCGAACCGCCGATAAAGCCACGGCTCTCAATTCCTACTACTTTGGTAACACCTTTGTCGCGATACATCTGCGAAAGATCCCAGCCGATAATATGCAGCGCACGGGGATCCTTGAAGACAGTTGTCAGATCCTTGAACACGATTCCCTTAGTGGGGAAATCAATCACATCACGAATTTTTGATTTAATATATTCCATTTTTAAAACGGGGTTAAATAACTGATTATACGAAATTTGAATGGTCCAATGTTCCACGTGGAACATTATTTTGTCTGTGTTTTACAATTAGTTTCTCATCTACCCAAGAGCAGCAACAGAACGTTGACATCAGCCGGTGAGACGCCCGGGATTCGCGCCGCCTGACCTAATGTCGCGGGGCGTTGTCGCTCCAGTTTCTGTCGTGCCTCGGTACTCAGTGCCTTGATTGCAGAATAGTCAAAATCACTCTTCAATTTGATATTCTCAAGTCTGAGCATCTTCTCAGCGTTCTGTTTCTCGCGGTCAATATATCCTTTATACTTTATCTGCACCTGTGCGCTTTCTGCAACTTCGGGGCGGATATCCACGTCTATTGTCTCCAGATACTTCTGCAGCTTAGGAATAATCTCCGCAAGACTATCAATCTCAACGCCGGGGCGCGTAAGCAGATTGGATATGCGAACAGACTCTTTCAGCGGCATGGATCCGAGTCCGGTAAGGAAGTCATTCACCTCCCCACCCTTCACCGCAGTGCGGCTGCAGAAGTCCAACAAGGCAGAAACTGCCGCCTGCTTGCGCTGATATTCCGCATAGCGGTTATCGTCCACAAGTCCGACTTCCCGCGCCTTCTCTGTCAGTCGCGAATCGGCATTATCCTGGCGCAAAAGCGTTCTATATTCTGCACGCGATGTAAACATTCTGTATGGCTCATCCACGCCTTTTGTGATAAGGTCGTCTATCAGAACTCCGATATACGCCTCGTCTCTGCCAAGAGTGAAGGGCTCCCTGCCCTGCACTAACAATGCCGCATTGGCACCGGCTATAAGACCCTGTCCTCCGGCCTCCTCATAGCCGGTTGTTCCGTTTATCTGACCTGCAAAAAACAGGTTGGGAATGCGCTTGGTTGCAAGCGTGGAGGTCAGCTGACGCGGGTCAAAGAAGTCGTATTCTATAGCGTATCCGGGACGATATATCTGCACGTTGCGCAGGGCCGGAATAGTCTGCAATGCCCGAATCTGTATGTCTATCGGCAACGAGCTGCTGAAGCCGTTCAGGTAGTATTCCTGTGTATCCTCACCTTCGGGCTCCAGGAACAACTGGTGCTCGGTCTTGTCGGCAAAGGTGACGATCTTAGTCTCTATAGAAGGACAATATCGCGGTCCAATGGACTGTATCTGTCCGTTATAAAGCGGCGAATCCGGCAGTCCGCTGCGAAGAATCTCATGCGTCTCTTCATTAGTGTAGAGAATGTGGCACGGGAGCTGACGCAGTTTACTGCGGCTCTCGGGAAGATAGCTAAAGTGGTGAAAATCAACGTCGCCGGGCTGCTCAGAAGTCAATGACCAGTCCACACTGCGGCCGTCTATGCGCACCGGCGTTCCGGTCTTCATCCTGTCTGCCTCAAAGCCCAGCGACACAAGCTGCTCTGTGAGTCCGTAAGAGGCAGGCTCACTCACTCGTCCGCCATGAACTTTGGTTCTGCCTATGTGCATCAGGCCGTTCAGGAAAGTGCCGTTGGTAAGCACCACGGCGCGCGCCGTGAACCGAGCTCCGTTGCCGGTAACTACTCCACCCACGCGGTCATTGTCTATAATAAGCTCTGTAACAGTGTCTTGCCACATATCCAGATTCGGAGTATTCTCCAGAATATGTCGCCACGTTGCCGAAAAATACATTCGGTCGCACTGCGCACGCGGACTCCACATGGCCGGACCTTTGCTGCGGTTGAGCATGCGGAACTGTATGGACGAGGCGTCCGTAACGCAGCCCATCATTCCGCCCATAGCGTCTATTTCCCTGACAATCTGACCTTTAGCAATACCTCCTACTGCCGGATTGCAGCTCATCTGCGCTATTTTGTTCATATCCATAGTCACCAGCAGTGTGGACGCACCCAGACGCGCGGCAGCATGGGCGGCCTCGCATCCGGCATGGCCGGCTCCTACGACTATTACATCAAAATCAAATTTCATGCGGTAAATAACACTATATCAGACTCCAAACTGCAATCGGGAAAGCATCTCAAGGGCCTTGTCCTCGTTCTGCTCCATTATCTCACGCTCGCCCGGGCCTTTGTCGTTGATGCCACACAAATGCAGCACGCCATGTATTATAACCCGGTATAACTCAATAATATAAGGTGCACCCTGATTACGGGCATTGGAAGCTACGGTATCCAACGAAATAACAAGATCGCCACGCAACAGTCGCCCGCGGCAATAGTCAAACGTTATAATATCGGTGAAATAATCGTGTTGCAGGAATTCCCGGTTAACCTTAAGTATGTACTCGTCATTGCAAAAGATATACGAAAGGTTACCCACCGTCCGGTGGTGCGAGGCTGCTACCTGCCCAATCCACTCTTCCAATAGAGCAAAATCCAACCGGGGCAGTTCTGCGCCCTCGGCTTGCCAAATAATGCGCTCTGACATTCTAAATCAATTAATGCGCCGTCGGGCAATGCCCTCATTGCGCCAATTAAGTCACAAAGTTAATAATAAAAATCCAAATCTCAAACATTTTTGTAATATTACATATTTTAACATAAACACACGGCGCATTTAAACTGCGTTAACAATTCAATTCTATTTTCAATCTTTACGCGATAAGAATAAAACTCCTCTTTCATTTTATAATTCAGCGCATTAGGCGTATATTTTGCCATTTTTAAGCCCCTGAGAATCGCTCGGAAAACAAAACCCGAGCAGTCGCACGAAAATTTCACCGCCAAAATTCATAAAATCGGCAATAAAAAATTTACGGTACCTGATTATAATTTGCAAAAAAAGCAGTACCTTTGCACTTAAAATTTGTAGCGGAAAAAATGGACTATATCTCGGCCACCATTATAACCTACAACGAGGCATCACGGATTTCCGACTGCCTCGAATCGTTACGCATCGGCCGACTGGTCGACGAGATTATCGTTGTCGACTCAGGCTCCACCGACAACACCGCCGAGATTTGCCGAAAGGCCGGATGCCGAGTTGTGGTGCGTCCATTCCGTGGATACGGCATACAACGCCAGTACGCCACTTCGCTAACCTCAAACAATTACATCCTCGCTATAGATGCCGACGAGTGTCTCTCCGACGAACTCGCCGACACCCTCATGCACATCAAAGAGTCAGGATTCGAGCACCGCGTTTACGCAATGCCCACATTAGAATATATTATGGGCCGACAGGTGCACGCCGAACCCGCCGGGAAATCCCCCATCCGACTCTTCAACAAAAGATACGCCCAGTGGAACCTGGACGATGTAGGCGAACGCGTCACCTTCCCAAACTCCCTGCAACCCGAATTGCTGAAGGGACACCTCATGCACCGACGAGCACGAACCGCGAAGGAACTGTACGACAAGGAGCTGCACAAGTCCGTTATATCCGCGCGCATCCACTGCTCCACCGTCGGTAAGGTTGGCCGCGCAACTCCGCAGCTCAAGGCTCTGAAAGCCTTTTGCCACCAATACTTTGGCAATAAAGGCTTTATGGACGGCAAAACTGGATACGTAATAGCAGTAACCAAAGCACGTGCCGTTAAGAACGCCTTCGCAATGATGCGCAAACAGAAAATCTAATCCCATACCGTTATGCAAATCATTGACATTCACGCCAACCAGTCCCCCACCCCCCTCCCGCAGGTGAGCGATAAGCTCAAAGAGCTTTATGGCATTGAATGTCATGGTGTTGACGCCTCAGCGCTCAGCGCCTTCACTGCGCTGAACATTGCCACAAAACTGAAAGACGTCCCCGCAGAGGCTATAATCTGCCACAGGCGCAAAGACCTCGTGGCCGCAATAGACTCCCTGCGCCTCCGCGGAATAAAAAAAGGCTCCGTAAAGATTATTTACGCCCCCGCCGACGAAAAGTCTCTTGACGAAAAACTCACTTCGGCAACCCTGAAAGCTACCGATATAATAGTCGTTCCGACCAAAGCCGACACACTTAATCAGAACTTTTCCGGCGCGAATATAATTGTCATAGAACCGACTGCTCCACTTGGCGAAGAAACCCCTGTCTCCGTACCACAAACCGGACACAGCCACCTGAATATCACATGGTTAGGACCAATAAACGAGTATCAGCGCCTGCAGAACCTTGTTAACGCTGTACACGCCCTCGGCCCTGATTTCCACATAAATGTCTATGGCACCGGCCCGGCAAGAACCACCATGCCCATCGTAAAAGGCTCGCACTACATGGACGGCCTGAACATTACATGGCACGGCGAGGAATTCGACACCGATACCGCCATCGCAGACTCCGACATCGCCGTGGCAACGACACGCATCCCCTCGCAACAGGACATACGCCTCCGCGCTTGCTCGGTTCCCGTTTTAAATTCCGAAAACCAAGACGCCCTGATTTCTGAATTATCTGAAATTCAGAAAGATAGAAGCATACTCGCAACACTGAAAAAACAGGCAAGAACCGAATACAAAACCCGGTTTGCGCTAAGTTTTCACGTGGAACAATGGATGAAACTTCTTTCATCTATCCGTCAGTAAAAATTTTAAATCCCTCAATTATAAACAACAATTACCCATGAGCTCAACTATCAAAGTCTACATCACAAACCTGAAGCGTTTCATTGAAATTGAAGGTGGTTCTACTCTTCTTGACGTTGCACGACAGTTAGGCCCCGAACTCGGCATTGACCCCATCTGCGCGCATGTCAACAACAAAAACGAACCGCTGTCATTCCCGATTTACGCCTCGAAAGATATTGAGTTCCTGGATATTAAATCGCCCTCCGGAAGACGCACCTACGTCCGCTCCCTGTGCATGATGCTCTATTATGTCGTCAACAAACTCTACCCCCAGGGACGCCTCAGAATCGAGCACTCTATCTCGCACGGATACTTCTGCCGCATTGAATATGTGGAAAACATTGACACCGAGTTAATTATGGCAGAAATGCGCAAACTTGTTGAACAGGATATGCCGTTTATCCGCCATGAGGGACGTACCAACGAGGTTTGCGACATCTTCACCCGCCAGGGCCTGGACGACAAGGTAAAACTTCTGAAATCGGTACACGAGCTTTACACCGTTTTCTACACTCTCGGAGACCTCGCCGACATTTATTACGGCTGCCTCGCACCCTCCACAAGACACATCCCCGTCTTCTCGCTCTCGCACTACGAGGACGGCCTGCTGCTTTGCGCATTCGACCCTGCAGACCCCTCGCGCCCCTATGACATCATCTGCCAGCACAAGATGTTCAAGGCCTTCCATGAGAATTTCACTTTCAATAAAATAGTGGGTGTCAGCAATGTAGGACAGCTTAACGAGGCCGTGGACGCCAACAAAACCACCCAGCTCATTAACGTGGCCGAGGCACTCCACAACAAAAATATCGCCGCGCTCGCCGACCAGATCACCGAGCGATACCACAACGGCGGCGCACGCGTAATCCTTATCGCCGGACCGTCATCTTCGGGTAAAACCACCACCACCAAGCGCCTCGCCGTACAGCTGATGACAAACTTCCTGCGCCCGGTTACAATCTCGCTGGACAACTACTACCTCAACATCGACCAGCGACCCGTGGACGAACACGGCGAAATAGACTACGAGAGCATCTATGCCCTTGATTTACGCAGACTTAACGATGACGTTCGCGACATCCTGGACGGCAAGGTTGTGGACACCCCGATATACTCCTTCGACCTCGGACGACGCATTAACAAAACAATAAAAGTGCACCTCGGCCCCGGCGATGTGATGATTCTCGAAGGCATACACGGACTCAACCCCGAGCTGATTCCGTCAATCCCCGACAATGCTAAATTCCGCATCTACGTGTCGGCGCTCACCACCCTCGCCATGGATAACCACAACTGGGTGCCTACCACCGACAACCGACTGCTGCGCCGCATTGTCCGCGACTATAAGTATCGCCGTACCAGTGCTTTGGAGTCGCTGCAGAGATGGCCGTCCGTTCGCCGCGGCGAGGAAAAATGGATATTCCCCTTCCAGGAATATGCCGATGCCACATTTAACTCAAGCCTGATTTTTGAAATGGGCGTGATGCGCGATTTCGCCGACAAGGTGCTCAAGGATGTCACCTCCGACAAGCCCGAGTACGCAATCGCATACCGCCTGCGCAAATTCCTGAGCTATTTCCGACCCATTCCCATGGAAATGATTCCGCCCACATCGCTTCTGCGCGAATTCCTCGGCGGTTCATCTTTCCATTATTGATTGCAGAGCGCAAGAATCGCCTCCACAAGGTGCCGGTCATTACTCAGACGCGGCACCTTTCGCTGTCCGCCGAGTTTTCCGGTGGACGCCAGCCAGGCGTCGAATGTTCCCGGCCGCACACTGTCCACCGTCAGCCTGTCCAGGAATATTCCGCCGGCACGTTTTGCCTGATAGTCAGAGTTTTCGCGCTGCAGAGCCTTGTCCAGCTCCTCCTCGAAGGCACTCATGTCCTCCGGCGCCTTTGACCACTCTATCAGCCACTGATGGCGACCGCGACGACCGCCCTCGGCAAACACCGGAGCAACGGTATAGTCTGCCGCCCGGGCACCCGTAGCACGACATGCCGCAGTAAGCGCCGCATCGGTGTTGTAGACCATTACCTCCTCGCCGAAAGCGTTGATATAATGGCGTGTACGGCCCGCGATGGCGATGCGCAACGGACTGGCGGACAGTATCTTCACCGTATCGCCTATGGGATAGCGCCACAGACCGTTAGCGGCCGAAATTACCAGCGCATAGGTCCGCCCTTCCTCCACTTCCCACGCCGGGACAGCATGCGCCGGCATAGCCTCGTCGCACTCGTCCAACGGCATAAATTCGTAGAACACGCCGGCATCAAGTATCAGCAGCATTGCTCCCGGCTCCGGCAAGTCCTGAACGGCAAAAAAGCCCTCTGAGGCATTATATGTCTCCACATAACGCATCTTCCCCGGCGCGGTAAGCGCCGCGTACTCGCTGCGATACGGCTCCATACTGATTCCTCCGTGGAAGAAGACCTCCAGATTCGGCCACACATCATGTATATTCTCGGCGCCGGCGGCCTTTATAACCTCCTTGATAACAGTTCGGAACCACGACGGGACACCCGAAATATTGGTGACATCGGCATGCAGCGACTCCTTCACCAGCGCCGGAACCTTCTCGGTCCAGTCCGCCATCAGCGCCACCTTCTTGCCGGGCACGCGGAACAGATTCACCAGCGGATTTATATCATCTATGAGATTCGCTGACAGGTCCCCCACCCTTACTCCCGCCGGCAGCGACAGCTCATTGGCGAAACTGCCGCCTAAGATAAAGCCTTTTCCGGAAAACATCCGGCTGTCGGGGTAATTGTGCAGATAGTGGGCCACGGCATCGCCGGCGCCACGGTAATGGTTGAGCCTGAGCGAGTCGTCAGTAACAGGAATATACTTGCTTTTACCGTCCGAGGTACCCGAACTCTGGGCGAATCTGTGGCACACTCCGGGCCATAAAATGTCCCGTTCGCCGGCCACCATACGCATCACCCACGGGCGTATTGCGGGGTATCCGGCTACCGGAACCGCCGAAGCAAACGCCGCATAGTCATCGCCGGCCACTATGCCCGCACTGCGGCCATATTCCGTCCCGGCTCCGCGCGTAGTAAGGTAACGCAGTACCTTGCGCTGTGCCGCTTCTATTCCGTCGCGCCCGCACCATGTCCCGGCGGCACGGACCCTGCGCGACATTACCTTTCGTGCTATAGGTGTAAAATCAAGCATAAACTTTTACTGTTTTCAGTCTTTTATACCCCAAAATTACAAAAAAAGTTTGAAGCTTTGCGAAAAAATTGTAGATTTGTACGTAACTTGCATATTTTGTGATTAATAATCAACAAATAAACCAATATAAAATCCGAATGAGAATACTAAAAGCGGCTGCCGCAACCTTATTGCTGACAGCCTTTGCCACAGGTGCATCTGCCAAATCGGCCTCGCAGATGCGCGTGTACATCAATCCCGGCCACGGCAGAATATCACCAAAATAAACAAAAATGAAGAAGATTATCATTTCCACCCTGCTCCTTGTCGCCGGCATCTTCAGCATTGACGCACAAGTCTTCAACGCATCGGCGCCGCAGCGTCTTGGCAATGTAAAAGGCTCGCTGGCTCTGGTCAGCGCCGACGGAAAATTCATAGTCACCAATACCGAGCGCGGCCTCGAAAAAGTTGACGCCGCTACCGGCGCGACACAGTTCATCGCCGCCGCCCCGGACTCCTACAACTTCGCCATATCGCCTGACGGTAAGACAATTGCATACAACCGCGCCCACATCGGCAGCGACAAACTGCGCCGGGTAAGCCTGGAAACCGTCGACGTGGCAAGCGGCAAAAACACCACCGTTGTCAAGGCCACCCGCGAGCTCAACTCCGGCGTCTCCCTCACCGGAAACACCCTCACCGCCGTTGCCGACGGCAAAATCAAGACAAAAGCCCTCGGCAAAGCCGCTAAAGTAAGCGCACCCATGGTCTCAATAAACTACGGACACCTGGACCTCACCCGCAACGGCAAAACCGTTCATCTCGACCCCCTCGGCGAGGGTAGCTACCTGTGGCCGTCCATCAGCCCCGACGGCAAGCGCATCCTCTTCCGCCTCGTGGGCGAGGGCGTCTACACCTGCAACCTGGAAGGCAGCGACGTTCGCCTGGTTACCAAAAAGCTGTCACTGCCCGTATGGGCCGGCAACGACGCCATTTTGGGCGTTGTCACCACCGACGACTCCCAGCGCATCCTCACCTCGCGCCTGATGGCCGTTTCCCTTAAAGACGGCGCCCGGCAGCAGCTCACCCCCGACAGCATGCTGCCCATGGGTCCCTCATGCAACGCCGACGGTACCCTCGCCGCCTTCTACGACGGCGACGGCTCTCTTTACACCATAAAACTCCGCAAACTCTAAGACCCCGTTCCCCAATATTTGTTAAAGCAGGGGCGGTGTATTTTCGAGGAAAAATAAATAAAACATGCACCCACGAACAATATAAGATTAGCGTATTCTCGCAGCTTCCGGCCATCTTTAGTCTTTTGGTTCAGTCACATAGCCCGCTATG
>SFNC01000072.1 GCA_004554255.1 Bacteroidales bacterium
CTTGCAGGTGAAGGAGCATAGCGGGCTATGTGACTGAACCAAAAGACTAAAGATGGCCGGAAGCTGCGAGAATACGCTAATATTATATTGTTCGCGGGTACATGTTTTATTTATTAATTTTAATTTATATTACCCCGCCCCTGCATTAACAAATATTGGGGAACGGGGTTTTAAGAGCGCGTTTAGAGTGCAAAATTACAAAAATCTGCTTAACTTTGCCACTAAATTACAAGATATGACAAATATTATAGAGATTTCCGACATAAACGACCCGCGTGTAGCGGTTTATTCGCGACTCACGGAGGCGCAGCTTCGCGTGCTTGACGATGGCGTTTTCATCGCCGAATCACCCAAGGTTATCCGCGTGGCCATGGAGTCCGGCTACGTGCCCATGTCCATGCTCTGCGAGCGCCGGCATATCGCGGGCGACGCCTCGTGGATTCTTGAGCATAGTCCTGCCGACATGCCTGTCTATACCGGGACTCGCGAGATTCTGGAAGGGCTTACGGGCTACAAGCTGACACGCGGAGTACTCTGCGCCATGCGCCGCAAAGAGCTGCCGTCAGTGCCGGATATCTGCCACGTCGCGAGGCGGTTGGCTGTGATAGACGGCGTCTGCGACACCACCAACATCGGCGCGATTTTCCGGTCGGCCGCGGCATTGGGCATAGACGGTATTCTGCTCACGCCCACGTCCTGCGACCCGCTGAACCGCCGCTCGGTGCGCGTTTCAATGGGCACGGTGTTTTTGGTACCCTGGACGTGGCTTGACCGTCCCGTGCGCGAGATTTCGGCACTCGGATTCAAGACTGTGGCGATGGCGCTCACCGACAATTCCGTGTCGCTTGACGATCCCGCGCTGAATGCCGAGCCGCGGTTGGCGATAATCCTCGGCACGGAGGGCGACGGACTGGCTCACGATGTCATCGCCGATGCGGACATAGTGTGCCGCATCCCGATGTCGCACAACGTGGACTCGCTGAATGTGGCGGCGGCATCTGCGGTGGCCTTCTGGCAATTGCGCGGCAAGTGACCGGGGGAGGTATCGGATGGAGTGGATGTTTCTGAGGGCTCTGAGTTATCTGAGATCTCTGAGACCTCTGAGTTCTCTGAGGACTCTGATGCCTCCGCTGCTTTCTGCTCCTCGGCGATGCGGCGTTTTTCCTCCATGCGGGCCTGACGGCGTTCGCGGGCCTGCTTCATGCGGTCAATCTCGTCACGAATCCAGGAAATGGCGAAGTTTACGTAATTATTATCCGAAAGTTTGCCATATACAATGTAATCGTAAATAGCCATTACTGTTAGCGTGCGCTGCTCTTTATTGAGACCATCAAGGCGCTTAATCCACTCTGCTTTAAAGATAAAATTGTATGCTTCCATAGTTTTATAAGATTTGATCATTCTTTGAAAAGTGCTGCAAAGATAATACATAAAATAGCCTAAAGCAAATAAAACACCAACTAATAACAATATTTAACTTTATTCAATGTCATTTACTGTAGTATTATGGATTCGCGTCATCCTGCCGCGGCAAAGCGCCATATACAGCAATTTTAAGGTAATTTATGGATTTTGTATTTGTAAAATCAAACAAAATTATCTAACTTTGCAACAGAACATAGCACGAGAAACATATTAACAAGAATTATCACATAAAAAAGTTACATAACAATGAAAAAAATTGCAATTCTCCTGGTAGCGGTAATGGCCGCCTTTTGCGCAAACGCACAGACTCAGAAAACATGTAATAAAGCAGAAAAATGCCAGAAAGTCGAGGCTAAAGCCGACTGCAAAAAGGCTTGCGCCGCTAAAGAATTAAAGTGCAAAGAGGCCAAGGCCGACTGTAAGAAAGCATGCCCCGCATCCAAAGCTGACTGCAAGAAACCCTGCGCTAAAGCTGACTGCAAGAAGGACTGCAAGGCTGCTAAAGAGTGCAAAAAAACCTGCGCTAAAGCTGACTGCAAGAAAGACTGCAAAGCTGCTAAAGCCGAGTGCAAAAAAGGTCAGTGCAAACAGACCTGCAACAAGGCCAAATGCGCCAAAGACCAGTGCAAAAAGGAATGCAGCAAAAAGTAATCTGACATACCGTACATAAAAGCCCGCCTCACGCGGGCTTTTTTTATTTTATAACAGCCGTAAGACACCGCCCCTGCGTTAACAAATATAGGGGGACCGGGTCTAATTTTTTCGGTGCATAAATGGTACGCCGGAACAATAATGACCGGATTCTGAGATTTTTTTCGTAATTTTGTGTGTTAAAAGAAAACACCCTTCAACAGTATCATTATGAAAATACCCAAACTTAAAATACAGCCTCCCGGAGAACACATGTTCGCCGGGGTGTATCTTAAGTTTATTGATCTTACACTGATACTTGAAGCTGTATTATGCATTATATTGTTACACAATGTGTCAGCACTGGTAATTACCGTTTACAACTGCGTGGCCGAATACTTTTCCTGGGCAGGATTCAACGTCTGTCACAGCTTTATTACCGTAAACTACTCGGTTTATACGCAAGAAGTTATTGGCAATATCTTCGAGTCTTACTCCATGACACCGATTATCGGCAGCGTTGTGTTGGTCAGCGCCGCGATGCTGCTCGGATTCAACAGCCGCCTCCCGGAGGCCGATAATGCGTATTCCAATGCGCTTCAGACAAATGAAGCGCATAAGTTCAACCAAAACTTCTTGATAAATCTGCCGGGATTCGGCAAGATTTACCGGACCCTCCCGGAGGAGGATCCCGCTGAAAGCCTCAGCGCCGACTACATGGATAGCTTCTTCGGCGACACACTAAATTACCGTCATGAAACGTAAACTACTGCTGTTCTTATCTTTATGGGCGATGCTGGTGATTCTGATGATTCTCCAGAAGTTCGTATTTATTGCCATTCAACCGGCATTCTCTTGGGCTGACTTCGCCAATATCGGTGACGTTATCCGGCACGGAATAGGCATGGACCTGTCCATGTCGGCATACCTGATGGCTCCCGTAGTGCTATGGATGATCGCGCAGGCATGGTATGGCAAGCCACTGATGCT
Source organism: Bacteroidales bacterium (assembly GCA_004554255.1). GTDB lineage: Bacteria > Bacteroidota > Bacteroidia > Bacteroidales > Muribaculaceae > CAG-873. Next base: position 3,046 of record SFNC01000072.1, read on the forward strand.
TAAAATATTAAATAGCTATCTGTGGTTTGTGGCGGCAGTTTTCAGCATTGTCCTTGTGGTGGACAGCGTCCTGTACCCCTACTGGCAGATTCGCCTTGACGCCACCCCGGTGTTCTACTTTACCACCTCGCCGGGGGCGGCGCTGGCAAGCATGGCATGGTGGTGGGAAGTCCTGGCGGTAATCGTCACCGCAGTGATAGCCTGGGGCGTGCACCAGTTGCTGAAAGCCATTGCCGCCAAATTTGCAATTGAGCCAAACAACATACTGAAAACCAAGATTATACATACGGTATCGTTCCTGATTATCGGCGGCGCGATGATTATCCCAATCCGCGGCGGCGTTACAGTGAGCACCATGTCGCCCGGACAGGCGTATTTCAGCAGTGACATGCGCCTGAACCATGCGGCCATAAATCCGATGTTCAATTTTGTCTATTCCATTACGCGAATCGACAATTTAGGCAGCACATTCCGCTATATGGACCCGGCCAAAGCCGACGGGCTGATGCGCCGCCTTGAAAGCCCTGCGGCAACGGCGGATTCAACGGCAGTAATAAGCGTAAAGGACAGCAGGCCTGACATTTACCTCGTCATCCTGGAGAGCTTTTCGGCACAGATCATGCCCTCGCTCGGCGGCGAGGATATTGCTACAAATCTGGACAAAATAGCCCGCGAAGGCGCGCTGTTCACCAATTTCTATGCCGAAAGTTTCCGCACGGACCGCGCCCTGGCCACCATCCTCAGCGGCTATCCCGCGCTGCCCACCACCTCGGTAATGCGCTATCCCAATAAATTCGCCGGCATGCCCTCGCTCGCGCACGAGCTGAAAAAAGCCGGCTACCACACTTATTATTATTATGGCGGCGATGCCGATTTCACCAACATGAACGCGTATTTGGTGGCAACCGGATACGATAACATAGTGAGCGACAATAACTTCCCCGTGAGCGAGCGCCTCAGCAAATGGGGCGCGCCGGACCATGCCGTATTTGCGCGGGCACTGGCCGACAAACGGCCGTCGCCGTCGCTGACCGTGGTGCAGACCTCGTCGTCGCACGAGCCTTACGAGGTCCCCTATCAGTCGCGCCACACGGACATCCGCGCGAATGCCTTTGCGTACGCCGACAGCTGCATGGGTGATTTTGTGGCACAGCTTAAGGCCGACGGGCGCTGGGACAACGCTATGGTGGTGATTGTCCCCGACCACTGGGGCTCCTATCCCAAAGGCCTGGAAGACCACCTGAAGCGGCATCATATTCCCTTGGTAATCACCGGCGGAGCTGTGGCGGGAACGCCGGCGCGAATCGCCACCACCGGCTCGCAGAGCGCGATTGCGCCAACCGTCCTGGCTATGCTCGGCCTGGATTACTCGGGATTCTTCAGACCCGTCAACCTCCTGGACAACAACGCAGTACACCGCGCATGGCTCACCGAAACAGAGTGGTTCAGCCTGATTGACGCGGACGGCAATATTTCCACCGGAACGGTTGCCGACAAAAAGACAACCGGCGCGGACACGGAGCTGCTGAGAGCATACATACAAACTATCTACAGCGATCTTGACAAACGATGATTGAATACCTGCAACAGCTTGACGTCCAGGCACTTCTGGGCATTAACGGATGGCATGCCCCGTTCTGGGACTATTTTATGAAGGCGGCCTCCGGAAAACTTATATGGATACCTCTGTATGTTGCCATATTCTACACTTTCATACGCTGTTACGGGTGGAAACACGCTGTGACACTGGGTGTTGCGATTGGTGTGGTGATTACGCTCGCCGACCAGACATGCGCCACCATTATACGCCCGTACGTGGAGCGCATGCGGCCGTCCAACGCCGACAATCCGCTGTCGCAGCTGGTGCATATCGTAAACGACTATCGCGGAGGCAGTTACGGTTTTCCCAGCTGCCATGCCACAAACACTTTCGCTCTCATGGCTTTTGTGGCGATGGTGACGCGTAACCGGCTGATTACCGGCATTTTGCTGGCGTGGGCCGTGCTGAACTGCTACTCGCGGATGTATCTTGGCGTCCACTACCCCGGTGATATCTTGGTGGGCGGAATCGTAGGCGCCGGCATAGCGGCGATGGTGTATTATGTCACCGCAGGAATCATCGCACGCATCTGTAAATCAAGCAATTCTGAAATCAGGAACAGCCTGATAGAAAAACAGCGACAGGCATCGCTGCCTGTCGCCGTAATCTTTGCGACAACCGTCGTGGGGTTGCTCGTCTACTCGGCCATATTGGTATAATCACTCCTCCGGAGCGACATAGACGTAAGCGCCGAGGTCGGGCGATGAGCCACGCGGCAGCCCGTAGGCGTCGTACGCGGCATCGGGACGGACAAGCGAGGCATCGCCGGCGGCAATGGCCGGAGACTCGGGCTTGACGCGATAGTCAAAGAGATAGTCGTTGCGCACGGTGTAATACAGCGGGTCCTTATCCCAGAGACAGGAGATGAAGTTATCGTCGTCCGTACCATTGCTCTTTAACAGGCAGTTACGCAATGTCACCTGCGTGCCGGTAAGGTCGCCGGGGGCAATATCGGCGCCAAGGCCGTAGATTATGCAGTTTGAGAACTCGGCGGCGGTATAGGGCGTAGATGAATCGTCAGCATCCTCGGGCGAGAGGTGCGACAGCGCGATAGCCGGACCTGCAATGGCGCTGAACAGGTAATAGTTGGCGAATGTGCACTGGTTGAACACGTGCGTGCCGCCGCTGAGGGCAACCACTCCGTTCGCGGCCTCGGCAAACTCGCAGCCCACAGCGTAGACATCGGCATCGTAAACCTCAAGGACCAGGTCGCCGCTGTTGCGGAGGCGGCAGTTCTGCAGCCACAGCTTGGGCTCGCTTTCGGTTGTTCCGTCGCCGCTTACTATCACACCGTACCAGGTGTTGCGCAAGTGCGTGTGGGACATGCGGTTACCGCGCGACGACGCCGTGAACTGCAGGCCGTTCCACTGGCGCGACATCAGGTCGAAGGTGATGTTGGTGATTACATTTCCGGTGCGGTCGCCAGAGATATTCACATTCTTATCCACCGTTCCGTTGCTTATGAGCGTGCCGCGGACTATGAAAATGGCGCCGTCGTGGAAACGCAGATCGGCACCGGCATCCAGCGTAAGTGTCTTACCCTCAGCGACTACCAGCGAGTCGAAAATCTGATACGGCTTGCCGGCGGTGAAGTGCGTGTCCTCGGTTATGGTTACGGCGCGCAGGCGGTTAACATCCTGGCCGTCAGCGCGCAACACCACACTGGTAGTCACTCCGTTGGTAAGGAAGTCCACGTTAGCCTCCACCGCGATAGGAATCTCAGCGTTATTGGCCGGCAGGGTGGCCTCCACAAAGACATAAATGGAGTCGTTGGCACGGATTTCCACGTTCTGGAACGTTGTGCCGGACATGCCGTCCACATTCAATCTGAACAGCCCGGCGTTGGCCCCGCTGAGGCGTATATCGCTGATGTTCATGCCCTTGTCGTGGCGGTTGCGTACTGTAAATTTATGCGTCACCGTCACCTCCTCGGTAAATACGGTGCCCATCTTAAGGGTGTCTACCGAGAATACGGGCTGGTCTGAGGGCGAGGTGGAAATGCTATCGTCGATGCATCCGGTTACGATGACGGCGACAATCAGAAGGAGAAAGTATCTTATTGATTTCATTGATTAATTGCTATTGAAGTTGTCGTAACTTCATTACACAGTCGACACAGTCGGCGAATTATTCCAAAATTCCGACTTATATAATAACGTATAACGCGGTCTATTATTGTGCGAGCGTGGCAATGATGTCTTTGGCGACATTTGCGGCGGCATCGGCGCCGGAGAGCACCTTGCGCATCTCCCGGTAGTCGTCCAGCATCCGCGCCCGCTCGGGGCTGTCGCGGAGCAGCGGCGCCAGATTTGTCGCCACGGTGTCGGGCGTACACAGATGCAGCAGCAGCTCGGGGATAATCTCGCGGCCGGTGATAAGATTCGGCAGTGTCACGTGGTTCACGCTGAGCATGCGCTTCATCACGTTATAGGCTATCTTTGAACCGTTTGAGCGATAGCATACCACCTGTGGCACGCCGGCAAGGGCGGCCTCAAGCGTGGCGGTACCGCTGGTGACGAGCGCCGCACGGGCATTGGCGAGAAGGTCGAAGGTCGCCCCAGTGATAACCGGCAGATCGGTGAAACTCTTGTAAAAGTCGGCGGGCACGCTCGGCGCACCGGCCACCACACCACGGTACTGCGGGAACTGACGCATGGCGCGGGTCATTATCTCCAGATTGTTCTTTATCTCGCCAAGGCGGCTGCCGGGCAGCAATGCCACTATCTGGCGGTCGCGGAGCTTGTACTTGGCGAGGAATTCGGCGCGCGACGGCGCCGAGGCCATGGCGGCGTCAATCTCCTCCACCGACGGATTGCCCACATAATTTACTTTCCACTGGTGATGGTCGCGATACCACCCCACCTCAAACGGAAAAATACAGTACATCCGCGTCACCACTTTCTTCAGCGTGGCCACTCGCCATTCCTTCCACGCCCACACTTTGGGCGAGATGTAATAGAACACGGGGATGCCCAGTTTCTTTGCCGCGGCGGCGACTTTAAGGTTAAACGACGGATAGTCCACCAGCACAAGCGCATCCGGCTCCCACATGCGCAGTAATCGCTTGGCGCTCTTCAGGTTATCCGAAATCTTCCCCAGATTGCGGAGCACCTCGCTGAATCCCATATATGCCATCTCCGAGAAGTGCACCATGGGCTTTATGTCAGCAGCCGCGGCCATCAGGTCGCCGCCGAAAAACATGAATGCGGCGCGGGGGTCGCGCTGCCGTATCTCATCTATAACCCTGGATGCGTGCAGGTCTCCGGACGCCTCACCGGCTATAAACATATATTTCATAATCTGTGGATGTTTTTAATTATAATTTATCGCCGCGACCTGAAAAACTGCACCATCATCATGGCGCAATCCTCGGCCAGAACGCCATATTCCACCACTGTTTTGGGGTGGAAGGGATTAGCACATGTCTGCACACGATAGCCGCGCTTGTCGTCCCGTGCGCCTATCACTATCCTCCCTATCTGGCTCCAGGCAAGGGCGCCGGCGCACATCAGGCATGGCTCTACGGTGACATACAACGTACAGTCCGTGAGGTATTTGGCACCGAAATGCGACTCTGCCGCGGTGATTGCAAGCATCTCGGCATGCGCCGTGACATCGTTCAGCGCCTGTGTCATGTTATGCGCCGAGGCGATTATGTTCCCCTCGGCATCGGTGATGACGGCGCCCACCGGAATCTCGCCCTCCGCGGCCGCGCGGCGCGCCTCGTTCAGCGCGGCACGCATAAAATACTCGTCGTTACGTAAAAAAGCGCTCATACCAAGCTGATTACATCGCCCTCGTTGACGGCAATGGTGTTGGGAAATATCTCTTTTGCGTCGTTCAGCAATATGGAAGTATCCTCGTAGCGCTTGGAGTAATGGCCTATCAGCAAGGTCTTTACCCCGGCGAGCCGAGCTATCTCGGCGGCCTGCGCCGCCGTGGAGTGCCCGTACGTGGCGGCATTCTGCGTTTTGTCGTGCGCGTAAGTGGCCTCGTGATACAGCACATCCACACCCTTGACGGCCTCAGCCACAGCCGGGTTAAACATCGTGTCAGAACAATAAGCATAAGACCCGACATGGCTCGCCGCCGTGGTCAGACGCTCGTTCGGCACAACCGTTCCGTCGGCCTTTACAAAGTCCGCACCGGCCTTGATGTCCGGGAGCAGACTCACGGGAATTTTCAGGAACTCCACCATATCGCCGCGCAGATGGCGCTGTTTCTCTTTCTCGCGGAATACGAATCCCACGCACGGCACGCGGTGATAGAGCGGGAATGCGGTAACAGTCAGAGACTTGTCCTCGTACACCACGCCACCTCCGGCCGGAATCACATCAAACTCCACATTCAGATTGTCGCCATGACATATCACGCTCAGAATCTCGCGCATCAGGCGCGCTCCCTCCTCGAAGATATGCACATGCACAGTGCCGCCCAAATCATGCATGGAGAGAGTGCTCAGCAGCCCGGGCAGGCCAAGCATGTGGTCGCCGTGCAGATGGCTGATAAAAATATGCGACACACGCGAGAACTTGAGGCGGGCTCGGCGCAGCGACAACTGCGCGCCCTCGCCACAGTCCACCAGCATAATCTTATTATGGTATTCTATCGCCTGGCACGACGGCATGTGCCGCATCGTCGGCATCGCCGACCCGCACCCCAGGATATGTACAGAGAACTCGTTCATTTTAAAAAGCCGTTATGATTATGAGCCGGGACTGCCGTCCCGTTCAAGAAGTTCAGACTACTAAATTGCAAAGATAACCATTTTAATCGAAACACAAAAGCCCCCACCCAATAATTATTGTCAGAGGCGCGTTTAGTGCCCCTCAATTCGCCCCTCAATTATGCGTACAATTATGCCCCCGGCACATCCACGCATAAAAACCGAGCACCCAGTATAGTACCTTTGTATCCACATTCCCCTGCGAATGCAAACCCGAGAGACAAGTGATATAGCTATATCAGAAGCCATTT